>NZ_CAKLBO010000003.1:0-319652 GCF_920984695.1 Pedobacter sp. Leaf132 | reverse complement strand
GCGAAAGTAGCTCAGTTGGTAGAGCACGACCTTGCCAAGGTCGGGGTCGCGAGTTCGAATCTCGTCTTTCGCTCTAAATGCCTTCTTACCAGGAGGCATTTATTTTAAAAGGTTAATCGCCTGCTCGGGTGGTGGAACTGGTAGACACGCAGGACTTAAAATCCTGTGCTTTCAAAGGCGTGCGGGTTCGATTCCCGCCCCGAGTACTTCAAAAAAAATCGAATTAAAGCCATCAAAAAAGATGGCTTTTTTATTAAACAAAAATTTATTTACCTCATATCTTAACAAATCACTTTTATCTCCTCGCCTACTAAAACATAATTTAAAATATTTTAAAAATTTATTTTAAAACAATAATTATATTTCTATATTTGCAACCCCAAAGGGAATACAGCGATTGTATTATTAAGCGAAAGTAGCTCAGTTGGTAGAGCACGACCTTGCCAAGGTCGGGGTCGCGAGTTCGAATCTCGTCTTTCGCTCTAAATGCCTTCTTACCAGGAGGCATTTATTTTAAAAGGTTAATCGCCTGCTCGGGTGGTGGAACTGGTAGACACGCAGGACTTAAAATCCTGTGCTTTCAAAGGCGTGCGGGTTCGATTCCCGCCCCGAGTACTTCAAAAAAAAATCGAATTAAAGCCATCAAAAATGATGGCTTTTTTGCTTTTATAGCATTTTCATAGAATATTATTTTGTTAAGTTGATAGCCGAGACTGAAGTTTTAAATCTTTTGGAAAAATCAGATAAAAATAGATGTATAAACTTTTATAATAGGTGTACATTCTTATAGTATGTATTTTGAATGTCATCCGTTTTAAAAAATAAGTTAATTTAAAAAATTTAACATGATTTTTCACAACAATTAGGGGTACACTTAAACAAATAATGCTTTATGCTGTTATATTCGTGCATATAAGCAGAAGAATCATACCTTAATGAACCAGATTAATTCTCCACTTTTTCAGACTATATTTAATAATTCGGTACCCAGAATAATACTTGCATGCAACGCTCCCGACTTTTCTGTTGTTGATTATAATGAGGAATTTAAAAAAGCTACTTACACCTTAAGTAGAAACATTAAAGGGCTCAATATAACAGAAGCTTTTCCTCTGGATGAAAATAATCCAGACAACAAGGCTCTACTCAACGCGTTATCTGTAGCTTTAGAAACGAAGCAGTCTATCAATTTGCCATCTTTTCAATATAATATACCATCTGCTGATTTACAAACTTCAGAAGTTAGATGGTGGCAATCGGAAATTGTTCCGGTAATGGATAATAACGAGGTGCAATGCTTGCTTATTACCGTTTATAACATTACCGAAAAAATGTTAAGTATAAGTGCGCTTGATGAATCTATAGAGCGAGAAAATAAGCTTAACAAAGCATTAGAAGAAAGCCACGAAGAATTGGCTGCATCTAACGAGGAGCTACAAGCCAATTTGGAGGATTTATTAAGTACGAATGAGGAATTGCTTACATCTCGTAAAGCACTTCAGCATTTAAATGATGAGCTGGAATTAAGAATTGATGAACGGACTGCAGATTTACAGTCGAGCAGATTATTGCTTCAGAATATCATTCAAACCGCAAATATTGCAATGACGCTGCTAAAAGGCAGGGATTTAGTGATAGAGCAGCCAAATCCTCAAATGCTAAAAATCTGGCAGCGAAAATTTGAAGCTGTAATTGGAAGAAAGCTTATTGATGTATTCCCTGAACTGGCTCAACAAAGATTTCCGAAGTTACTGGCCGAGGTTTATGAAACAGGTAATCGTATTGCGATGCCTGAGGTTGCGGTTGATATAGCTACTGAAGATGGCGTATTGGAAATGATTTATGTTGACTTCTCGTACGACCCTATTTTCGATAAAAACGGAAACGTAGAATATATTTTAGCATCGGTTAAAGATATTACTGATGAAGTTAAAAATAGACTGAAATTAGAGGAAAGCCAGGCAGAATTGCAAGCCACATCCGAAGAACTTGCTGCATCAAACGAAGAACTTTCTGCTACTAACGAAGAATTAGCTGCAACAAACGAGGAATTACAGGAGGCGCAAAAAAATCTGTTTTTAAAAAATGAAGAGCTACTTGAAACAGAAGAAAGTTTACGATTAGCCTTAGCATCTGGCAATTTAGGTATTTACAGTATAGAACCCGAAACCGGAAGATTTGATATTTCGGCAAAAGCCAGAGAATTTTATGGCTTACCCGAAAAAGGAATTATCACCTGGGCAGACGTTACAGCTACGGTAGTTCCGGAATATTTATCGGTTATTGAAGAAGCCAGAAGTAATGCTCTACTTACAAAAAAGCCATTTGATGTTCAATATCCTATTCACCAGCAATCTACAAATTCCATTAAATGGATTCGTGTGGTAGGTAAAAGCATTCCGAAAACCAATAATCGCCCTGGTCGTTTTTTAGGGGTAATTTTAGATATAACACCTGAAATAGAGTACATTCATACTATAGAAGAAAGTGAATCTCGTTTTAGAAATATGGCAGAGGCCACAGATATTTTCATTGCAGTTGGTAATGAAAACAGCGAAATTACTTATCTAAACAATTCCTGGAGTAAACTAACGGGAAGAAGTATTGATAAGCTATTAAAATCTGGCTGGTTAGATTTAATCCATCAGGATGATTTGGAAAAATATAAAACATCATTTTCTGATGCCTTTGCAGAAAAAATCCCATTTACAACCGAATTCAGAATTTTAGATAGTGCCGGTAATTATAGTTGGTTATTATCTAAAGGCAACCCACGTTTAAATAAAAATGGTGATTTTGTAGGATACATTACCTCAAGTGTAGATATATCAGAATTGAAGAAAGATGAAATCAGGAAAAATGATTTTATCGGTATGGTTAGTCATGAATTAAAAACACCACTTACAGCTATTAGTGGTTTTGTACAAGTTTTGCAGGCCAGGGCTAAGAAAAATAACGACGACTATACATTAATGGCGCTAAACAGAGCTTACAATCAGGTAAAGAAAATGACTGTAATGATTAATGGGTTTTTAAATGTTTCCCGCTTAGAATCTGGAAAACTTTTGATTGAAAAAAGCGATTTCCAATTAGAAGAGCTATTAAAGGAACTTGTTGAAGAAACAGATTTAGTTCAATTTTCTCATAAGGTAAACTTATCAGTTGCAACGCCAGTTAAAATTCACGCAGATAGAGATAAAATAGGCAGTGTAATTTCAAATTTACTTAGTAATGCTGTAAAATATTCCCCATCAGGAACTGATGTTGATGTGCGATGTGAAATTTTAGATAACAGTGCTTTGGTTAGTATTACCGATGATGGGATTGGGATTGATACCGAGGATATAGAAAAGTTATTTAACAGATATTACAGGGTTGGTAAGCACCACACAATTTCGGGTTTTGGCATTGGTTTGTATTTAAGTGCAGAAATAATTGAGCGCCATAACGGAAAAATTGGTGTAAAAAGCGAAATCGGTAAAGGTTCTACTTTCTATTTTGAAATTCCCCTGAGCTAGAATTAATTTAACCGAAAGCTAAAAATTGTTTAATTTAATCTTTTCCAAATACAAAATCTTAATATAACTTTATCTCATTAAAAAGTTTGATATATGGAAAAGATAACCGTAGAAACGGTGGTTAATGCTCCCGTTGAAAAAGTTTGGACTTATTGGAATGTACCCGAGCACATTAAAAATTGGGCTTTCGCATCAAGCGATTGGCATGCACCTTATGCTGATAATGATTTAAAAAAAGACGGAAAATTTAAAACGACTATGGCCGCCAAAGATGGTAGTTTCAGTTTTGATTTTGAAGGAACTTATACTAATGTTGATGTACATAAAAAAATTGAGTATGTATTAGGAGATGGTAGAACTGTTCAAATTGGTTTTGAAACCGAAGGCGATACAACCAGAGTTGTTGAAACTTTCGACCCTGAAACACAAAACCCGATTGAAATGCAACGTGGCGGATGGCAATCTACATTAGATAATTTTAAAAAATATACCGAGGAAAATTAGTCGCCAAGAGATTTTAATAACTCTTTTATTTATCAAGGCTATTAACTTAAAATTTAAGTTGATAGCCTTTTTTTTTATTTTAAATAAATATAAAATCAGCAATACAGAAGTAAATTAAAATTATGTGTTCAAATTAGTTTTTAGAATGTTATCTTAGCTAATCATCACAAACCAAAACGTTATGGATCAGAAAATTATCACTCTTTACGATAAATACACACACAGCCAATTAAGTAGAAAAGAGTTTATGAAAAAGTTGGCTATCCTAACGGGAAGCACAGCTTTGGCACTTACAGTTTTACCCCTACTGGAAAACAATTATGCATCGGCTTCAACTTTTGAAAGTGATGATATAACGTCTGAAGAAATTACTTTTCCAGGGGTTGATGGTGAGATGAGAGCAATTCTTGCCAAGCCAAAAGGCAAGAAAAAATTAGGTTCGGTTTTGGTGATACACGAAAACAGAGGCTTAAACCCACACATTATTGATGTTACAAAGCGTGTTGCCGCAGAAGGCTACATTGCTTTAGGTGTTGATGCGCTTTCGCCATTTGGTGGCACTCCTGCCGATGAAGATAAAGGCCGTGAGTTGATTGGAAAACTTGACCCGGCAAAAAATCTTCAGAACTATTTAAATGGTTTAGATTATTTAAGAAAAAATAAAGCCGGAAATGGAAAAGTTGGTTGCATGGGCTTCTGTTGGGGCGGTGGAATGGCGAATAAATTAGCGGTTAACGATCCTCAGCTTCAAGCGGCAGTTGCTTACTACGGTTCTCAACCAAATGCGGCTGATGTCTCAAAAATAAAAGCTAGCGTAATGATGCATTATGGTGGTTTAGATGAACGCATAAATGCAGGGATACCCACTTATGAGGCTGCCTTGAAAGAAGCTAACATCGATTATAAAATTTACATTTACGAAAATGTAAATCATGCATTTAATAATGATACATCGCCTACCAGATACAATGAAGCCGCAGCAAAACTAGCGTGGCAAAGAACATTTGATTTATTTAAACGTAAACTTTCTTAAAACCGGTTTTGCTATTAATCATGAAAAAAATAATTAAGGCTTCCCTAATATTATTACTCTTTTGCGCTTGCACAAAGAGCCAACAGCCAGACAATGTAGAAATTACAAACTCAGATAATACACCTTCTAGTATTCCATTTAAAAAATATTTGGGTGTAAATGCATTTGAATGGGATTTTGTGAATGAGCAAGTTTCGGCTAGTGTAATTGATGAGCAACGAATGGCGCTAATAAAATCTTTTGGCGGTATCAGACATTATCTCGATTGGGAAAGAATGGAAGCCGCTGAAGGAAAATATACTTTTAATCCAACTCATAATGGCGGTTCCTATTACGATGTTATTTATCAAAGGCTTAAAGCTGAAGATATTGAGGTATTGGCTTGCATAAAGAACGTACCAAAATGGTTGGTAAAAGATTTTCCGGAAAACGAGAGAGCGACTGATAATAGTCCAATACCTTTTGGCCTTGATAAAAGCAGTCCACAATCTTACATCAGCCAGGCTAGAATGGCATTTCAATTTGCAGCAAGGTACGGTTCAAATAAAAATTTAGATCCTGCTTTAGTTTCAGTTGATCCAAGTTTGCGTTGGAATGGCGATACCAAAAATGAAGCAAAAATAGCCTTAAACCTTATTAAATATGTAGAATGCAGTAACGAACCTGACAAATGGTGGCGGGGGAAACAAGCGCAGCAATCTGCAGAAGAGTTTGCTGCGAATATGTCTGCTTTTTATGATGGACATAAAGGTACTCTAGGTAAAAATGTTGGCGTTAAAAATGCTGACCCTAATATGCAGGTTGTTATGGGTGGTTTGGGAGCTGCAAATCCTGATTTTGTTGTCAAGATGATAAACTGGTGCAAGAAAAACAGAGGCTTAAATGCAAACGGTACTGTTAACCTGTGTTTTGATGTTATTAATTATCACTTATATTCTAATGATAGCTTCTTAAATGGCGGCAATGCTACAGTTGGTTACGCTCCAGAATTATCAGATATCGGCACCATTGCCGACAAATTTCTTAAAATGGCCAAAGCAGAGGCTCCGGGTTTGCAAGTTTGGCTTACGGAAACAGGTTACGATGTAGGCAAAACGCCGCAGCGGGCAATTCCTATTGGCAACAAAACCTCATATATTACGCAAGCCGATTGGAATTTAAGAACGGCGTTACTTTACGCCCGACATGGAATATCGAGATGTATGTTTTATATGCTGGATGATGCAGGCGGTATCGAAAACAAAACGCAATACAGCTCATCTGGCTTCCATGATGATTTTAAGCCAAGGCCATCGGCAGATTATCTGTTGCAAACAAAGAAACTTATTGGTGAATATTTTTACACCTCAACTTTAAACAACGACCCGATTGTTGACTTATATAAAAATGGTTCAAAGCAGATTTTTGTACTCACAATACCCGACCAAAAAGGCCGCACAACCAACTATGAACTAAACTTAGGTGATGCTAAAAAAGCTATAATACATAGTTTACAAGTTGGAAAAAATGAGATGCAACATCAAACGGTAGACGTAGTTAACGGAAAACTTAATGTTAATGTAACCGAAACTCCAATTTTTATTGAAAAAATCTAGGTCTGTTTATAAATCAAGTTTATAGATAAATCCTTTATTACCAGCCAAAATTACTGCATTACCATTTTTAGCTTTTTGTACGGAGTTAAAGCTAATGTCTGAAATATGTAACCAGGTTTCTCCTGCATCATTCGAAATGTCTGTACCAGATGTTCCGGTAGCAATTAATGTGTTTGCATTTAGGTAAGCTACAGCAGAACGAAATCCAAATACCGGAGTTTTGGGCTTGCGCCAGCTTTTCCCTCCGTCAGATGTTAACACAATGCTATTGCTATTATCTTTGTCTTTAACATAATTTCCACCTACAGCAACACCGGTTTTTGAATCATAAAAATCAATAGAAAATGGTCCTGTAGTAGATGCTCCCTGCAAAATCGGACATTTATATACCTCCCAGTTTGCACCGTAGTTTTTGGAGTAATAAATATGTGAAATTGATCCTCCCGTTGCAATCCAAACTTTACCATCAGGAAGTGTTTTAATTGTTGTGCCACTTGCTGCAAAGCCAGCCTCACCAATAACGAGTGATGGATTCATTTTGGAGGATATGTTTTTCCATGATTTACCTCCATTTGAAGATTTTAATAGCTGCATTTTATTCTGTATTGGATCTCCAAAAATTATGGCTTTGTTTTTATCCCAAAAGCCTAAGCCATCCAAAAAAATGGCTGTGTCCGTATTTTTATAAGTTTCAGTCCAGCTTTTCCCTCCATCAATAGTTTTTAAAATATATGCCGGACTACCTGCATTTACAATTACTGCTTCAGATTCATTAAAAGCTTCTATATCTCTAAAGTCGAGCTTTTCATAGCCCTTTGGAACAATCCATTCCCAATTAGAGCCACCATCTGTACTCTTACCTACAGTGCCATTACTGCCGCTTATCCAAATAATTTTATCATCAACCACACTTAAACCCCTTATGCTTGTTTTAGTGTTTTCATTTAATGGCTTAAGCCTATAATTTTGTGCGGTGCAAAAAAAAGGTGCCAAAACTAGGCACCATATTAAATTCTTCATGTTTTGATTATTTCACTCGTTTAAAATTTTCTGAACGACCTAACAATGAGATTCCAATGTATCCTCTAACGGTCATCACATCATTGCCCTTTAGCGAGATATTGCAACTGTATGTTTTACCGCTTTTAGGATCATAGATTGTTCCGTTGGTCCATTTTCCATCTTCATAAACAAAATCTTTTAAAATTTCTAAATTTAGGAGAGGTCTGTTCTGTAGATTGGTGTTGGGGTTTTTTGCATCAACCTTTGGCTTACCATTGGTGTTAGGTTCCTTTAACCAGGCTAATTTTCCGTAATATTTATCAGCCTTTTTGTAAATTTCAATTTGTCCTTCACCCGATGGATTTAACCATTTGCCAACAACAGCATCTTTACTTTGCGCAAATGCAGTTGAAGCCATGGCTACAAAAAGCAGCATTAATATTGGGAACTTTCTCATAATGATTTCTATTTAGTGTTTTTAAAGATAGTAATTTGACGTTTTGATACAAACAATTAATAGAGCAAAAAAGTATAAGAAAAGTTTTACTTTGAATAAAATTATTTTGAAACGATAGGCAAATATTTATGGCGATAAGCGTAAAACAGGAATAGGTTAAACAGAAGCATTACTGAAACCATTGGTAAATCTTTAGGACCTAGAAATGCATGATACAGAAATATATTTAACGTTACCGGAAAAACAAGAATTGCTGCAAGGGGCGCTGTTCTACCAAAAATTAGAAGAATACCACCAACCAGTTCAGTAATTTTAATTAAAGGCATTAAATAGCCAGAAATCATTACGCCAGCCATAAATGTGGTTTGGTCTGCCGACATTTGAGGTGCCTCAGGCATGAGTTTTAAAAAATAGCTTACCGATGCAAACAAATACATTGCACCTAAAAGTACCCTCACAATAATTATTGCAATTTTCATATCGTTTTCTGTTTAGTGTTTATTGAAATTAGAAATTTAAACTAAATGTTAAAAGATAAACTTAATAATCAAATTGTCACATTTTGGCTGTAACAAAATAAATTATTGATTTATATCATAAAAAAGGGTGATTTTACGCTATAATTTATTGTTAAAATAAAATATATAATTGCTTATAAAATATTTATTATTAACTTAACGTTATACTTATTTTAACCAGATAATTATCCCAATTATGAGCACATTTCTTTTAATTATTGGTACCTTCTATGTAATCTCACTTTTATCGACAATGTACAGCTATTATTCAGCTGAGCCAATGCCAAGAGACTACGAGCAATTTTAGTAAGATTTTTTTTGATGTTCTTGCAATTAAGGAGTAATTGCGCAATTTTTAATGGCTAAACTTTCTTTGCAAAAAATTTATTGGATAATTTGGTTATTTATTTGATAACCAATACCACGCCGTCGTTTTTAATTTTATAATAATATTCGTTTTGAGTACTGTGTTTAAGGACCTGAATGGCAATAACCTCGCCAAATTTCTTATCGTATCTAATAATATCGCCTTTCTTCACTCTGTCTAAAACAGTCGATTTTGTATCTTTCGAAATATTTATCATTATCTCCGACCTCCTTTATAACAATGTAACACCAAAAGTGCAACTAATGTTTTATAACTTCCTTGTTATAAGTACTTACAAGATGATAACGTTAATACGTAAATGCTTATTATAACTCAGTTACATTAAAATTACAAGTTGGTAAAACTAAAAAGGCTTCCAAAATGTGGAAGCCTTTTAATGATTTATGTATTTCAGTATTTTTTAATTCCAACCACCACCTAAGGCATGGTATACATTAACCACTGCATTTAATTGTTGTTTTTTAGTTTCGATAAGTTCCAGCTTAGATTGCAATGCATCTCTCTGAGTCATTAAAACCTCAAAATAATCTGCTCTTGCCGCTCTAAATAAATCATTTGAAATATCAATTGATTGTGTAAGCGCTTCTACTTGTTTAGATTTTAAATCGTAACTTTTTTGGAGGTTACCGATATTTGACAACTGGTTTGCCACATCAATATATCCGTTTAAAATGGTTTTTTCATAATTAAAAACGGCTTGTAATTGCTTGGCATTAGCAGTTAAATATTCTGCTTTAATTGCATTTCTGTTGATAAGTGGTCCGGCTAAATCTCCCGCTAAAGAATAGATTAATGATTCTGGAGTTTTTAATAAGTAAGATGGATTAAAGGCCTGATAGCCTAAAGTTGCGGAAATACCCAAAGAAGGATAAAATTGAGCTTTTGCTACCTTAACATCTAATTTAGCTGCTTCCAAATCATATTCGGCCTGTTTAATATCCGGACGGTTAGCCAACAATTGTGAAGGAATACCAGCCTGAATATTTGCTGGAACAAGCATTGTAAAGTTATTTTTATCACGAATAACTGGCTGTGGGAACCGGCCTAACAGAAAATTAATTTTATTTTCTGATTCTGTAATCTGCTGTTGAATTTCAAATTCTAAACTTTTCGAACTTAAAACCTCCGCTTCAAATTTACGAACTGCTAATTCAGTAACCCTGGTTGCCTGCTTCTGAATTTTCATTAACTCAAGCGCACTACTTTGAAGGGCAATATTTTGCTTTACAATTTCCAGCTGGTTGTCTTGAGCTAATAATTCGTAATAGGTATTTGCAATTTCTGCAACCAGGTTTGTTATTACGAAGTTTTTACCTTCAACGGTTGATAAATAACGTGTTAATGCTGCCTTTTTTGAATTTCGAAGTTTATGCCAAATATCAGCTTCCCAGTTTGCCTGTAAACCAAAAGCATAATCGGGTAAAATTTCCGGAACACCTTTACCTGGCGTAATATCTGTAGATGCATCACCCGCTCCAGAACTTGTATAACGGCCAACCTTATCTATACCTGCACCTACCCTATAGCCTACAGTTGGTAAAAGTTCGCCTTTTTTAGCATTAATTTCGTTTTTAGCGATTTCTATTTCCTGTAGTGTAATGTTTAGCTCCTGATTATTTTTTAACGCCGTATCAATTAAACTCACCAAATTTGGGTCGGTAAAAAACTGGCGCCATTGCACTTTACCGCTACTCAAAGTATCTTGCGAATTATTAAAGCTCAAAGGCACATTTTTATTTTCATCGCGTTGAGCAAAATCTGGCACCTTACATGCGCTATAAATAGCGCAAATAAAAGCCAACCCAACTATTTTATATTTATTATTAAACATTGTTTTCTAAATCTTCGGTTAACGGATGTTCTTCTTCAATTTTGATAAGCTTGCGTTTGTCGGCAATTGTTCCAAAAACGTAATACAATCCAGGAATTACAATAACCCCGAATACAGTTCCGAACAACATACCTCCTGCAGCTGCAGTTCCAATTGTGCGGTTACCAATTGCACCCGGGCCAGTTGCAAAAACCAATGGTATCAAACCTGCAATAAAGGCAAATGATGTCATTAAAATAGGTCGGAACCTTACAATTGCACCTTCCATTGCAGCGGCCAGTATTGTTTTTCCTTCCGCATGTTTCAATGCAGCAAACTCCACAATTAAAACGGCGTTTTTACCAAGTAAGCCGATTAGCATAACCATGGAAACCTGCGCATAAATATTATTCTCTAAACCAAAAAGCTGAAGGAATAAAAATGCTCCGAAAATACCCGCCGGAAGGGAAACAATTACAGCCAAAGGCAATATAAAACTTTCGTATTGAGCGGATAGCACCAGATATACGAAGCCTAAACAGATTAAGAAAATGTAAATTGCCTCATTTCCTCTGGTGGCCTGGTCTTTTGAAATACCTGCCCAATCGATGCCATAACCTCGGGGTAAAGATTTCTTTGCCACTTCTTCAACTGCTTTTAAAGCTTCTCCAGAACTATAGCCTATTGCCTGAGAACCGTTTATCTCTGCAGAGTTATACATATTATGACGGGTAATTTCCGAAAGTCCGTAAACTTTATCCATCGTCATAAAAGATGAAAATGGCACCATTTGGTCTTTGTTATTTTTCACGTACAATTTCATAACATCTTGCGGTAGCGCCCGGTATTGTGGCAAAGCCTGCACAATAACTTTGTATTGCCTGCCGAATTTAATGAAGTTGGTTTCGTAATTACTGCCAATTAAATCTGATAAAGTTTCTAAAGCTTTTTCTGGTGTAACACCTTTTTGCTGTGCTTTATCGTTATCAATATTCACCATGTATTGCGGAAAACTTGCGCTGTAAAATGTAAATACAGATTGCAGTTCTGGCCGCTTATTCAACTCTTTCACAAAATCTTTACTCACTTTTTCCATCTGAACATAATCGTTGTTACCAGCCTTATCTACCAAACGTAGCTCGAAACCACCAGCGGCTCCATATCCTGGTACTGCAGGCGGTTGGAAAAATTCTACAGTTGCACCTGGCAAATCTTTAGATTTTTCTTCTAGCTCTTTGATTACGTCCTGAGCAGAATTTTTACGGTCTTTCCAGTCTTTAAGGTTAATTAAACAAGTTCCGGAGTTTGAACCTGTGCCTTCTGTAAGCACTTCATATCCAGCCAATGCTGAAACAGATTTTACACCCTCAATATCCTCACAAATTTTCTCGAGTTTTTCAGAAATCTGATTTGTTCTTTCCAAAGTTGAGCCTGGAGGCGTTTGAATAATCGCGTAAATCATCCCCTGGTCTTCATTTGGGATAAAACCTGACGGAACGCTATTACTTAAAAAATAAGTACCCACACAAAATGCGCCCAATATTCCAAATAATAACAATCTACGAGTAATCACTTTATCCATTACCCTTTGATAACGACCAGTTAACCTAAAAAACCATGCATTAAAGCCATCCAAAGCTTTATCTATTAAGGCTTTTTTCTTGTGATGCCCGCTGTGTTTTTTAAGCATGATGGCACATAAAGCCGGTGTTAATGTAAGTGCAACCACACCAGATAAAATGATTGAAGTAGCCATTGTTATAGAGAACTGCCGATAAAATACACCAACCGGACCCGACATAAATGCTACCGGAATAAATACCGATGCCATTAAAAAGGTAATTGCAACAATTGCACCGCCAATTTCACCCAAAGCTAGTTGTGTAGCCTTTAAAACGGAAAGTTGCCGGTCGGCTTCCATTTTAGCATGCACGGCTTCAATTACCACAATCGCATCATCTACTACGATACCGATTGCTAAAACTAAAGCAAAGAGTGTAATTAAATTAAGCGTGATGCCAAAAAACTGCATAAAGATGAACGATCCGATTAATGATACCGGAACTGCAATTGCAGGAATTAAGGTAGATCTCCAATCTCCTAAGAAAATAAATACCACTAAACCCACTAAAATAAAGGCTTCAACAAGTGTATGAACTACCTTTTCAATTGAGGCATCCAAGAACTTAGAAACATCATAACTTATTTCATAATCCATCCCTTTGGGAAAAGAAGAAGCTTTAATTTCTTCCATCCTGGCTTTTACATTCTTAATTACATCCTGTGCATTACTGCCATAAGATTGCTTTAAAACTATCGCCGCAGATGGTTTGCCATTTAGGTGAGAATATAAATCATACATCGAGCTGCCAAATTCTACATCGGCAACATCTTTCAATCTTAATAATTCACCATTCGGACTTGCTCTTAAAACAATATTTTTGTAGCCATCTTCAGTTGTAAAACGTCCTGAGTACTTTAACACATATTCAAAAGATGCTGAGCGTTTACCAGAACTTTCTCCGGTTTTACCTGGAGATGCCTCTAAACTTTGATTATTTAGAGATTCAAGAACTTCTTCAGAAGAAATTTTGTAAGCCAACATTTTATCGGGCTTTAACCAGATACGCATGGCATATTCTCGGTTACCCAAAATATCTGCAAAACCTACACCATCTACCCTTTTCAATTCCGGAAGTAGATTGATATCCGAATAATTGTAAAGGAAATTTTCATTCATGTGCGGGTCTTTACTGTACACGTTGATGTACATCAGCATATTCGGCTGCTCGCGACTTATTTTTATACCTTCACGAATGACTAATGGCGGCAATTTGTTAGTAACCGCTGCAACGCGATTCTGAACGTTAATAGTAGCTTGATCAGGGTCGGTGCCTAAATTAAAAACAAGCTGTACAGATGCTTCACCATCATTACCTGCATCAGAAGTCATATACTTCATTCCAGGAATACCATTTAAAGCTCTTTCTAAAGGAATAACAACTGCTTTTATTAGCAATTCGTTGTTAGCGCCAGGATATTCTGCCGTAATATTTACCATTGGCGGCGAAATATTCGGAAGTTGCGTTACAGGCAGGCCAACCAAGGCTAAAACCCCTATAAATACGATAACCAGCGATATAACTATCGATAATACTGGTCTTTTAATAAATTTACTAAACATGATGATCTTGTTTTGAGAGAATTATTCAGCTTTTAGTTGCAATTGTTTTAAAACCTCTTTCGGGGCAACGAAAGTATATTTCACTTTATCATCGTCTTTAACTTTTTGTACGCCTTCAAGCAAAATTTTGTCTCCGGCAGTAAGACCTTTTGATACGATGTATATATCCGGAAGCTCGCCACCAATGCTGATTTCCTTAGACCTTACTACATTTTTACCATCAATTACAAATACAAATCGCTTATCTTGTAATTCGTATGTTGCTTTTTGAGGGATAATTAAAGCATTTTTTAAAGGCACAACCATTTGAATTTTACCAGTCTCGCCATTTTTTAGTAATTGATTTGGATTTGGAAATTTAGCCCTGAAAGCAATGTTCCCGGTTTCAGAATCAAACTCACTTTCGATAACTTCTACCTTTCCTTTAGAACTTAAAGGCTGATTATTCGCCAATAAAAGGCTAACTTCTTGTTGCTCTTTTCCCTTATCTGTAGTTTGATAATTTAAATATTCGGGTTCTGAAACATTGAAGTACGCGTATATATTGCTGTTATCTGACAGGCTGGTTAACAGTGCGCCTTCATCAACCAAACTTCCTAATTTTAAAGGGATACGGTCTATCGTACCATCAAAAGGTGCACGGATTTCTGTGTTTGATAAATGAAATTTAGCTACAGATGTTTCGGCATTGGCTTGTTGCAATTTCGCTTTTGCCATTGCCAATTCGTTTTTTGATACCACATTTTTATCAGAAAGCAATTTGGTATTTTCCAGTTCAATTTCTGCTGCTTTGGTTTCTGCCTGGGCTTTCAGTAATTCTGCCTGCGCCATTCTGGGCATAATCCTAAACAATAACTGACCAGCTTTAACACGCTGACCTTCATCTACATAAATATTTTGCAAATAGCCTTTTTCTTGTGCCCGAATTTCAATATTTCTTACAGACCTGATTTGTGATACATATTCCTTTGTAAAGGATGTATCCATGGTAACTGGCGAAGTAGCTGTGTAGGTAACAACCTCTTCCTTTTCTTCTTTTTTTGATGTGCAACCGGTAACGTAAAGCAAGGCGCAAACGCCCAAACACAAAACACTTCTTTTCATCTTTTTTTGTCGAATAGTTTATCTGATTTAACTTTTAATGATTAAATTCAGGAGTATTCAATTTTTAAGACAATTCTGTTTAAAGTTTAAAATCGGCTTTAAATTAACGTACCCTGTTGATTTAATACTGGTACGAAATAAGTACAGAATTATGAAGTTATAATGAAGTTGATGAAGGCACTAGTTTAAAGAATACTCATATTGAACAAAATGATAATTGTAAAATATCAAAAAACATGGCCTGATGATTTCAATAAAATTAGCAATGTGCTCATACAAGCCTTAAATGGTTTAAATATTGCCATCGAACACATTGGTAGTACTGCAATAATAAATTTGGCAGCTAAACCAATTATAGATATCGATATAGTATTTGGGGAGGAAATAGAATTCGAACAAATAAAAAGCGGTTAGAGAAAATAGGTTATTATCACAACGGAAATCAAGGCATTGTGGATAGAGAAGTATTTAAAAGAAATCTTAACACTAATGATAAAATACTTGATGGTATCGCTCATCATCTATATGTATGCCCAAAAGACAGTAAAGAATTGAAAAAACATTTACTATTTAGAAATCAATTGAGGGCTGATGAATTGGATTGTAAAGAATACCAGGAACTCAAATACAAAATCGCTGAAGATGCAAAGCAGAACAGAAAAACATACGCAGCTTTTAAGGAAGTTATTGCTAAAAACTTTGTTGATAAAATAATCTATAAAGCTAAAATGCATCAAACTAAATTAGATATTATTTAATTTGATGGTTTGCTTAATGTATAGAACCGCTTAAGAATAAACTAAGAGCGTTAATAGCTTTTAACTATTGATATATAGAATTAATTGATTGTGATTAGTGCGATGAATACCCTAATTTTATAAAAGCTGATTGATTATCCCTCGGCTTTATTTAACAAAACATAAAAATCAAAATATGGAAAAAGATTCTAACGACATCAGCCAATGCCCATTTCACAATGGTTCTATGAAACAAAATATTGGCGGTGGCGGCACCAGAAACCATAACTGGTGGCCAAATCAATTAAAATTAAACATCCTTCGCCAGCAGTCATCCCTTTCCAATCCAATGGATGAAAATTTTAATTATGTAGAAGCTTTTAACAGCCTTGATTTACAAGCTGTTAAAAATGATTTACATGAATTAATGACGGATTCGCAGGATTGGTGGCCGGCAGATTTTGGTCATTACGGTGGTCTGTTTATCCGTATGGCTTGGCACAGTGCAGGTACTTATCGTGTAGGCGATGGACGCGGCGGCGCCGGTGCTGGTTTGCAAAGATTTGCACCATTAAATAGTTGGCCCGATAATGTTAGTTTAGATAAAGCACGTAGATTACTTTGGCCGATTAAACAAAAATACGGACAGAAAATATCATGGGCCGATTTAATGATTTTAGCCGGAAATATCGCCTTAGAATCAATGGGTTTTAAAACCTTTGGATTTGCAGGTGGCAGAGCCGATGTTTGGGAAGCAGACGAATCGGTTTACTGGGGTTCGGAAACTACATGGTTAGGTGGCGATGTTCGTTATGCACATGGTTCTGATGGTGCGCCTAAAAATCATGGCGTAGTAGTTACTGATGATGATGCCGATGGCGATGTACATTCCCGCAACCTCGAAAAACCACTTGCAGCAGTTCAAATGGGTTTAATATATGTAAACCCAGAAGGACCAGACGGAAACCCTGACCCAATTTTAGCTGCAAAAGATATTCGTGATACTTTCGGCAGAATGGCTATGGATGATGAAGAAACAGTTGCTTTAATTGCAGGCGGGCATACCTTTGGTAAAACGCATGGTGCGGCTTCGGCAGATAATGTTGGAAAAGAACCAGAGGCAGCAGATATTGCATCGCAAGGATTTGGCTGGAACAACAAATATGGTTCTGGTGTTGGTGCCGATACAATAACCAGTGGCTTGGAAGTAACCTGGACAACTACTCCAACACAATGGAGTAATAACTTTTTCGAAAACTTATTTGGTTTTGAGTGGGAATTAACCAAAAGCCCGGCAGGTGCACATCAATGGGTTGCAAAAGATGCAGATTCTATTATTCCTGATGCTTTTGATGCTACTAAAAAGCATAAGCCAACCATGTTAACTACGGATCTTTCTTTAAGATTTGACCCGGCTTATGAGAAAATCTCAAGAAAATTTTTAGAAAATCCTGAAGCTTTCGCTGATGCCTTTTCGCGAGCATGGTTTAAACTTACGCATCGCGATATGGGTCCGAAGGCACGTTATCAAGGTACGGATGTGCCTCAAGAAGATTTACTATGGCAAGATGTAATTCCAGCAGTAAATCATCCGCTAGTTGATGAAAATGATATCAATACTTTAAAATCTAAAATTGCAGAATCAGGATTAAGCATTAGCCAACTGGTTTCAACAGCTTGGGCTTCTGCTTCAACATTCCGCGGTTCTGATAAACGTGGTGGTGCTAACGGCGCTAGAATTCGTTTGTTGCCTCAAAAAGATTGGAAAGTTAATAATCCAGCTCAACTGCAAACCGTTTTAAGCAAGCTGGAAAGCATTCAGCAAGAATTTAACAGTGCTGCTTTTGATGGCAAGAAAATTTCTGTAGCTGATTTAATTGTCTTAGCAGGAACATTTGGCGTTGAGCAAGCTGCCAGTCACGCTGGTCATTCCGTAAATATACCATTTGCAGCCGGCCGTATGGATGCATCGCAAGACCAAACAGATGTAGAATCTTTTAGTTATCTGGAGCCGCATGTTGATGGGTTTAGAAATTTTAGAAATACCAAATCTCAGGTATCTACAGAAGAATTTTTGATAGATAAGGCTCAACTTTTGACATTAACCGCACCAGAGTTAACTGTGCTTTTAGGAGGTTTACGTGTTTTAGACATCAATGCAGATGGTTCTAAAAACGGAGTTTTTACAGAAACGCCTGGTCAGCTTACAAATGATTTCTTTGTCAATTTGCTTGATATGAATACTCAATGGAAATCGACCTCAGAAGATAATGAGTTGTATATTGGCACCAACCGTAAAACCGGGCAACCAAAATGGACTGCAACCCGAGCAGATTTGGTATTTGGTTCGAACTCAGAACTTAGAGCCATTGCAGAAGTTTATGGAAGTGCCGATGCAAAATCAAAATTTGTAACAGATTTTGTGAAGGTTTGGAACAAAGTAATGAATTTAGACAGGTTTGATTTAAAATAATCAAATAGTTAATAATTAAAATTCTAAGGTGCTATAGCCATATAGCACCTTTTTTTTTGACTTTAAAATAAGCTTCATTTTTGGTTGTGCTCCATAAAAATTAAAATGGATTGTAAATCTTAAACTCAAAAAAAAATCCTTCCGACATTGCCGAAAGGATTTTATAAAGTTTAATTTTATTGAGCAAATTGCCGCGTTCCGGCTTTATAATACAATTCGGCCAGGGTTTTTTGATAACCAGCAACCATACTTTCCTGCTTTATTTTCATATCAATCAACTTAGTTTCCCTACTGTTTATTAAAAATAAAGTGCTTTCGCCTAAGTTAAATTTCTGGCTTTCGCCATTAACTAAAATCTGCTGATTTTTGATACTCTCTATCTGAACGTTCAGCTGCGCTGAATAAGCAGATAAGTCGTTATATGAAGCCATAATATTATTTCTTATCTCCCGTCCAAATTGCTGCAAATCATAATTAAGCTCTTGTTGTTTTATTTTAACTTCACGCAATTTACCACGCTCAGAACGTAAAAAGAGCGGAAATGCAAACTCAACACCAAGCTTGTAGTTACTCCAGTTAAAATCGTAATATCCTGGTATATTACTATTAAAATTGGTCCGGCTGGAAATTAAATTCCCGATTACATTTAATTTAGGCTTGAGTAATTCTCGCCGGTAACTTTGCTCTACAGCAAGCTGTGCGCCTTTACTTCGAAGTTTAACAAGTTCGGGATGCTGATTAGCCGCCTGGCCAAGTAATGTATCCAGAATTAAAGGGTTTGGACGAGTAACCAACGTTGAAACATTCTGTGGTACAGCATCTACAGGTAATTCTAAAGGATTTCCAGCTTCATTCCATAAATGGTTTGACAAAACAAGCCTGGCATTTTGCAACTCTATTGCCGTCTTTTCCTTTTGGATAATTCTTTCCTGAACGGTGATATACGCCTCGACAGAATCAATTGTTGGCTTATCTCCTAGTACGGTTTGGGCACTTAATGCTTTGAACCTGAGCTGCGCCAAATCTAAGCCTTCATTTACCAGTTGATACTGTTTGTAAGCATAATACCAGTTCCAATAATCCTTTACAATTGTATACCAAACACTATTAATTTGTTTCAATTGCTCTGCTTCGGCATATTGAACCATAATTTTTGATTGCCTTAAAGTATTCCGACGGGCATCAATAATTAAACCCTGCCCTAGCGGGATACTTAAACCAATAGCAGTTAAGCCATCGCCATTAGTTCGGGTTTCTGGATTTACGTATGTACCTACGTTACGGTCATAACCAACTTTTAAATCAGCTCCGGCAAGCCAAAGCGGAATTTTAAGTTCGTTATTCCATTTATTGTAATATTCGGTATTTCCAAAAAGCTTTCTCCCAAAGCCTGATTTAAGCTCCGGATCGAAATAACCAAGGGATTGTAAAACATTTGCCTTCGCAGATTCACTTAATAAGGCAGCTTGCTTAATTATTGGATGATATCTAAAAACCAACAGTTGCAAATCATCTAAGGCAAAAACTTTAGCGGTATCTAAACTAACTGCTGGCTTTGTTTGTGCAACATTTACATCGGCAAACAGCAACATTATTAGAGCATTAGCTAATAAAAATTTCTTTAAATACATTTTCATTTGATAACCTCCGTCATAATTTTTTTTCCTTACTCTCCGCAGGTTCCTTCTCTAAACTCGGCGGGAAACCATTCAGCTGTCGCCAGATTTCGTACCATAAAGGCACTGCCCTTAAAATTATTCGTCCAAAAACACCAGAACCTTGTCTTAATTGTGGCGGCCATGGGTCATCATTAGCAGGAACTGGCTTGGTTTGGCTTACCAACAAGCGATAATTACCACCAGCACTACTTACTTTATCTATAGAATAAACCTTACCGGCAAAAGTACCAACGGCTACTGATGGCCAACCAGAAAATTGAACAGACGGCCAACCTTCAAATTGCAACCGCACATCGCTCGTATCCAATATTAAAGGAACATCCATTGCACTTATGTATAATTCTACAGCAACCATAGGCGATTTTGGTTGAAGCGTTGCAATAGATTCGCCTTCCTTAATGTTTTCCCCTATACCTGCTTTTAGTGTTCTAACCACAAATCCACTTTGTGGCGCTCTTACAACGTATAATCCGCGTCTTACACTGATGTTTGCAATATCATTTCTCAACTTCGCAATTTCACCTTGTGCACTAGCTTTGCTGGAAATTGCCGAACTCAAATCAGATTCTGCTTTAGAAATAGATTCCTGATATTTAGCCCTGATGTTGCCTAAATCAATTTTAGCATTTAAAAGGTTTTGCTTTGCATTGCTCAGTTTATTTTGCTGACTGATAACTTTAGCATAATCCTCTTGTAATTTTAGTCTACGGGTTTCAATATCCGTTAAAGAAAATAATCCATTTCTATAACCTACTTCATAACGCTCCAAACGAACCTTTGCCGTTTCGTAAAATTTCTGCACCGCAAATAATTCTGCACTATCAATACGCACATAATTTTCTGCCTGAAGAACCTTATTCTCAGCAGCTTTCATCTGCAAATGCAATCCATCGGTCATGGCGTCCATTTGCGATTTAGTTGCATCAATTTTCTGAACTGCTGCTGTTTCACTGCCGCGTTTTGCAGCGAGTTGTTCGTTTAAGCGAGTAGGTAATTCAGGGTCAAAGTAAGATTGACTGGTTTCGGAAATTACAAGAATGGTATCTCCTTTTTCAACTTCCTGACCTTCTATTACTGCCCAATGTTCTATTCTTCCGCCGATTTGATTTTGTACCGTTTGTGGTCTGTCTTCAGGCCGTAATGCGGTTACAGTACCCTTACCAGGGATAGTTTGACGATAAGGAAGGAAAAGCAATATCACAAAAAAAACAAGGATGAACAGCATTATTTTTCCTAATCTTTGTGGGCCTTTAGCATCTATAATTTTACTGTTTGCGTGTACAGAAAGTTCTTCCCAATCTTTAATCTGAGAAAGATTATCACTTATTCTAGCCATGGTTTATATCTCCTTCCTCTAATTCTAAATCAGTTACAACCGCCAATTTTTCGCTGCCGGTAACCATATCAAACACAGTATTCAGATTGGTCATCAATTTTTCAATAGCATAACTAATCTGAACAATAATAACCTCTGCAGCAACGAATTGCCCAAACGTCATTTGGCGTTCGAAAACAAAATAAGAACCTAAAAGCAATAATGCACCCATTAAAACGGTACGCATTGCCACAGCCGTTATAAAAAACTTTCTTAAAACACCAAAGTGTTGATTTCGTGCTTCGATGTAATTTGCAGTTATTTCATCAGTACGGTTAACAATCTCTTTACGCTTTGCACTATTATTGCGATAAGTATCTAAATCGCTCGCTATTTCTTCCAGATAACCTACAACTTCATATTTATAACCAGATTCTTCTATACTTGTACGCACACCCTGGCGCCAGTATAAAAATAAAATAAGGATGATAACAAAAAGTACAAAGGTTCCAAATACCATAAACACAGGGTGATAAAAAGATAAAAGAATTACGCTGAAGAATATTTGTACGGCAGCCGCTACAATATCTACCAATAATTTTGTTAATCCTTTCTGGATGGTAAGGATATCAAAAAATCGGTTAACCAGTTCTGATGGGTTTTCACCTTCCAATGCTCTTTTCTTAATTCGTGGTAAACGAAAAGCAAATTCCAAAGCTGCTTTGGTAAATATTTTTTGCTCTAAAAACTCTACCAAAGTAAGCTGACCAATGAGTAATGTTCCGCCAATTACAATACCGGCCAAAATAACAGCAATGAGAATATAAGTGGAACTGTACATCGCTCCGTTAGATAAAAGGTTAAAAACAGCACTTGTACCAAGAGGTAACGACAGGCCAATTAAACCAATTAACATGGCATAAACTAATATGTAATTGATGGTTTTACGCTCCAGATGAAGCATCCGAACCAATCTTTGCCAAGGCGTTGGTGGGACGGCAATTTGATGATTTTTCATTTAAATGATATTGATAATCGATTACGAGATTTTTAACCTCAAGATTTTAAGATTAAATACATAAATTACGTATATATACGAAAAATTCCATTCTAAAGGCAGATCAATTTATACAATGCTGAAAAGCAAACTAATCTAATGGATAATAATTAGCAGAAATAGTTGGGAGGCGGTGTAGGAACTGTTTTTAATGGTTTTAAACCAATTTTTATTCTTAATGAGTAAATTTTTAGAGATAAGAAATTTGAAACTGAAATAGATTGATTAGAAAATGACAAAAACTCATGTAAAACAAGTTTTTTCTTATTTTTTTCAAATGTTTCTTCCTCTTTATCTTTATTCTCTTGTGTTGATTTCTCAATGGCAAGCGTATTAGCATTATCAGAGAAACATGAAATTGCAAAGGCGATAACTTTGAAGGCCAATATGCTTAAAAGCATAAAACCAAAAGCACTTTTAAAGAAATTGTTTCTTAACCTTTGCATCATTAGAGGTTGCAAATATAATGCTAAACCGGCTTATAAAGGAAATCAGAGGTGCTTTTGTTTTAAAAAACAGGTCATTTGATTATCAGAAAATCAAAATAACTATATTAAAGCTTTTCAGTAATATGCTCTGCCGAGATAAAACTGAAAGGCTTTTATAAAAATCAAGATAAATTATTCTTCATCGCTGGTATTTTTGAGCTTCATTAATAGGGAATAAGCTCCCTTTGTTACAATTTTCTTGCCGGTCAAATCACCATGAATCGATGTTTTTCCATCAAGTGTTTCGCCAGTATTAACGGCAAGCATTTTATATTTATCTTTTGTTAATTGCTCAAAAACGAAATCCTTATTCTCAAAACTAACAATAGCCTCTTCTGGCAGTAATTGCACTTTCTGATTTTTAAATTTCAATTCAGCATTCATATACATACCCGGTACAAGACTTCTATCGTATTTTTCGAAATGGCAATGCACTTCGCTGCTGCCGCCTTCAGCCACGTTATGCCCAATTAAAATAACCTCAGCTTCATATTTGCCTTCAGGTTTAACATTGTTAAAAGTTATTACTTTTTGCCCCATGCTAATTTTACTTAAGTCTTTTTCAAAAACAGTAAGGTTTAAATGAATATCGCTTGGATTTATTAATTCAAACAACACATCAGATGGTGTAACGTATTTACCAATGTTAACATTAACCTTGCTAACGTAACCATCTATAGGTGAATAGATATTTATTGCTTTAGAAATTTTACCGCTCTTTAAACTCGCCGGACTTACATTTATCAGCTTGAGTTTTTCTAACAAGGCTGTCTGTTCAACTTTAAAATTTTTGTATTCAATTTCAGCCGACTGCAATATTTTATCACTATTCGCTTTGTTTAAATTAAGCTCTTTTTGTCGCGATAGCTCTTTTTCGGCATAATACAGTTTATTGTTTACACTTAAATAATCTTGTTGCAATTGTATGTATTGCGGGTCTTCCATAATGGCTATAATTTGCCCTTTTGTTACGTGCATGCCAGGTAAAAGTTTAGTAGTTTTCAGGTATCCGCCTAAAGGCACACTAATCGAAATTAGGTTTTGAGGCGGTACATCTATTTTACCCTGTAATTTTAAAACTTCGCTGGTTTCGCCCCACTGTGGTTCTGCTAATTGCAAGCCTATATTAGCCGATTGTGCAGCAGTTAGGCTAACTTCATCTTCTTGAGCAAGCTCCTTAACTTCTGCTTTCTCCGTTTTACTATTACAGGCGTAAGTAGCGCAAATCGCTAACATCACTATATATTTTTGAAATCTCATTTTTATTGTCCTAACAAATAATTTAATTCAATAATTGTTGTATTTAACTGTTTAATTGCCTCAAAATATTGGCTTTTAATGCTAATTGTTTCGTTATTTAACAAGGTGTATTCTAAGTAATTAATCGCACCGTTTTTTAACTGACTGGCCAAAGTTTTATTAATATCTCGGGCTGTTGCCAAACCTTTAGTTTCTAATTCATCTACAATAATTAATTGCTGCTGATATTGCTGATAGGTAGCCTTTAACTGGGTAGATAATTGCCGGGTTTTTAAGTTTGTTTCTGCCCGGGCAAACTCTTCGTAAACCTTCGCCGATTTTACACGATTGCGTTGAGCACCGCCGAGTAATGGAATGTTTAAACCAACCTGCATTGATTGGAAGCGATTGTCTGTTCCGTATTTTATACCATCCTGCAATGTTGTAGAGTTATAACCCAAATTTATTTCAGGCAAAAGTTTTGATTGCTCCACTCTTGTACCCGCATTGGCAGTCTGCTCTTCCTGTAAACGAATTTTAATTTCAGGATGATTTTTCAATGCCAATGTATCTACAAATTGCAAGTTAGATTTCAGTTTATCCGCCTTTGGCGAAAAAATAAGATTGCTGTTTAACAAAAATGAAAATTGCTGTTGCAATAAATTTTCTTCTACCCCAAGCTGCATAAGTTTTGTCGAAATTTGCATCAATTGATTATCAGCATTAGCTTTCTCCAACAGGTTACTCTCGCCCGTTTTTAAACGCAAATTTGCCAGCTCCTGCAGTTTTTTATAATTACTATCTGCCTGTTTGTAGGTTTTTTTAACCTCTTTCAGCACTAATAAATCGTAAAATATCCGGGTACATAATCGGGTTAATTCAGCTTTATTTAAATCTTGCTGTAAAACCGTAGTCTTCCACTCTGCCAAAAGCTTATCTTTTTGCCGGGCATAAACCGAAGGCAAATTAAAGCCCTGAACAACACTAATTTTATTATCCGTAAAATCGCTATTGTACTTGCCATATTCTCCATTAATGCTTAAAGGAGCAATAGTTGTAGCGGTTTTTGTAAGCGCCTGGCTGTGTGTTGTCCGCAGCTGAGCGCTTTTTAAACTTAAATTATTTCGGTACAAACTATCTAAAGCTTGTGGTAGTGTAATGGATTGTTGGGCATTAGCCGATACAGAAAAAATGCAAATTATGATAACAGAAGAAACCTGAATAACTTTTTTATTTAACTTAATACCTTTTTCAAAAGCTACATAAAGTATTGGCAACACAAATAAGGTTAAGAAAGTAGCAATGATTAAGCCGCCAATAACAACGGTGGCTAATGGCCTTTGAACGGCTGCCCCGGCCCCATTACTAAGTGCCATGGGCAAAAAACCTAATGATGCTACAAAAGCAGTCATTAATACTGGTCTTAAACGTGTTTTTGTTCCCTTCAAAACAACTTTTTTCATATCGGTTTCTCCTGTTTTTTTTATGTTGTTAAATTCTGCTACCAGTACAATTCCGTTGAGCACGGCAATACCAAATAGTGCAATAAAACCTACACCGGCACTTATACTAAAAGGCAAACCTCTCAATGCCAGTAAGAAAATTCCGCCAATGGCTGATAATGGTATAGCGGTGTAAATTAACAGTCCGTATTTTATAGAACCAAATGCAAAATAAAGTAACAGGAAGATTAAAATGAGTGAAACCGGTACAGCTATCGATAAACGAGATTTGGCCTCGTTTAAGTTTTGGAACGAGCCGCCATAACTCATTATATAACCAGTTGGCAATTTAATTTTGGCCTTTACTTTTTCCTGCAATTCGTTTACAATGCTTTCTACATCTCTTCCTTTCACATTAAAACCAACCAATATGCGGCGTTTCGTATCTTCCCGTTGTATTTGGCTTGGGCTGTTAACCAAAGAAACATTGGCTAACTGACTCAATGGAATCTGATTACCCCGAGGTGTAGGAATAAGCAGGCGCTGAACATCTGATATGCTTCTCCTTTGATCGTTTTGAAGTTTTACAACCAAATCGAAACGTTTCTCGCCTTCAAAAACCAAACCCGTACTTTGGCCTGCAAAAGCAGTGTTTACATTTCTGTTAATGTCAGAAATATTTAAACCGTATTGAGCAATAACATCACGATTGTATTGGATAACGATTTGTGGTGTTCCGGAAATTTGTTCAACATAAATATCAGAAGTACCCTCAATATTTCTGAGCAGATTGCCTATTTGTTTTGAATAATGTGCAAGCGTATCAAAATCTTCTCCATAAATTTTACAAACCACATCTTGCCTTGCACCTGTCATCAATTCATTAAACCTCATTTGCACCGGAAACTGAAAACTGGTGGTAACGCCCGGAATTTCGCTCGCGGCTTCACTCATTTTCTCTGTTAAATCCTTAAAATTATCTGCCGAGGTCCATTCTTTCTTCGGTTTCAGGTTTATAATCATGTCACCCATATCCATCGGTAATGGCTCTGTAGGCACTTCACTACTTCCTATCTTGGTTACAATATTTTTTACCTCCGGAAAACGAGATTTTAAAATCCCAGCTACTTTCTGAATGTTTTCTATTGATGTACTTAAACTACTACCCGATAAAACCCTTGTTTCTACAGCGTAATCACCTTCCTCAATTGATGGGATAAATTCGCCACCTAAATTAGTCAGTATGAAAATTGAAATGGTAAAAAGTACAACCACTACTGCAATAACTGTTTTAGGAAAAGCTAAAATTTTATTCAGCCAGATGCTGTACTTATTTTCTATTTTCTCCATTCCTTTATCAGCAATGTTTGCTTTGGTTTTAATTTTCTTACTCAAAAGCAAACTGCTTATCATGGGTATGTAGGTTAAAGATAAAATGAAAGCACCTAATAGTGCAAAAGCTACAGTTTGCGCCATTGGTTTAAACATTTTACCTTCAATGCCCTGCAAGCTAAATATTGGGAGATAAACGATAAGGATAATAATTTGTCCGAAAACGGCACTATTCATCATTTTTGATGATGCGCTTTTCACTTCAGCATCCATTTCATTTTGTTTTAAATTGGATACGCCTGCAAACTTTTTACTATGCGCAAGCTGATGCATAACGGCCTCTACTATAATTACAGCACCATCTACAATTAAGCCAAAATCAAGCGCACCTAAACTCATCAGGTTTCCACTTACGCCAAAAATATTCATCATAATTATGGCAAAAAGCATTGATAGCGGAATTACAGAAGCAACAATTAAACCTGCCCTTAAGTTGCCCAGGAAAACAACCAAAACAAAAATCACAATCAATGCGCCTTCTAAAAGATTGGTTTCTACGGTACTAATGGCATTATTTACCATACTGGTTCGGTCTAAGAAAGGTACTATCTCCACCCCTTCGGGCAAACTTTGGCTGATTTGTTTAATCTTTTCTTTGATGTCTTTAACCACCACATTACTGTTGGCACCTTTAAGCATCATTACGATTGCCCCAGAAACTTCGCCTTCGTTATTAAAAGTTAAAGCACCGTACCTGGTTGCAAAACCAATTTCTACGTTTGCAACATCACGAATTA
This sequence comes from Pedobacter sp. Leaf132, assembly GCF_920984695.1. Lineage (NCBI taxonomy): Bacteria > Pseudomonadati > Bacteroidota > Sphingobacteriia > Sphingobacteriales > Sphingobacteriaceae > Pedobacter > Pedobacter sp. Leaf132. Next base: position 291,980 of record NZ_CAKLBO010000003.1, on the reverse strand, counting down.
ATAAAGGCGTTCCTTCGGGATTATTTTTTACAACTATACTTTCTATGTCAGCCTTGTTTCCAATTAATCCTTCTGTTTTGATGTATTGAACTGTTGATTGTTTTTCGATATAGGCGCCACCTGTATTTTGGTTATTACTTTCTAAAGCATTAAAAACATCAGTAATGGTAACTTTATGTGCCAAAAGTTTGTTCGGATTTACGGTAACCTGGTATTGCTTAAGCTTGCCGCCAAAACTGCTAACCTCTGCAACGCCTTTTACGCCCAAAAGCTGGCGCCTTACAATCCAATCCTGAATGGTACGCAGTTCGGTAATATCGTATCGATGCTCATAACCTTTTTTAGGTTTTACAGCATACTGATAAATTTCTCCTAAACCGGTAGAAATTGGTCCCATTTCGGGTTTACCAATGCCCTGAGGAATTTGTTCCTGAACTACAAGAAGCCTTTCTGCAACTTGTTGGCGAGCCCAATACACATCAACATCATCATTAAAAACAAGCGTAACTAATGATAAACCAAAACGGCTGTAACTTCTAATTTCCTTAATGCCTGCAATGTTACTATTGGCCTGCTCAACCGGAAAAGTTACTAATCGTTCGATATCTGTTGCGCCATAAGATGGAGCAGTAGTAATAATTTGTACCTGGTTATTAGTGATGTCTGGTACGGCATCAATTGGCAATTTTGTTAATTCAAAACCTCCGTATATAATAAGGCTGATGGTAAAAAGCCCAATAATGAGTTTATTCCTGATGGAAAACTCAATAATTTTATTTAACATGAAAAACTAGGATCTAATCGTTTCTAAAAATGCGTGGTTTGTTGGTTGGATCTAGATAATTAAAATTGATTTTTATCTCTGATTATTATATAGTTAATAACAAAATATGAAATAAAAACATTAAAACCTAAACGACCAAAAAGCTAAAATTAAGAAAGGATTGAAGACTTTGGCGGTTGCCAAATTTTTCCGGCATAGGCCGAATATAAGAGGATATCGTTATTTAAAATAACTTTAAGCTGTGGAATAACCTGATAAACTTTTTTAAAAGTTATGCCAGAAGATGTTGGCAAAGCCGGACTTAAAAAATTAGCCGTGCAGAAATTATGGTTTTTGAAAGGGAGTTGATTATCTCTTTCTTCATCATTATCTGTATGTGGTATATTGCTGTAATGGTGTTCCAAATAGCCTAAAAATGTAACATTGCTATCCAAACCCTTATGCTCAAAAAAATGCTGAAACAATACCGGAACTTTCGCTATTTCTTGCAACTCTGTTGTAGAAAACAAGTAAAAACCAAGGAGCAATATGTGTAGGAATTTCTTCAAGGCTATAAAATTAAACAAATGCCAGTCAAAAGCAAAAAATCCTGGCAAATGTTAGCAGATATGTATTTTTTAAGCTTTATGCTTTTGGCAAAGAAAAATAGAAAGTGCTTCCTTCACCTATAGCACTTTCTAACCAGATTTTGCCTTTTTCTGCTTCTATAAAGTCTTTTGAAATGGCTAAACCTAAGCCCGAGCCTGATTTATTCTGCCCATCCGTTGGTACTTGAAAATAACGATCGAAAAGTCTTTTCTGGTAGCGTTCATCAATCCCTTTACCAAAATCTTTTACAGAAAATCTGATTTCATCATTAATTAAGAAAACATCTAGTTTGATGGTTGATTTTTCTGCACTGTAGCGGAGGGCATTTGACAGAAAATTAACTAATACCCAGACCGTTTTTTGCATATCGACCAAAACTTGAGGTAAAGTTTCTATACAATTGATTTCTAATAGAATGTTTTTTTGATTGGCTTGAAAACGTACAGCATCAATCGCATAATTTACAATATCAATCGGCTTTGTTGAAGCAAAATTCAACTTTAGGTTTCCGGTTTCTACCTGAGATAAATCCAATAGTTCGCTGGTGATTTTTAAAAGCCTTTCAGAATCTTCTCCAATATGTTCTATTAAGGCTTTCTGCTCATCATTCATATCGCCAACGCGGTTATCTTTCAATAATTTTAAACTCATTTTTATAGAGGATAATGGCGTTTTAAGCTCATGAGAAACCGTGGCAATAAAATTAGTTTTAGCTTCATCTAACTCCTTAAATTGCGTAATGTTTTTCAAAACGTACACACTACCGGCCGATTTGGTGGATTCAAGAAGGGTATCGTCATTATTAAATTCTAAATTTGGGATAATAATTTCACGACTTTCCAGTTGGAAATATGATTCACGCTCATCAGCATAAATTTTTAAAGGCTTATTATCTTGCTGAGGATTGACGATTCTTTTAAGCAATTCATTTTTTTTCTCCAAGGAGGAAACATTTTGTCCGATTGTTTGGGTTGCATCGAGATTCATAATTTTTGAAGCCAGGGTATTTAAAAACAATACCTCTCCTTTCTCATTCAGGCCTATAATCGCATCTTGCATTTGCGCAATAATGGCTTCTATACGTAATTTCTCGCTTTTTAACTTTGAAAGGTTGCTATTTTCCCAGTCGTTAAGTTTGCTTGCCATTGCATTAAATGACGATGCCAAAGCTGTAAATTCATCATTATTATCAAAATGAAGGCGTTGCTTGTAATTTTTGTTGGCAATTTCGCGAATGGCTTTGCTAAACTCGGCTAGTGGATTGGCTACGAAACCTGGAAAATTAACAATGAAAGTAAACAAAACCAAAAAACATACGGAGGCAGCGACAGCAATATAAATATTCGCTCTTCCTGAGGCTGCATTGGCTTGTTCATTTTTATTAAAAATAGCGGTCATGTTAAGTGCTTCAATGGTTTGCAACTGGGCACGTACATCTTTTAAATAACTTGATTTATTTAATACAGCGCCATTTTCAACTAGCTTCCTGTAGCTTTCGCCTAATTGTTCTACAGCCTTTTTTTCTCCTTTTTCAGTTATATTTTTTTCTTCTTTTGATAAACTGGATTCGAAAGTTTTTTGCGCTTCTTTTGATAATGGGAATTCATTTGCATCGAGCACATTGCGCATTTGGGTAACGTATTTTAAACTCTCGTAGTTATCCTTCAAAATGAGTTTAGATTTATCAGATAATTCATTCAGAAAAAAAAGGGCTGTTAAACCGAAAGATAGAACGATAAAAAAGAGGAAGCCGAAGCCAAGGCGGAGTTTCGTTTTGATTTTCATGTTGGCTGTTATATTAGTGCTAAATTAGGAAAGGATAACCAAATCGATATCCTTCTTTGCAAGGTTTTTTAAAAGTCCGTTAAATACTGCTGTGCGCAATATTACCTGGAAAATATTTAAATGCGGCTTCCCGATACAAATGGTTGTTACGTCTTTCTCTGCAGCTATATCCATAATGGTTTGGGTAACCTGGTTACTTTTTATTTTGATTACTTCTGCCCCAAGCTCAGTTGCTAATTTAAAGTGATTAATTAAGTGGCGTTGTTTATCCAGTTTTATCCGTTCTAAACTTTCGTTATCACTTTGTACGTAAAGCACAATCCATGGCGAGCGGTAATAAGAAGCCAATCTCGCCGTTTTCCGTATCACAACACCGGCAGTTTCGGCATTTGATGAAATACAGGCCAAAAAGCGTTCTGGCCTTAATTTAACCGATTTTGGTATTTCAGTAAGTATCTTACGCTCAACCTGATGCACCACTTCTTTTAAAGCTAATTCTCGCAGTTGCAAAATCCTATCAGCCTGAAAGAAATTTTTAAGTGCGCTTTCTATTTTACTTTTATCGTAAATTTTACCTTCTTTAAGGCGATTTACAAGTTCATCAGCAGTTAAATCAATATTTACAATTTCATCGGCTAACTCTAATATTTTATCAGGAATACGCTCTGTTATGCTAATGCCGGTAATTCTTTCTACTTCTTCGTTAATGCTTTCTAAATGCTGAATGTTAACCGCCGAAATTACACTTATTCCGGCTTCCAGTAAATCGAAAACATCCTGCCATCGCTTTGCGTTTTTGCTTCCCTCAATATTTGTATGCGCCAGTTCGTCAACAATTACAATTTCTGGATGACGATTTACAATAGCTTTCAGATCCATTTCTTCCATCTCTTTACCGCGATAAAATATTTTGCGCCGCTCGATAATTGGAAGTTCATTCAAAAGTGCATGGGTTTCTACACGGTTATGCGTTTCCACATAACCGATGCAAACATCAATTCCATTACGAAGTAAAGCCTGAGCTTCTTGCAGCATACGATAGGTTTTACCCACACCGGCACTCATGCCAATGTAGATTTTAAGCTTTCCCCTTCTGGATTTTTTAACCAGATTTAGGAAATACTTAACCGAATCGTCTTTTTGCTGCTCTTCCATCATTAACCGATAATATTCTTTTTAAAATGAAACTGCAATACTTGCCGTTAAACTTGCATTAGCGTTTACAGCCGCTACATCACGCATAAAAATTTTATCCTTGCTATCGTAAACCTTGCCTTCTAATCTTAACACAGCATTGCTGATTGGAGCATAATCGACATTTAATGAATAACCTTTGGTTTTAAAACCATTTGGTGAACCTGTGGCAATCAACATTCCGTTTTTATCATCATAATATTCAAATCTTCCGGCGGCAGCCCATTTTGTGCAAACTTATATTGTACAATGGCTACCGGAGAAATCACTTCGTTATGTTCGTTGCTATCTTTTTGTTTCTGTTGCGTTCCATAATCAAAGCCAACCGTTAAACCTAACTGCTCTGTTAGCTGAAAAACTCCATATAAATTATGATAAAACCTATTTACCAATACAGAATCGGCACCTTCGGTTCCTAAATAGTTGCTATAGTTTAGGGTAATTTTTGAACTCGGTTTCCAGGTTAATTGTAAACCACATGCAGGTTTATTGTTACCATTTATTCTGGTTATCCTTTGCCATCCATTTAAATACAGCGCTGTAGCTGTAAATTTGCCATCTTCGGTACCATAAGTTATTTTGGCACCTGACTCATAATAGGGGGTGTTTTCTGATGAAATATTTCTGGTAAGCACCCAGCAATCTTTAGAAATGGCACTCTCAAAGCCAATATGCGAGGAAAAAATACCAGCATCAATCCATAAATTAGAGGTTTTAGAGAGTTTTACACCCGCATTCGCTTCAAAAATATTTTTGAGTACACCAGGTTCCGCAGACAGGTTAGCATTAGCATAAGTACCCGCCATTACGGCAAGATTTGCCCTGATGTTTCCACTATCGTAAGCTGCTTTAATGAACCCTAAATTCAGGTTTACTTCATTTGCACGGTTATGTGAATAGATAAATCCCGGACGATTATGGTCGGCAGGTTTGTTAAAATCATATCCGTAGTAAGTTTCAAGATAACCTGAGACTTTTATTTTTGGCGTTTCCTGAGCATGTACGTACATGCTTGCTGATAATGTGGCGGCAAATATTAAAATTTTTTTCATGTTTTTATTTTTTTGGGCCTTGCCCGATATATTTTATTAAAGGTAGTTGTGCGGCCGAACCTATACCGATTTTTCGGTTAGGCTTGCAGTGCCTTGAATATTATAGTTTATCTAATGCCAGATTTAGTTTCAGTACATCAACTGATGATGGTCCGAATAGTCCCATTAATGGTTTTTGCGTATTCATGGCAACTAATTCTTTTACTTTTTCAACGCTTATTTTTCTTACGCTTGCCACCCTGGCTACCTGAATTGCAGCACCTTGTTCAGATATATTTGGATCTAAACCACTTCCTGAAGCGGTAACCATATCTGCAGGAATTTGAGATTTTTTAATTGAAGGATTGTATTTTAAAAGTGTATCGATGCGTGATTGAACTTCTTTTAAGTAATCTGGATTAGAAGGACCTTTGTTGGAACCACCTGAACCTGCAGCGTTGTAGCCATTAGCTGATGGCCTGCCCCAAAAATATTCAGGCTTGTTAAACGACTGACCTAATAAAGCGTAACCGACAGTTTTACCGTTCCTGATAATTTTTTCTCCTCCGCCGTTTCCTTTTGAAAACTTAGCTACAAATGCCACACTAATTGGATAAACAACGCATAACAGAACGATTAATATAGCAGTTAAGCGAATGGATTGAATGATGTATTTTTTCATGATATTTTTCTTTAAAGCCTATACAAAAAGGCCAACTAATAAATCAATTATTTTAATGCCGATAAATGGTACAACCACACCTCCTATTCCGTAAATAAATAGGTTTCTACGTAAAAGAGCTGTTGCGCCAATCGGCTTGTAAGCAACACCTTTTAAAGCAAGTGGAATCAGGATTGGGATAATAATTGCGTTAAAAATCACCGCAGAAAGGATGGCTGATTCTGGCGTATGCAAGCCCATAATGTTTAAGCTTTGAAGCGCCGGAATAGATGCGATAAATAAAGCAGGAACGATTGCAAAATACTTGGCAACATCATTAGCGATAGAAAAAGTTGTTAAGGTTCCTCGGGTAATTAAAAGTTGCTTTCCAATTTCTACAATCTCTATCAGTTTTGTTGGGTCGTTATCCAAATCGACCATGTTACCAGCTTCTTTGGCCGCCTGTGTTCCGCTGTTCATGGCTACACCAACATCTGCCTGCGCTAGTGCAGGTGCGTCATTTGTACCATCTCCCATCATGGCAACCAACTTACCCAAAGCCTGCTCATCTTTAATGTAATTCATTTTATCTTCAGGTTTGGCTTCGGCAATAAAATCATCAACACCGGCTTTTTCGGCAATATATTTGGCGGTTAAAGGATTATCACCCGTAACCATTACCGTTTTTACACCCATTTTTCTAAGGCGTTCAAATCGCTCGCTTATGCCAGGTTTTATAATATCCTGAAGTTCTATCACCCCTAATGCCTGCTCGTTCTCACACACCACTAAAGGCGTTCCGCCATTTGTAGCAATGTTTTTAACATGGTTTTCAATATCCGAAGGAAAAATATGACCGGCTTTTTCGACAATGTTGCGTATAGAATCGAAAGCACCTTTTCTAATTCTTCTGCCGTCAACAGTATCCAAACCGCTGGAACGGGTTTCTGCAGTGAACTTGATAAATGTTGAATTGGCTGGGGTACCAGAAGATTTGTAACCTTGTTCGGCTGCAAGTTCGATAATGGATTTTCCTTCTGGTGTTTCATCCGCTAATGAACTTAATATGCAGGCATTTGTAAAATCTTTAATCACAACGCCAGCCGTAGGATAGAAATTAGTTGCTTTACGATTTCCAATAGTTATCGTTCCGGTTTTATCCAAAAGTAAAACATCAATATCACCCGCAGTTTCTACTGCCTTACCAGATTTTGTAATTACGTTTGCCCTCAAAGCTCTATCCATTCCGGCAATTCCAATGGCTGATAACAAGCCCCCGATTGTTGTTGGAATAAGGCAAACAAATAATGAAATCAGAGCAGCAATTGTAATTGGTGTGTTGGCGTAATCTGCAAATGGTTTCAGCGTAACGCAAACAATAATAAACACCAAAGTAAAACTTGCAAGTAAAATGGTTAATGCAATTTCATTCGGTGTTTTCTGGCGGGAAGCACCTTCAACTAAAGCAATCATTTTATCTAAAAAACTTTCGCCCGGAGCGGTGCTCACTTGTACTTTTATTTCTTCAGAAAGTACTTTAGTGCCACCTGTTACAGAAGATTTATCACCACCAGATTCTCGGATAACCGGAGCAGATTCTCCTGTAATTGCAGATTCATCGATGGTAGCAATGCCTTCAATAATTTCACCATCTGTAGGGATAATGTCACCAGGTTCGCATAAAAATACATCGCCTTTTTGCAGTTGATTAGAAGATCTAATTTCAACAGTACCGTTCTGCAATAAAACTTTAGCAGGTGTTTCCGACCTCGTTTTACGTAAACTATCTGCCTGTGCTTTACCTCTGGCTTCGGCAATTGCCTCTGCAAAGTTTGCAAACAAAACCGTTAGCAAGAGGATAAGAAAAATTACAAAGTTATAAACTGCAGAGCCCTGACCCGGATTACTAATGGAGTAAATAGTGACATAAGCCATTACCAAGGTTCCAATTTCTACCGTAAACATTACCGGATTGCGAACCATTACCCGAGGGTCTAATTTTATAAAAGATTGTTTTATTGCGGTCTGCACCAAGGCAGAATCGAATAATTTAGTGTTAGATTCCATTTTATTTATGTAGCGTTTGATGTTTTGTGGGATGTGTTGATGTTTTTTAAAATCTTTAGCAATCCCTTTACATCTTACATTTATTATTTGATGATGGTAAAATATTCAGCTATCGGACCTAAAGCCAACGCCGGGAAATAAGAAAGTGCGTTTAATACCAAAATCACGGCGAAAGTCATTAGCGCAAAGGTTTTGGTGTCTGTTTTTAACGTTCCGGCAGATTCTGGTATGAATTTCTTAGCGCCTAAAAGCCCTGCAATTGCTATCGGACCTATTATCGGTAAAAATCGACCAAACATTAAAATAATTCCGGTAAGCACATTCCAAAAAACATTGTTATCTCCTAAGCCTTCAAAGCCAGAACCATTATTTGCGTTTGATGAGGTTACTTCGTAAAGCATTTCAGAAAAACCATGGAAACCAGGATTATTTAGCCAGTTTTTGGGTTGTACCGACCATGTAGCATCGCCATAATTATTAAAGGTATAACTCGCAATAGCTGTTCCGGCTAATATTAAAAAGGGGCTTAATAGTGTAATAATGGCCGCAATCTTAATCTCTCTTGCTTCTACTTTATGGCCAAGAAACTCGGGAGTTCTACCAACCATTAAACCCGAAATAAATACTGCAATAATTAGATAGATAAAATAGTTTAATAAACCTACACCGCAACCGCCATAAAACGAATTTATCATCATGGCAAGGAGTTGCCAAAGTCCGGTAAGTGGCATTGTAGAATCATGCATACTATTTACAGAACCTGTAGAAATAATTGTTGTTACGGTACTCCAGTAGGCAGAAATAGCTGGTCCAAACCTAACTTCTTTACCTTCCATTGCTCCGGTTGATTGGGCTATACCCATTTTTGCTAAAGCTGGATTACCACCTAACTCCGAGCTTATGGTTGGTACAAGCAAGAGCAACATTCCGATAGTCATAACTCCAAAAATTGTCCAGGCAAGTTTTCGTCTTCTAATAAAAATACCAAAGGCGATAACCATTGCAATTGGAATAATTACCTGGGCAACCAACTCAACTGTGTTTGTTACATAATTTGGATTCTCAAACGGATGCGCAGAATTGGCACCGAACCAGCCTCCACCATTTGTTCCAAGGTGTTTTATGGCAATAAACTGTGCAGCAGGACCTCTTGATACATGAACGGTATCGCCTTGCAATGAAATAAACTGGTCTTTGCCTTCATAACTTGCCGGTGTACCATTAAAAGCTAAGATAATTGCTATAATAAGAGACATTGGCAGCAACAATCTGGTGATTGATTTTACAAAGAATTCCCAAAAATTGCCCAGTTTAGTGGCGGTTTTATCTCTAAAGGCCTTAAACAATACAACCGCAGCGGCAATACCTGTAGCACAACTTACAAATTGCAAAAACATCAAAACATAATGTTGTGATAGATAACTTACACCAGTTTCGCCAGAATAGTGTTGCAAATTACAATTCACTACAAAACTAATGATGGTATTAAAAGATAAATCAGGAGACATTCCCGGATTTCCGTCTGGATTCCAAGGAAGTTTGTCTTGAAAAATCAATACGAAGAAACCATAAACCAGCCAAACCAGGTTAATCATCATCAAAGCTTTTAAATGCTGTTTCCAGTCCATTTCTTCTTTTGGATTGATGCCTGACAATTTATAAATACCAGATTCTAAAGGCTTTAAAAAGTCTGTCCAGACTTTTTCACCTGCAAATACCTTAGCCAGGTACCGGCCAAGCGGAATAGCAATTACCACTGTAAGTAGGTAGGTTGCGATTATTCCAAGTAATTCTGTGTTCATTTTTTTTAATTGTTAATAAAAGAGATGTTAAAATTTTTCGGGGTTAATTAGCACGTAAACCATGTAAATGAATACGGCAATAGCGATTAGAAATAAGGCGATCATAATTTTTAGATTTTATCGAACCAGTTGATTGATTTATAAGAGGCCCACCAGAGCACAATCAGAAGAATAAAAAGAAGTATTAGCATAGCTGTATTGTTTTTTCATGCCATGGTTCAACTCACGTACCACAAAAAGCCAATAAAACGTAAACACCTATAAATCAATTTATTGAATAGATAAAATACACATACAAAAAATTTAGGCATAAAAAAACCCTTCCATTTTGGAAGGGTTGATTTTCATTTTGGAAAAAATTTAGCTAATGCCGTATTCTTCGAGTTTGCGGTAAAGTGTTGTTAGGCCAATACCGAGCAGCCTTGATGTTTCTGTTTTATTGCCGCCGGTGTAAGCCATTACTTTTTTAATATGTTGTTTTTCGATGGCTTCCATACGCATGCCATTAGGTTGGGCAGGATTTTCATGAAACTCGAAAGGCAAAAGGTCTGCCGTAATTAAGCTGCTATCTGCAAGAATAACGGCACGTTCAATTACATTTTTCAACTCTCTGATGTTACCTTTCCATCTGTAATTTGTTAACAGGTTAATGAAAGCCTGATCCATTTCCATATCAGAACGATTAACCTTTAATGAAAACTCTTCTAAATAATGTTTCGCAAGCGGAAAAATGTCTATTTTTCTTTCTAAAAGTGAAGGTAATTGAATCAGGAAAACAGATAAACGATAATATAAATCTGAACGAAACCGCCCACTTTCAGCTTCTTCCTTTAAATCTCTGTTGGTTGCAGCGATGATTCTAACATTAACCTTACTCGTTTTCGTATCACCAACTTTTATAAAAGTCTGGCTTTCAAGTACCCGTAAAAGTTTTGCCTGCAAATCCACGTTCATCTCGCCTATTTCATCTAGAAAAAGCGTGCCATCGTTGGCTTCCTCTAATAAACCTTTTTTATCTTTCGATGCACCGGTAAAAGCGCCTTGACGGTAGCCAAAAAGTTCACTTTCCAGAAGTTCAGGATTAAAGCCACTGCAATTCAAGGCAACAAATGGCTTATTTTTTCGTGTACTTTCTTGATGTATGGCTTGTGCAAAAACTTCTTTTCCCGTACCCGTTTCGCCGAGCAATAATACGGTAGCATCGGTAAGGGCAACCTTTTTTGCCATGGAAATTGAATGCAGAATTGCCGGAGAACTACCAATAATATTATCAAAACTAAGGCTCAAACCTACCTTTTTTTCTAAATCAGCTACCTTGATTTGAAGTTTCACTTTATCCATTGCTTTGTAAAGCAACGGAATAATTTTATCGTTATCATCACCCTTCACAATGTAATCAAATGCACCGTTTCGCATGGCTTGTACTCCATCAGAAATGGTTCCAAAAGCGGTAAGATTTATAACTTCTATAAATGGTTTGATTTCTTTAATGGCCGCAACCAATTCAACACCATTATAATCGGGCAGTTTCACATCGCTAATTACTACCTGAACATCTTTATTACTAATTATTTTAAGACCCGCCTTACCATTTTCGGCCTGAAGAACTTTAAAGCCTTCCAGTTCGATAATTCTAGATAATAGCCCAAGTATTTTTGGTTCGTCATCTATAATCAGTACCGTATTTTCCATTTGGTAAATATAGTAGAGATTTTAGTAATGTTGATTTGAATTTGATGAACGGTAATCTTAAAAATTATCTCATTTTAATAAATCAATATCAATTCAATAAGAGACATAAATATAAGTTTGATTGGAAGAGCTATGTCAAAATCTACATTAGTGGGTTTTCCGAATACTTCCTAAAATGACACTTCTACTATCTCAAAACTAGGACATACTATTTTACGATTCCATTTTTATTAATATTACAACATGTTTGATGAAAATTAAACTTAAGAACATGAAAAAGATAACCCTGATATTTCTGAGCTTCATCCTGTCGCTATCAAATGTATACAGTCAAAATGGGCATAAATCTCCATTTAGAAACTTTAGTGCTGGTAGAAAACTACTTATGCGGATTGATACTTCTGTAAGAAACGTTCATTATGATAATAAATTTCCGAATCAACCAAATGTTAGCTTTAACTATTTACCAGATGTTAATATTTTTAATATTGACATCTATTTTAGTGAGACCGATAGAATAGAAAATTACAGATATAGTATTTTAGAAGATGAAAAGCCAATATTAGTCAATCAATCTTTTAATAGAGCCCAGCTAAAAGATGTTAAAATGCCCGAGCCATATAAATATACTAGTCTTGGTATTTTTCAAATAAAGGGGAAAGACTATTACCACTCTCTTATATAGTGTAGATAGACCACAAGAAATTTACAAATCAGTTTTTTATGGAAAGCCATTACCAAAAGCAAAGATTAAATTCTTTGCAGAACAAATAACACTTAATAAAAATTCAAAATCTGGCTATTCCATAGATTTAAAAAAGAAGGATAGCTTTAAATTGACGAATAATAGTAAAGGCATAGCTATGGTTATCGACAAATCGAATCAAGACTATCTTTACTACACCACTATTATTGATAAACAAACAAATCAAACTGTTTTTACATCATCCGCCTGGGAATATAATTTTTTTATTGAAAATGATGGATTTCTACCTTACATGGTATTTGATAAAAATATCTTTAAAAAATCTGGTAAATATGAAATTATTATACAACCATTAATTAAATGGAATAACTGCCCTAACTGTAACATATCTGCCAAGGAAATTGAAAAATATTATACAAGACATACCTTATCTATTACTTTGGAGAATGAGAGCTACAGCAAAAGAGAACTGTTAACCTACGCATTTGTTGCAACCTTAGTTATTGGATTATTATTTCTCATGATATTTTACTACATTAGGAAAAGAAATAAAAAAAATCTCTCCGAAAAAGAGCAACAAAAAAATATTGCAAAACTTCAGCTTGGTTCGATTCGTTCACAGCTAAATCCTCACTTTTTATTCAACGCACTCTCTGGCATACAAAATTTAATGAATAAAAACGAGATTGACAATGCTAATAAGTATCTCTCAAAATTTGCTAGATTAACACGCAATATATTGAACGATAAAGAGCTAATCAGCTTATACCAAGAGAAATCATTATTAGATGATTACTTGCAAATGGAACAATTGCGTTTTGGTTTTGCATATAATATCAATGTAGATGATGACTTAGATTTGAGAAACATAGAAATCCCAAGCATGCTCTTGCAACCCTTTTTAGAAAATGCCGTTAAACATGGAATATCATTAGAAGCTAACAATGGTAAAATCACAGTAGAATTTATTAGGGATAAAAGAAATTTATTATTAATGGTTAAAGATAACGGGATAGGTTTTGATTCTACACAAAAGAGCTTCGGTTTAGGACTCTCTCTAAGCAACAATAGAATCGCTTTACTAAATAACCTTTATAAAGAAAATCATTTTCTTTTAGAGATACAATCTAACGCAAAGGGAACAATCGTAAACATAACATTAACCGACTGGCTGTAAGTATGAGAGCAGTTTTAATAGATGATGAAATCTCAAATTTAGAAAATCTGCGGACATTGCTACAAAAGCATTGTCCGCAGGTTAATATATTGGCAAGTGTACAAAATGTTAGCGATGCAGTACAGGTTATTAAACGTATTGCACCAGATTTGATATTTTTAGACATTCAATTAAGTAAAGAAACAGGATTTGATGTTTTGAGATCATTACCAAATCGAAATTTTGAGGTAATATTTGTAACAGCTTATGATCAATATGGAATTCAAGCGGTAAAATTTGCAGCACTCGATTATATACTGAAACCAATAGATATTGATGAATTAAAACTTGCAGTTAATAAAGCAGCACAAAAATCAATAGACTCTATTCATGCTATTCAAATCGATTTTTTATTACAACAGTTAAAAAAGCCCGATACGAAAACAAGTAAAATTGCCTTACCGATGCAAAATGAGATTAGATATATCAACTTATCAGAAATTGTGCGCTGTGAGGCAGATAATACCTACACCCATTTTTTTCTGGCAAACTCAGAAAAAATTTTAGTTTCTAAATCTTTAAAAGAATATGCTGATTTACTTCGCCCAAATGGCTTTTTAAGAACTCATCAAAGTCATTTGGTTAATCCTAAATACGTTAAAAGTTGGCTTAAAGAAGATGGAGGAATTCTACGATTAATCAATGGCGATAAGATTCCTATTTCAAAACCAAATAAAGAAACTGTGAAACAAGCCTTGCATCATCTGTAGCTTTTGATTTTTTACATTTCAGTCTGAACCATATTTCATTAAACTAAATTAATTATCTAAAATTTTAATCCAAAAAATCATAAAACTTAACCTTTACCTGCATCACTGCCTTTAACTTGCTCTTGCTTTTTTGTTTCCTTTACATCATTTCCCAAAGATTGGTCGCTATCTGCATCACTACCTTTAATTTGTTCACCCAAATCCCCAATAGTTTCATCTAATTCTTCCGCATCATACTGTTTATCAGCATTCTTACCAACCTCACCTAAATCTTTAACTATTTCCTTTTCTGATTTTTCACTTCTCTTGTTATCCATAACCATTGTTTATAATAGAGACATAATCAAATGGTAAAGGTTTTGCAAATAAAAATATTGATGCAAAACGGAAATTCGCCTAATCAATTAAAACATCATTTTAACAAACTATTTTTGATAGATAATTGTTACAAAGGCTAATTAAATGAAGCACAATATCGTATGGTTGACTACCGAAAATCAAATAGTTTTACTCGAATAATTAGAAAATTACTTATCATCTTTCTAGTTTTCACATTTATCATCGCTGGCGGTTCATACATCTTACGTCATACGATAAATGTTAAATTAAACCGACTTAGCGAACAGTTAAGCAGCACCAGTCACCAGCCTGAGATAAGCGAATTATTATTTGATTTAAATGTATCAGAAAACAGCTTCAGGCAAGCCAGTTCTAACGGAAATGAAGAGGAGTTAATTGCTTACAAGCAACAGCTTGACTCTATTTTTTCCAAAATGGGCGTAATTATAAAACATTACAAACCCACCGATAATAAAGATACTTCGCAAAATAAAGCGCAAATCGCTTATGCATTACAACAAAAGTTAAAAGTTTCTCAGCAATTGTTCGATCTGCAAAAAAGGTTTACATTTTTACTCGATAAAACAACTGTTAACACGATAAGAGATTATGCTACTAATCCTACTGCCACTATACCTGCAGATACGGCCGTTTCTGTGCGTAAAGAATCTGCAAATAGAGGTCTTATAGATCGGCTCAAAGATGCTGTGCAGAATAAATCAGAAGTTAAAGTGGTTACCATCCGAACTAAAAAGGAGCAGAATAAAATTTACGAGCAAGATCCGGCATTGGTGAAGCAGCTTGGCCAACAATACAGCCGCCTGATGAATTCAAATCAGGAATTAATTCTGGCTAACCTGAGCCTTTTAACGCAATTACGACAAGTGTTACTGGATTTACAGGCTATAGATAAAATGGCTTTTGAACAAAGTCGTGAAAAAATTCTCGAAGAATATAAATCAACTTCAAAAGATTTAAATATTTACACCGCAGTTGCAACAGCTTTCGTATTGTTGTTTATCATTTTATTGCTTGTTTATATTCGCAAAGCTGCATTAGCAGAAAGAAGATACATCAGAGAAAATTTGAGAGCGGTTAGATTAGCTGGCCAACGTTCGGAAATATTAGCAATTATGAGTCATGAAATACGAAACAAACTCATGGCCATAAACGGTGCCGTTTTTATGCTTAAAAGAACACAACTACAAGAGGACCAAGAGAGCAAAGTTACTTCGATTAATTTAGCTTCATCGTTGTTATTAGAAACAGTTAACAATGTACTTGATGTGAGCAAATTGGAGCAGAATCCGGATGAAGCTAACCTCTCAATCTTTTCTCCATACGAAGCTATCAACGATTCTGTAGAAGCCATGCGCTTTATGGCAGAGCGAAAAAATCTTGAATTTAATTTCAAATTTGAAGGAAACGATATATTGCAGGTTCAGGGAGATAGTTTGCGACTTAAGCAAGTGCTTATTAATCTTTTAAGTAACGCCATAAAATATACAGATAAGGGTTCTATTAACTTATTGGCAAAGATTCAGCAAGAAGATAACCATCCGCTGTTAAGTGTAATTGTTAAAGATACCGGCTCAGGAATAGCTAAAAGCAAGCAAGGAAAATTATTTACACCTTTTTATCAGGCTGGTGGTAAAAAGCCGGGCACAGGCTTAGGTTTATATCTTTGCCGTCAGCTAATTAATCAGCAAGGTGGCCGTATCGAATTACAGAGTGATGAAGGACAAGGCTGTACAGTCAGTTTTTCTATTCCATATAAATAGATTCCGGAGCTAATCCTATTATAAAAATTATATCGGCTTTAAATTTAATATGTAATTATTCCATCATTAATCTATATATAGAAATCCGTAAAACAGGCATTATGATTTTTAATTTCCAAAGATAAAGTTACCTTTGAGGTGTAATAAATCCCTTAATGCTCATTTACGAAACAATCCGAATAATTTCATCTAGTCTGGCTATACAATGAAGACAAAGTTAAATTGTCTAATTATTGATGATGATCAGGAAGTTAGTAATTATGTAGCTGATTTTGTTCGGGAAACCTCTTTTCTTGAGCTGATATCTGTCCACAGCAATCCGGTAGAAACCATTGATTTAATTGGTAAATTGGGCATAGACTTAATCATATTAGATATTAATCTGCCTGGTATTGATGGAATGAGTTTCGCCAAATCTCTTTACGACCAATATGGAAGAGATATGCCACGAATAATCTTTATCAGCGGCTCCGGAGATTACGCATCAGAAGGTTATAAAGTTGATGCCATCGATTATCTGTTAAAGCCTTTTACTTACGAAGATTTTTTTAAGGCTGCTTTCAAAGCTAAAAATCATTCATCTGCAATTGCTCAAAAGCAAGATACAGAAGAATTTGTTTTTCTTAAAGTAGAACATGAACTTATTCGGGTTCCTTTTAGTGAAATTCTTTATGGCGAGAGTCAAAAAGATTACATTAAGGTTTATACAAAAGAAGGTAAAATGATTACCGCTTTATCTACCATGAAAACAATGGAAAGTCTTTTACCGGCCAGTCGTTTCATGCGTATTCATCGGTCTTTTATTGTAGCATTAGATAAAATTGATGCCATCCAAAACTACACCGTCAAAATCGGAAAAGCGGTTATTCCGGTATCCAGCCAATACAGACCGCAATTTAGATCTCATTTTAAATCCTGGCTTTAAGCTAATTTTATTTTTTTCTTAACGATTAAAATCGACCTTCTGTCGGATGGTTTGGGCTTTCTGTCGAACCGATTTCTGTAGCAAAATTCATCTCCTTTTCTTTGGTTGTAATTATTTAGCAATGCGATGGCTTATCAAAACTGAAAACTTTGATGAGTAATCTTTTGCAACAGTAATTCAAAAATAAAAAAGGCGATTGAATCCCGCTAGATGCGGACTATTTAATTGGCAATTTTTATTTATAAGGCATACAAGCTTTAAGTTTTAGATTAAATAATTAATTAAAAACAGATAAATAAAATGAATATGAATTTTACGAAATCAATGATGGCGATTAGCCTATTGAGTCTTTCAACGCAGTTGTTTGCTCAAGATGAGCCTAACGCAGCAGGCAGATTTGGCAAGCAATCTTTAAGAACATGGAGTATTGGTGCTCATGGTGGCATATTAAGCCAAAACACTTTTTTAGGTGGTGGAAGCGTTAAAGCCAACGAATTTAAAAGTATTGGATACGGCGGCTTTATTAAAAAGCAAATTTTACCAGCTTTAGGGCTTCAGGCAGATTTTCTTCGCGGAGAAATCAAAACACTAAACACAACAAGCACTATTGAACAAATAAATAAAATTAATTGGTCGGGTTCATTAACTGCTGTATTAAACATTGCAAACTTTAGTTTAAACACAGAAAATGCCGTGCTTATCCCCTATTTAAAAGCTGGTGCAGGTTACATGTCATCAGATTCAAAGTTTGCTAACGTAGATGTTTTTACAGATAGAGAAGGCTGGTTTATCCCAACAGGAGTTGGATTTAAATTTGGCGTAGCAAAAGGTATCAATATCGATTTAGGTTATGATATCAATTTTATTAAATCTTCGCCAACTGTTAAAAATGTTTATCAGGAAAGTAGATTCTCTTACGCACACGCAGGGCTTGAGTTTTCTCTTGGAAATAAAGAAAATTCTCAGCTGCAAAACTACAGTGCCGTTGCAGATTTGCGTAAACAAAGTGCTGCAGAAAGTGCTGAGTTGAGAAATGCATTATCTACAGCCGAACAAAATGCAGCAAGAGACCGCGAACAATATGCTAAAGACCTTGCCGATGACGATAATGATGGTGTAGCAAATAAGTTTGATAAATGTGCTGGAACACCGGCTGCAACTATTGTAGATGGTTCTGGTTGCCCATTAACCATTACGCAAACCATTGTTAAAGAAACCACTGTTGTAACTGAGGCAGACCGTAAAATTGTTAGAGATGCAATTTCCAATCTGGAATTTGATTTGGGTAAATCAACAATCCGTGCTAAATCTTATACAACATTAAACAGAGTTGCAACGCTATTAATCGAGAAAAACTTCAGTCTTAAATTGGCTGGCCACACAGATAATACTGGTGGTAGAGAATTGAATCTACGTTTATCGAAAGAAAGAGCAGAATCTGTAAAATCATATCTGGTATCACAAGGTGTAAATGCATCGAGAGTTGAAGCAACCGGTTACGGACCAGACCAACCAATTTCTACAAATAAAACAGCGGCAGGTAGACAAGAAAATCGCCGTGTAGAATTCACTTTATATTAATCAATAAAACATCAATCATGAAAAAATTATTAGCAACAGTTATCATTTCTGCAACAACAATTCTTGCAGCCAATGCCCAGATACAAAAAGGCAACGTAATGGTGGGTGGAAACCTGACCAATATTAATCTAGGATTAGATGATCCTAAAATTTTCAGTGTGGACATAACGCCAAAAGCTGCCTGGTTTATTCAAGATAATGTGGCCTTGGGTGGTTACGTAAACTTCGGCTTAGAAACTGCAAAAAACTCTAACACAACAACCAGTTATGGTGTAGGTGCATTAGGTCGTTATTACACCGGCAAAGATGTTGAGGTGCTTCGTCACGGTCGCCTGTTTGGAGAAGCAACAGTAGGTATTGGCGGCGTTAACGTAAGCAAAGGTGGTGGCAACACGAATGGCTTAAATATAAGCGTTGGACCAGGTTTTGCATATTTCATCACGCCAAATATCGGTTTAGAAACCTTGTTAAAATACAATGGTTTGGTAGGCTTTGGTAGTTCAACTACTCAAAATAATCTTAACCTATCTTTCGGGTTCCAGATTTACTTACCAGGCCAAAGAACGGCTAACAAAGTTAAAAGAGACATCACTAATTAATATAAATTTTAAAAGCTGCTTTCTATGAGAGCAGCTTTTTTAAGAAAATATCACAATAATCATTACCTACTCAATTATCATAAAATGGAACATAAAATTCGTACTACAGGAGATAAATCTGTATTGGGATTTATTAATCGCCTATCATGGGGAGCAATAATTGCAGGCGTATTCATCGCCATTGCTGTACAACTTTTATTAAGCTTTTTAGGCCTTGGCATTGGCTTTGGCAGTATTAATCCTCTGGATGAGGCAAAACCTTTTAGCGGATTAGGCATGGGCGCTTTAGTTTGGTGGATTGTAAGCATGTTAATATCTGTTTTTAGTGGCGGATGGGTTGCAGGATGGTTTTCAAATCATATCCAAAAAACTGATTTAGTGCTTCATGGATTATTAACATGGTGCTTGCTTACTTTCCTTAACATGTACTTAATTACATCATCAGTCGGAAAAATTATAGGCGGTGCTGGCACAGTAATTACTAAAGGATTTTCGCTTGCAGGAGAAGGCATAAAAGCAGTTGCACCTGAAGCCGGAGATATGATTAAAGACCAGTTAGGTGTAGATGAGAATACTTTCGGGAAAATGAAAAAGGAAGCTGAACTTTTATTAAAGCAGACAGAGAAAAAAGAATTACAACCTGGCAATCTGGATAAAAAAATAGACCAGGCATCCGGACAAGGGAAATCAACCGGTAAAGAAATTTTAGAAAACCCACAGGAAGCGCAACAGCGAATTGATGCTTTAATTTCAAAACTTTTCTCGCAAAATGATTCAACTTTTGAAGCAGCAGATAAAGAAGCTTTGGTAAATGTTGTTAAAAATAGAACCGGAAAAAGTGAAGCTGAGTCTGAGCAAATTGTAGATAATTGGATAACTACAATTAAAACTGCCAAAGAAAAAGTTAAAGAAGTTAAAGTACAGGCAGAAGCGAAAGCAAGAGAAGTTGGTGATGAAATGGCATCGGCACTTTCAAAATTTGCATTATTTTCTTTCTTTGGAATGATTTTAGGCGCTTTAAGTGCAGGTTTTGGTGCAATTATCGCCTCCAAAAAAAGGCTTACAATTGTTCAGGAAATACCATCTGAAAGCAGCATATAAAATTCCAAATCTTAAATTTTAGTTTATGACCAAAGGAAAAAAAATTGGAGGCGTAATCGCCGTTCTAGCTCTTCTGGTAATTGGAGGCTTAATCTATTATAATTACTTCTTTGTTTTTGGCGAAGGTGTAAAAGCCGGCGAGCTCAACTACATTGTAAAAAAGGGTTACATTTTCAAAACCAATGAAGGAAAGCTGATTCAAAGTGGTATACGCTCTAGGCAAACCGGTACTTTACAAAACAATGAATTTGAATTTTCCGTATCGGATGAAACTATAGCAAAGCAGATGATGGGTAATAGCGGAAAATTTTACGAACTGCATTACAAAGAATATAAAAATAACCTGCCTTGGCGAGGTTTCAGCAGATATGTTGTAGACAGCGTGTATGCTTCGAAAGATATCCCAAAGTGATACTTATAAAATTTAATAATTAACCAAAATAAATTCACCCTAAATACAAAAACAATGGACAAATTAGAATTAAAAGGCGCCTGGAATGAACTTAAAGGAAAAGTTAAACAGGCTTATGCAGATTTAACTGATGATGATTTGAAGTACGAGGATGGTAAAGAAGATGAGCTTTACGGCAAATTACAACAGAAAACCGGTAAAACCCGTGAGCAAGTTGCTGATTGGTTAAAATCATTGTAGAACAATAATAAACAGGCTTCCAAGAAATTGGAAGCCTGTTCTATTTTACAACAAATTTGATTTATAAAAATCTGTAACGGCGCTTGATTACTTATGAAATTGTAATTATGGATGACCACTGCCACCTGCAGCGCCATAAATTTGTCCGTTAGCATAACTAGCCTGCGGGTCTGCCAGTTGTACATATATTGAGGCCAATTCTGCTGGCTGACCAGGACGCCCAAGTGGTGTCTTTTTTCCAAATTCAGTAATGGCATCTTGCGGTTGCCCACCGCTGGTTTGCAATGGTGTCCATACGGGGCCAGGTGCCACACCATTAACTCGAATGCCTTTTGGGCCTAACTGTTTTGCAAGAGACTTAACAAAAGCTACATTTGCGGCTTTAGTTTGAGCATAATCAAAAAGGTTTTCGGATGGGTCGTAGGCCTGCACAGAACTCGTTGCAATGATTACTGAACCAGCAGGAAGAATTGGCAAAGCCGCTTTTGTTATCCAAAACGGTGCATAGATGTTAGTTTTCATAGTTGCATCAAACTGTTCATCAGTAATATCGAGTAAAGATTCTACCGCCTGCTGATGCCCTGCATTGTTGACCAGGATATCTAAACCACCCAATTTTTCTGAAGCTTGCTTAACCAGCTCTTCACAAAATGTTTTTGAGGTAATGTCTCCGGCAATACCATAGCCTTTACGTCCGGCCGCTTCAATTAAGGCTATCACCTCATCAGCATCAGATTGTTCCTGAGGCAAATAATTGATAACTACATCAGCACCTTCGCGGGCGTAAGCAATAGCTGCTGCCCTTCCAATACCAGAGTCTCCTCCGGTAATGAGTGCCTTTCTACCCAAAAGCCTTTTACTGCCTACGTAAGTTTTTTCACCATGATCTGGTACTGGGTCCATTTTGGATGCTAAACCTGGAACAGGTTGTGGTTGTTTAGGAAAAGGGGGTTGAGGGTATTGTTCTAGCGGATTTTTAATTGCTTGATTATCTTTCATAGGTTGATATTTTATCCGGAGTAATAGGGTTACACTCCGGCATTAAACATGATAACATTTGTTATCGTTTAATGATTCAACACTATAAATTAAAAATTTGTTCGCTCAAAATAACAACCTCTTTGTTTAGCCTAAAATTATCAGGCC
This sequence comes from Pedobacter sp. Leaf132, assembly GCF_920984695.1. Classification (NCBI taxonomy): domain Bacteria; kingdom Pseudomonadati; phylum Bacteroidota; class Sphingobacteriia; order Sphingobacteriales; family Sphingobacteriaceae; genus Pedobacter; species Pedobacter sp. Leaf132. The sequence continues at coordinate 269,620 of NZ_CAKLBO010000003.1, read as the reverse complement.
TGCCAATTTGTTGCACTAAGCTGCAATTCTATTTTACCCAACAAACCATCAATATCAAAAGGTTTGGCTAAAAAACCAGATGCACCAGCATCCATAGCAATGGTTTCGCCATCTCTACTTGCAGAAATAACAAGAACAGGCAAATGTTTGTATGCCTCAGTATCCCTAATCATGCGTAGTAGTTGATCTCCGGATAGCATAGGCATCCATAAATCCAATATAATTAAATCTGGCGATTCCCTTTCTATGATTGAACGTAAATTAAGGCTATTTGATTCGGCTATAATCTGGTATCCTTCATCATCCAGAATCATTTCCATCATATCTAAGATGCCTTCATCATCATCACATATTATAATTTTCTTATTCAGCATCATTATCCTTTCTATGTTTTGGTAAGGTAAAACTGAATACAGAACCCTTATTTTTTTCACTTTCTACCCAAAGTGTACCCTGGTGATTTTTAACAATCTGATCGCAGATGTATAAACCAATTCCCATACCCGGGAATTTCTTCTGAATCTCGCTTCCGCGATAAAAGCGTTCAAACACTTTAGCGGTATCTTCCGGACTAATACCAATGCCGAAATCTCTTACAGAAACCTTAACATATTCACTCACATTTGCAATATTCACTTCAATTGTTTTAGCATCTGGCGAATATTTAATTGCATTTGAGAGTAAGTTATTAATCACTTGTATGATATGCGATTCATCGCCCATTACTTTGGCTTTTGTTTCTCCTTGAAGCATTATTTTATGACCAGGAAAAGTAGCCTGAATGCCATCAACCGTTTCACGTATCAAATGATCAAAATCAAATTCAGACATGTGAAGTTCGATGTTTCCGGTTTGTATTTTCGATACATCGAGCAGTTCGCTTATTAAAGTGTTAAGGCGCTCAACATATAATGAAACTTTTGAAAAAGTATTTACAAATTTCTCTGATGCATCTTTTGGAATGATGCGCTCCAAAACTTGTATGTATCCTTTTATGGTCGTTAATGGCGTTTTTAACTCATGGCTTGCTATAGAAAGGAAATCATCTTTACGACGTTCAATTTCTTTTCGGTCGGTAATGTCTTCTATAGCTAATAATATCTGATCTTTGAACTGGCCTTCAAGTTCTACCCGATAAGCGTTAAGTAGCATCAATTTCTTGCCTATATGCGGAAAATCGTGTTCAACTTCAAAATCTACAACAGGGTTATTTGTAGGTAAAATTTTAATAAGCAGTTCTTTTAGTTTTGGAATATTCCATTGGTTATTTCCCAATTCGTAAAGTTGCTTACCTACAGTTTCTTCGATACTAACTTTAAATGTTTTTAAAAAATGATAGTTAGCGCTTAGTACGTTAAATTCAGGATCTAAAACAAGCAATCCCTCTCTAACGGTTTCGATTATACTGGTAAGAAATGCTTCGCTTTCTTTAAGCGCAATGGTACGTTCCTGCACTTGTTTCTCCATAAGCGTTTTTTGCTGACGAAGATCATGTTCTGCATTTTTTCGAGATGTTACATCATTTTGAACACCAATGAAGTGTGTTACCTCACCTTTATCATTTTTAACCGGCGACACGTAAAGCTCATTCCAAAATAAATCGCCGTTTTTGCGATAATTCCGAATTTCTACTACACATTCTTTTCCTTCTTTAACGCAATTGGCAAGAATTTCTCTTTGCTTTTGGTTTCTATCCTGAGCTTGCAAAAAACGACAGTTGTGACCAATTATTTCTGCTCTGGAATAACCGGTCATGTGTTCGAAAGCCAAATTACAGAATACGATGGGATTATCTGGCTGCAAATTATCTGTTATAATAATGCCAGAAATCGAAGCATTGAGCGCTTGCGTCAACAAATCGAAGTTAGATTTAAGGGAGTCTCCGGAGAAGTTAAACTTCCCGTCTAAAAATGCATTCAAGGATTCACATTTAAGGTAAAAAAAAGCGGTTGTTAGGTTTATATTTTTTGCACTATAATCTTTTCCTTCATCGTTATGCTAAAACAACCAAAGCAAATGTAATAACTTATTATGCAGTATTTTGTTTTGCCAATTAACCTAAAATTTTATTTTTTTTAAACAAATTGAGTAAAATGCTATTAACCAATCAGAAAACCTCTAACCACAAATGAAAATAAAGCATTTATTATTCTCATTTAAGGCTGTAAACTATCTGTTTTTAAATAATTAAACATCTGTTTTACAGAATAAAAACAAGTAAGTCCATTTGCCTATACTACCAGGAAAGTCATTTAAATATGGATATAACTTATGATTTATAAAAAAATAATTGAGCGTAAAACTTTTCTATTGTATTAAAGCTTATTTTGATATGAGACCAATTGATTCATTCGAAAAACTAGTCTTAACTTTTATTTTGATGGTTGTGCTAATTACATTATGCCTGGGCATTACCTTATACTTTTTATTTAAGTAAAAACTTTTAAGCTATTGTAATGTTGAAAAATTATGAAAAAACTCGATTCCTTCGAATGGCTCTTAGTTTGTCTGATTGTTGCAGCTTCTATTACAGGGCTATTTAAAGCAATTGATAACAGTGAATTATCTGCAAATCCAACAAGACAAATGCCGCAAAGCGAAAAACTTCAATCAATAACTTAAACAAAAAAATATGTGGATTATCTGGGCATTACTTGCAGCCTTATCTGCCGCTCTGGTTGTAGTTTTAACAAAAGCGGGTTTAAAAAATGTAGATTCGAGCTTAGCTTTTGCTATTCAAGCTGTTTTAATTCTGGCCATTACCTGGATGGTTGTATTGTTTCAAGGTAATTTTAGTGAAGTAAAAAGCATTGAAAAAAATGCCTGGATATTTTTAATAGCAGCAGGAATTTTTACCACATTATCAACACTCTTCTCTTATAAGGCGCTTTCATCAGGTCCTGCATCTTATGTTGTAACAATCGAACGGTTATCTCTGGTAGTTGCAATTGTACTATCTGTTATATTTCTGAAAGAAAAGCTTACCTGGCAACTTGTTGTGGGTGGCGTGGTAATGGTAAGTGGCGCCATATTAATTGCTTTATCTGAGCCCGGCGATTAATAACAAACCCGCCAATAAATTATTGACGGGATGTTGCTTAAATTGCTGTTATGGTTTTAATACCACTTTAACACAATCATCTTCTTTTTCATCGAAGATTTTATAACCATGTGCAGCATCTTCCAATGGCAAAGTATGTGTAATTATATCATCAAGAACCACTTTACCATCGTTAACCAAGCCAATTAATTTATCGATGTAATTAATTACAGGAGCCTGCCCTTGCTTAATGGTTATACCTTTATCAAAAATCCTGAACAAAGGGAAATTATCATAAGGTGAACCATAAACACCAACAATAGATACTGTACCCATTCGCCTAACGGCTTCAAAGCACATATCCAATACTTTCATAGATCCTTTCTCAAAATTAAAAGTTGCCTTTACTTTATCCATAAAATTTCTTTCGGGTTCAAAGCCTACTGCATCCACACAAACATCTGCACCTCGCCCTCCCGTCATAGCTCTTATGGCTTCAACAACATCTACTTTGTGTGGATTTAAGATTTCTACATTATTTACTGCCTTTGCTTTTTCCAATCGGTAATCTAATGGATCGATAGCTATAACTCTGCTCGCACCATTAATCCAGGCGGCTTTCTGTGCCATTAAACCAACCGGGCCGCAGCCAAATATTGCCACAACTTCTCCGCCCTTTAGTTGTGCCCAATCTATCGCAGACCATCCCGTTGGGAAAATATCTGTTAGAAAGAGAGCTTGCTCATCTGTTAAATGTTCAGGAACAATCCTCGGACTTATATCTGCATAAGGCACTCTTACGTATTGCGCCTGACCACCACTATAGCCACCGTATAAATCAGTGTAGCCAAATAGCGCACCACCTTTTTGACTGGCAACATCTCCGTTTGGACCATAATTTTTGTAGTTACTGTTTTCGCATGCGGGGCTGGCTTCATGCTTGCAAAAGAAACACTCGCCACAAGCAATCGGGAATGGCACAACAACCCTATCGCCCTTTTTAAGATTAGTAATAGCCGAACCGGTTTCTTCTACAATCCCCATAAATTCATGCCCCATTACCAATGGATCTTTCTGCGGAACTGCACCGCTCAAAATGTGAAGATCTGAACCGCAAATAGCAGTTGCGGTAACCCTTAAAATAACATCTCTGGGATCTAAAATTTCCGGATCCGGTACTGTGTCTACCCGGATATCGCCAGGTTTGTGGAATACTGCTGCTTTCATATTTTATAATTTTAATGCTTGTTGATACCCATTTAAAATGGCAGTTGCTATTGGGCATTAATATCACAACTACTCTTTTACAACAGCATTTAATTCAAGTCGCTTAATAAAATGTGAGATACCGTATTAATCAGAATATTGGGGTTTTATACTCTTACTTGATAAATGGTTACAATTTAAAGCGATAAATACGCGACTGAATGGTAACATCATTTTTAAAAAAAACTTAATAATGAATTGTTTATTCAAAAAACTAATTTTAGAATTTGATGTTTTTTAAATTAAGATGAATACAATATTTAAAAAAGATTTTAATACGAATGAAAAGCAATTGCTTTTAGCTACGGGTGTGATTTTAGCATTGTCGGGTATCGCTTTTTTTTATAACCGCAAACGTATAACAAATCTGGCGTTTAAAAAATTTCGCAAGCCTGCCATAAATGGTTATGTATTTACGCTTTTAAAAGGTTCCAGAGAGATTGAAGCATTTGTGGCATCCAACGGAAAATATTATAATGTGTACCTGGGCAACAAATTTATTGGGAAAATGTGGCAAGATGAACATGCACTACAATGGAGTACAGATAGTAAAATACTAATTCCACTCGCTTCTCAAATTGCCAACAATATTGCTAAGGTTTTTACCAGAAAAGGCTTTTCGGCCATTTTAAAAGGCACCTATCCTGAAATTGTAAGCGCCAAATGGAGCGGTAATGAAACCCTGGAAATTGAACTTAATGAACAAACAGATTTAGAAGTGTTCGCAACATTTTTCAAAAATGAGGTGAACAATCTGGTCGATTTTGAAGAACATTTGGATATTTTAGTTAAAAAGAAAAATCAAAATTATTTTATCCTGGTGGGAATTAATTAAATGCTAAGGTGTTCAAATTTTAAATTAATTTGGGCGTATATCGCTTTGCCTAATAATTTGAAGTTAGTTTGATATCGTTCGAGTGAAATAATCAAACTATAAGGGGCTGGTTTTATGAATGCTCTTCTGGGTAGCGTTGCGCCTGTACTGTTGTGTTTTTATGTTTTCCCACATAATTAATTTCTCATCTATTTTAGCAAAAGCCCTTATTTCTCCATCTTGAGAGATAACCACTCCGAGTGCTGATGGATGATTATAGCAATAAGCAATCATTGAGCGATGGCGGGTGCCATAATGCCTTGGCTCGTGTGATACCAGTGATTTTGCAGTGGCTGTAGCAGTTGCAGAAACATAAATCTTTTTGGGCATTTTTTTAGCACGAAGTACGGCTCCAAATCCATTGGCAACCATTTTTGTATCAAATAATACCACACCATCAACACAACTTTGAGAAGCTATAAAACTGATAGCACCTTTTATCTCGTCTGATGTTCCTTTTTTATCATAAAAAGAAATGCATTCCTGTTGATATAATTTTTTATGTATTGAACGTTTACCTCCGGAAATTTCTTGCTGTATGGCTTCTTCAGAAAGATAATTTGCTATGGATGATTTTGCATGGGCAATCATCGCCATTGTTAAACGATCGTAATGAATTTCGTATTTAACATCAAGGTCTTTTGAAGGTGAAGTAATTAAAATAGCGCCGCCATGCTGGTAATTCTGAATTTTAAGCAGCAACCTCGAAAAGGTTTGTATCCATAAATTATCTAAAAATTCTTCCCAATCTGTAAAGTTTTCATCAGGATGCATTTTTTCTACATATGCCTTAATTTCGGCTTTAAGAAAAGTTGCGTTGCCTCTTAAAATTTTTGCAATTGGCCCAATTGTAAGTACATCAAGGTATCTTTTAACCAATAAATTTTGCTTAAGGGTAGCGAGTAACTCATAATCAAAAAGCACATGTAAGGTACCAATATCGCTTACTGCAACCTGAAAAAGCCCCGGTTGTTCTGAATGGGTATCAGATTCGTAATTTAAAAAATCCTGGTAATGCATTGCCTGATCAATCAATCCCCAAACAAATAAATCGCCTTTTTCATCAAAGTATACGGCTAGAGATGAACTTGTTGGATCGGCTGCTTTAGATAGTTTAGCAAGCGATTTAGTATTCATCATAATCGGCTTGGTAAAGGCTATGCTGCTCCACCGCTCAGGTACAATTTTTCTCGGAGGATTTGGGTCTGGATTATTTGGATCGATAAAGGTTACTGTCACTTTTATCAAATCACTTTCTTCTTTGCACATACTCAAATAAAAAAGTATATCAAAAAAAAGTTCCAACGTTTCTACAGCCGGCAAAACTTTTATTGTTTTGTTGAGCTTCAGCTTGTTATAAACTAATGCGGCAAGATCTTTTGGTCGAGAATTTTCCAATGGGATGTTTTTTCAACTAACAAATAAATGATTAAATCGTTTGAGCTTTTTGGCAAATTTCTTAAAGCTTTATGCTATCAAATTATAATTTTTTTTTGAAACAATCTTCAACATTGCCTGTTTAGCTTATACATTTACCTATTCATCATATATTTGGTTTAAAGCTATCGATAATTCGATGGCTTTTTTTTTGCTAAAAGCTATAGCCACAACTAAAAAAACAATTTGATTTTGCTACAATCTTAACACTGAGTATTATTTTTAAAAACTTATTCCTTTATAATGCAGTTCTAATATTGGAAACTACATTATGAACATTGGAATTATAGCACATCTTAAACATCCTATCCGCAAACCTTACATGGGCGGATTGGAAGCTTTTACTTACGAAATTACCAAAAGGCTTATTATGCGGGGGCATGATGTAACCCTTTATGCAAGCGAACTATCTGATCCATCATTAAATGTAAAGGTAATTTTAAGCGATCTGGACTACGACAGAGAAACTTTTTCGAGATTTCGTAGTCATGAAATGAGCGAAGATTTTATTTCCACACACCATGCTTACCTGGAATTAATGCAAGATATTGATGGTAACGGACATGATATCATCTTCAATAATTCTTTGAATTATGTTCCGGTTACCATGTCAACCATCCTCGAAACACCCATGATAACCGTATTGCATACCCCACCGATTTTTGAGATGAAGCGTGCCATGGCGCATGAGCGGAAATCTGGTAGAATTCGTTATGTAAGTGTCTCACGTTCAAACGCAAAAGCCTGGCAACCATATCTTAACGATTGCGAAGTTATCTGGAATGGCGTTGATGTTACGCAATGGAAATTTTATCCTGAACAAAAAGGCGATTATGTGATTTGGTTTGGAAGAATACATCCTGATAAGGGCACACATTTGGCAATACAAGCGGCAAAGTCTGCCGGTGTAAAAGTTAAAGTGGCTGGAACCATTGCAGATAGTCATTACTATCATACCTATGTTGAGCCATTACTGAGTGATAATGTAGAAATGCTTGGCAATTGCACTCATGAAGAGCTAAATGAACTTATCGGTAATGCAAAATGCTCTGTTATTACTCCATGCTGGGAAGAACCATTTGGATTAGTTGTAGCAGAAAGTTTGGCTTGTGGCACACCAGTTGCCGGAATTGCCAAAGGGGCGCTTCCATATCTTATTGATGATTCTTGCGGTTCATTAACACAAAGTAACGACCCCGAGGAATTAGCGTTGTGCATTAAAAAAGCCATCACTTTAAATAGAACCGAATCTAGAAAAAGGGCTGAAGAATCTCTTAATATTGAAGGTATGATAGATGCTTACGAAGCATTATTACTGGATACAATCGCTAATTCTATGCCACGTGCCGTATAACTTTGCCTTTTATGTTCATCATCATGGTTCGGGGCATTTAATGCGGGCAATAGCTATAGCCGAAACGTTAAAAGATTGCAATTTAACCTTTATGGGTAGCGGTTTGGCTGCAAAAAGGAAGCTCATTCCAACTCATGTAACCATCGTTGATTTACCGTTTGATTTTGAAAACAAACCTGAGATTAAAGGGGAAGATGAAATCTATGGATTACATTATGCGCCCTTAAATATAAACGGCCAGCGAAGCCGGGTTGCTTTGATGGCAGACTTTTTTGCCAATACCTACCCCCTTTTACTTATTGTTGATGTTTCTGTAGAGGTAGCGATGCTGGCTCGTTTATCGGGCGTGCCAACTATTATTATTCGCCAGCATGGTAAGAGAACAGATTTGCCGCATGAAATTGCCTATCGTAATGCCCTTGGATTAATTGCTCCATATCATGTTAAGATGAATGGAAGCGAATCTACCTGGTTAACCAGCAAAACGTTTTTTGCTGGTGGTTTATCAAGATTTAAACCTGAGGCAGATAAATCCATAATTGATGAGAGAAAAGTTGGGATTTTAATCGGTAACGGAGGCACCAGCATTAATTTAGCGCTCCTTAAACACATTGCTAATATGTGCCCGGATTGGAATTTTCAGGTACTAGGAAAATTAGAAGACATTGCAATAAACTGTAAAAACTTAATTTTTCATGGTGATGTTTTAGACCCAAGAATTATATTACGAGGTTGCTGCATTGTGATTGGAAATGCAGGGCACAACACGGTTATGGAAATGGGTGCATTAAACAAGCGGCTTATACTTATACCTGAAAAACGCCCCTTCGATGAACAATTAGAAAAAGCGCAGATTGTAGAGCAACTCGGTTTAGCAGAGATAGTTTTGCCAGAATTGTGTTTTAAAGTAGACTGGAATAAAATTTTACTTAATCTTTTGCCAAACCAAAGAAATTGGGCGCCATTGATAGATACAAATGCTGCAGAAAAAGCCGGTAAATACATAAAAGTTAGCTACCAAAACTTTTTCAATTTATTTAAGCGCTGATAAAATTTCATCAGCTGATGGATTTCTAATCACTTCGATACTATCATTTTCCCATTTTATCAGTTTCATATCGGCAAATCTTTTAAGCCATCCTTCCATAGGCCATTTTTTCCATTTCTGATAAAAATACATCGCGTTAGCAACAATATCATTTAAATGGTTAAGCGGCGGATTATAACTTGCATGGTATTGATGATAAGCAAAAGCATCAACTGTTTGCATTTCCACACCTGCGGCACGGGCACTAAATGCGAAATCTGTATCTTCTGCGCCATAGCCGATATAACCTTCATCGTAACCTCCGATTTTTGAATACACTGTTTTGGAACATGCAAAATTAAGCGACCAGAAAAGTTCATAAGGATATTGCTCAACACTACTTCGTATTGGGTCTGGTTCAGAAATCTCGTTTAAATCTGTCCAGAACTGTTGGTATTGCATAACACTTTTAGGCAAATACTTAGTTCTGCCGCACAAAAGCATATCTTTTAAAAATAACTCGCTATAACGCATTATTAAATCGGCAGCCGGAATACAATCTGCGTCCAGAAAAATAACGTGCTCAAAAGTCGCATGTTCAATGGCGAAATTCCGAGCCGCAGCCAATGGCAATCCTTCTCCACACATTGTTATCGCTTTAATTTCAAAAGCCTGATTTTTAAGATTGTATGGCTCTTCGTTCATGTGAATAACGATAAGCTCATTCGGCAGTTGGGCATTTTGGCTTAGTCCAATAATTAAGTTTTCTAGCGCTGGCTGCCTGTTTTTTACAATGGTTACAACTGATATTTTTTTCAACTCAATATATTTTACAGTAATTCTAAACCTTCTCAGTATTAAGATTGATTAGCCTAAAACCCATCTAAAGAACATCGCCATGGCCAATAAGTTCCGCTAATTATTTAAATTCTGAAACTATTTTAAATCCTTTAACAAATGAATGTGTAAAAATTTAGTTTATTTATAAACTTTATTACGCTATATTAGTTTATAAATACATAATTGATTTGAAAATTTTTTATGAAGTTTAAAGACAAAAATATTCTTGTTGTTGGCGCTAGTTCAGGTATCGGATTAGATTTAGTTAATTTTTTAAATTTAGAAGGTGCAAACATTTATGCAGCGAGCAGAAATCGTTCAACACTTTGGCATGATTCCATTAAATACCTGGAGATGGATGTTTTAGATTCTTCATCAGCTTTAGCTTCATTTTTACCAAACGAACTCGATGGCTTTGTTTATTGCGTAGGCAATATTAATTTAAAACCATTTTCAAGACTATCTGAAAATGATTTTGTAGATGATTTTAAACTAAATGTGGTTGGAGCGGCTTCCTGCATACAGCAATCGTTAAAATCTTTAAAAAATTCTTCTGCAGCATCTATAGTTTTAATAAGTTCGGTTGCAGCAAGAACCGGAATGGGTTTTCATGCCAGCATCGCTGCTTCGAAGGCTGCAATTGAAGGGCTGGCTGTATCCCTTGCTGCAGAATTAAGTGCTAATCAAATTAGAGTTAATGTAGTTGCTCCATCATTAACAGATACACCGCTTGCATCGAAATTGCTCAACAGCCCTGAAAAGATGGAAGCCTCAGCAAAAAGACACCCTTTAGGAAAATATGGAACAGCTAAAGACATCAGTTCTGCCATTGCCTTCCTGCTATCAGAAGACAGCGGTTGGATAACAGGACAAATTATCCCAGTTAATGGTGGACTTGGCAATTTGAAAACAACGTTTTAGCACAATATAAAGATTAATCAAATCGTAAAACCTCAGAATTAAATGCGATGATGTACAACCTCTTAGATAATTTAATATCATTAGTAAAAACCTACGAACAGCATAATGCAGGTGCTAAAGATGATTTGAATTCTTTTTTAAACTGGATGAATGCGCAAGCCCTTAAGCCTGAAGAAATTTCAGCAAAAGAACCCGATTGGCCTGGAAAAATTAAGGGAAGATCGGCAGACAGCGTTATCAACACTTCCCTTGTGCATCTATACAGATATGCAAAAATACAGGCGAAGGCAGCCATAAGCGAAAGTGTTTTCTCTACGCCTGATGATTTCATTTACCTGATTAACCTAAATTCTGGTGGAAATATGACTAAATCTGCATTAATAAAAGAAAATATCCACGATAAGCCTGCTGGAACATTAATCATTCAAAGGCTATTGGATAAGGGCTTGATTAGTCAGCAACCATCAGCCGTTGATAAGCGGAATATGATATTAAATATTACAAAAAAGGGAATTGAAGAATTAAATAAATACATGGATAAAATACGTGCAGCATCTGCAAATGTTACTGGTGCGCTTACTGCAGACGAAAAAACACAGTTAATAACATTGCTTCAAAAACTTGAAGATTTCCACTACGTACAAAACTTTGAAAAGAATTAAACAAAAAAATACATGAAAGTTATTTTTGATACTGTATCTGCGAAATGCAGTAAGGTTGTAACCAAAACTTACAGCACCAGCTTTTCTTTGGGTATACGTTTTCTTGACAAAACCCATCGGGAAGCAATTTATTCGATATATGGATTTGTGAGGCTTGCTGATGAAATAGTTGATAGTTTTCACGATTACGATAAGCCTACCCTACTTTATAAATTTAAAAGGGATTGCTATGAAGCCATTGAAGAAAAAATCAGCTTAAACCCGATACTTAATGCCTTTCAAAAAGTTGTAAATCAATACCAGATAAAAAGAGAGTTGATAGATCTTTTTTTGGAGAGTATGGAAATGGATCTTAAAAAAGAAGAATATACACCTCAAAAATATGATCGTTACATATTAGGCTCGGCACAGGTTGTTGGCCTAATGTGCTTGCAGGTTTTTGTAAAAGGTGATAATGAGCGTTACGAACAATTAAAGGAATCTGCAATGAAACTTGGTTCAGCATTCCAAAAAGTTAACTTTTTACGCGATTTAAAAGCCGATTATTATTTATTAAGCCGAAGTTATTTTCCGGGAGTTGATTTGTCTACATTTTCTATCAACGAAAAGCTTTTGATTGAGCAAGAAATAGCTGCCGAGTTTGATGCAGCATTAAATGGCATAAGGCAATTGCCAAAATCATCACGCAGAGGCGTTTATCTGGCTTACATCTATTACAAAAAGCTTTTTGATAAGATTAAGAAGAAAACCGCAAATCAAATCATGAACGAACGAATTAGAATTTCAAATTCCCACAAATTCGTATTAATGCTTAGTTCGGTATTTAGAAGCAGATATTACGGCATTTGATATTAACATGAAAGGCGTAAAGAAGCAAAATTTACCATCAAAAATCTGTGTTACCTGCAACAGACCATTCACCTGGCGTAAAAAGTGGGAAAAAGTGTGGACGGAGGTTAAATATTGCAGTGATAAATGTAGAAGCAGCAAAACTGTTTCAAATAGTTAAAAACTAGCACAGTTCAATACATCAACCCTAAAAAATGATTGACATTAGCAAATTTTCGGCACAAGAAATTGATAGAATTATAGAAATGGCTTGGGAAGACCGCACCACTTTCGATGCTATTGAGGTTCAATTTGGCTTAAAACATCAGGAAGTTATTACCCTAATGAGAAAGCAGATGAAGGATAGCAGTTTTAAAATGTGGAGGAAAAGGATGACAAATAAATCTACAAAACACGCTGCTTTGCGTAGTCAGGTATCAACTCGTTTTAAATGTGACCGTCAGCGGGCAATTTCGAATAATAAAATTACAAAACGATAATATGGGGAAAGTTAAATTTACCACCGATTATCAGCAGATATTAAAACAGATTGAGGAATTGGATACCATTGAGTATGCTAAAACCAGAAATTTTACGGATGGTGCTGTTAGTCGCCTTTCACCATACCTATCTCGAGGGGTAATCAGCCTTAAACAAATCTTACAGGCAATAATAGATAAGGGAACAAGTTTTGAAGCTGCAGAAAAATTTCTTCAGGAGTTGGCCTGGAGAGAATATTATCAGCGTATCTGGCAAGAAAAAAAAGAGCTGATTTGGGAAGATTTAAGCAAGCCACAACCAGATGTTGTATCTAATGATATGATTACATCAATTATCGAGGCTGAAACCGGGATAAATGCTATCGACAATGGAATACAAGAGCTTTATCAATCTGGATATATGCATAATCATATCAGGATGTATGTAGCATCTGTAACATGTAATATTGGCAAAACCTATTGGAAACAGCCATCTAAATGGCTCTATTATTACCTTTTGGATGGAGATATTGCCAGCAATAATGCAAGTTGGCAATGGGTATCGGCAGCGTTTTCAGGCAAAAAATATTATTGCAATCAGGAAAACATCAATAAATATACTTCCAGTTATCAAGAAGATACATTTTTAGATAAAAGTTATGAAGAGCTTCCGCTAATGGAAATTCCTCAAGTTTTAAAAGAACGCACCATCATACCATCAAAAACTGTTCTGCCTAAAACGGATATCCCTAACATTGACCAATCAAAACCGACAATAATTTATAACAGTTACAATCTAGACCCAGTTTGGAGAAAAAGTGATGATGCAAACAGGATATTACTTTTAGAACCCAGCCATTTCACTAAATATCCGGTAAGTGAGCAGGTGATTGATTTTATAATTAGTCTTACAAAAAATATTCCAGGCATTCAAATTTGTGCAGGAGAATTCTCAGAAATAGAAAGTTTATATAAAACGAGTACGCTTCAGTCTGGTAAAATTTTTATTTCCAAAGCGCATCCTGCATTTCTTCATTACACAGGTATTAAAGATAGCTACGAATGGATGTTTCCAGAGGTTACCGGTGCTTACCCATCCTTCTTTAAATATTGGAAACTTTGCAGACCGTTTCTTGTTAAATCCATGAATCACTCCAACCGCAACACTTAAAATCTTTATTTGCAACCAAATCATTTCAAACCCAAACCATGAAAAAAAAATATAAAATATTAAGGTTAATTCTGGGCGATCAGCTTAATATTGAACATTCATGGTTTAAGAAAGCTGCTCCGGATACACTTCATGTTATGATGGAAGTTAGAACAGAAACGGATTATGCCTGGCACCATGTTCAAAAGATTTGCGCATTTTTTGCAGCAATGGAAAATTTTGCAGAACTACTTAATGATAAAGGCTTTAACACGATTTACCTTAAGCTAGATGATGCTGAAAACCAACAAAATTTTTCCGAAAATCTATCCCATATCATTAAGAAATTTGGAATCGAAGAATTTGATTATCAATTACCGGATGAGTATAGGTTAGATACAGCGTTGCAGAAATTTTGCAACACTTTAAAAATAAAACACAGCGTATTTGACACCGAACATTTCTATACCAAAAGACATGAAATGGCCGATTTATTTTCGGGCAAAAAAGAATTTTTGATGGAGAGTTTTTATCGGGCAATGCGTAAAAAACATCATGTATTAGTAGATGATGGCGATGACCCGCAAGGTGGTCAGTGGAATTTTGATGCAGAAAACCGGAAAAAACTTCCTAAAAACCACAAACCAAATCCACCTCTTTTGTTTGAAAACGATGTAAGAAAACAATTGCAGAGAATTACAGATGCAAAAATTAAAACGATTGGAAAAATTGATGCTAAATATTTAGAATGGCCAATAAATAGGGCGCAATCTTTAAAACTTTTAAAATATTTTTGCGAAAATTGCTTGCAGCTATTTGGCACTTTTCAAGATGCCATGCATACAGAAGAATGGTCTTTGTATCATTCACGCCTTTCTTTCAGCATGAATACCAAACTCCTTTCACCAATCGAAGTGGTTAATTATGCAATCGAATACTGGAGAAACAATAAAACATCAATAGCGCTTAATCAGATTGAAGGATTTATAAGGCAAATTTTGGGTTGGCGTGAATATATGCGTGGAATTTATTGGATGAAGATGCCGGAGTTTGAAACTTTAAATTTTTTTAACCATAGCAGAAAACTACCAGAATGGTATTGGAACGGTGAAACAAATATGAATTGCCTGAAGCATTCTATTAACCAATCTTTAGAATTTGCCTATGCGCACCACATCCAAAGGTTAATGGTTACCGGCAATTTTGCCTTGCTCGCAGGTATCAATCCAGATGAAGTTGATTTTTGGTATTTGGGCATTTATATCGATGCCATACAGTGGGTAGAAATAACCAATACCAGAGGTATGAGCCAATATGCCGATGGCGGTATTATTGGCTCAAAACCTTACACAGGCTCTGCTAATTACATTAATAAAATGAGTAACTACTGTGAAAAATGCAAGTACAACCGTAACGATAAAGTAGGTGATAATTCCTGCCCTTTTAATAGTTTATATTGGGATTTTCATGATAGGAACCGTGAAAAACTTCAACACAATTATCGCTTGGGTATGGTTTATAAAATCTGGGATAAAATGGAAGCCGAAACCAAACATGCCGTTCTAAAAAGAGCAGAATATTGTTTAGAAAACCTGGATAAACTATAGCCATTTGGCTAAAATCGCTCCAATTCTACCATACATCATTAAACGGCAACCTGACTTACATTTCCTGTTCTTTTTAAAGTTCCCCAGGTGCCTAACTCGCCTTTAATTGCTTTTCTTATTGATTTGAATAAAACCAAATACATTAGCTGTCTCCAGAAAAATCGTTGCGGAAAAATATAGAGAAGATTATTATACTTTTCATTTTCCATTTTAAAAGCAATTGCGGCAAAAAACATATCTACAACAATAAAAATAAGGTAATAGAAAAGCACTTGTCCGAAACCATTATGCAAACTTAAAATACCGGAAAAGCCCGTTAGCGTTAAGTTATTAATTGCACTTAGAGAGAAAATACCGCTTATTAATGACAGAAGCATAAACAAATCGGCCAAGGGAGAAAACAAAGGCAGTATAATTTGATAAAGTAAAATATTCGGCATACCAACCATCCCAAAATAACCATATTTTTTGTTGAATAAAGTTTTACGGTTTTTCCAAAAACTCTGCATAACGCCAAAACTCCAGCGTAAGCGCTGCTTTAGTAACATATTTACAGTTTCCGGTGCTTCTGTGTATGCAATGGCAGTACCGCAGTTTTTCACCTGGTAACCTGCTTTTAAAATACGCATGGTAAGGTCGCAATCTTCTGCAAGTGTATCTGTTGTAAATGCGCCAACTTCCAATACTACATCTTTACGAAAAGCACCAATAGCGCCCGGCACTACGATTATAATGTTAAGCAAATCGAAAGCCCTCCTATCCATATTTTGCGAAGTGATATATTCTATCGATTGCCATTTTGTAATGATGTTATTTGCATTACCAACTTTTACAGTTCCTGCAACTGCCGCAATTTTAGGGTTATAAAAATAACGCATTAATTCGGTTACAGCATCTGTTTTCAATTGAGTGTCAGCATCAATACAAATAATAAAATCAGCGCTTGCTTTACCAATACCAAAGTTTAAAGCCGATGCTTTGCCGCCGTTCTCTTTTCTAAAAACTTTAACCTGCGGATGATTTGCAAACTTTTCATTTATCTTATCAAAAGTTTTATCTTTTGAACCATCATCTACAAAAATTAATTCAAAATCCGGATAAGTCGTTTTCAACAAGCTATTTATCGTATGCACCGCTGTTATTTCTTCATTATAAGCCGGGATTATAATACTAACTTTTTGTGAAGGATTTTTCAGCAGAACATTCGCATTCAATCTTGATTTTTTTCGCTGCTTAATAGCCAGATAGGCAATAAAAATTGTGCGGAGAATAGCCAGAACAATTGCAACACTAAAAACTACATTTAAAAAAATATTTCCATAGTAAAAGAAATTGATGAAGAAAAAATCTCCTGAACCTAGAAAACCCGTATTTGCATCAGATTTTACAGCTGGCATTAACTCTGACCTCTTTTTACCCATTAAATCTCCTACAGTTGTAAATGTGTAGCCTTTCTGTTTAAAGTATTGGATAATTCTTGGAAGTGCCTCAACCGTTGCCTGACGGTTGCCGCCGGCATCATGTAAAAGCAAAATGTTGCCATTATCTTGTTGCTTAACTACTTCTTTATAAATCTGATCAGCAGTTTTTCCGGGTTGCCAATCTTCGGGGTCTATTAATTCACCAATATTTAAATAATTTTCTTTGCGACTTTGTGCAACAGGTAAAATTTCTGATGTATTTTGAGGTTCAGCATCAGCGTTAAAAGGAGCACGGAATAAAATGGTGCTATGACCGGTAACCGCTTCAATTAATCTGCGTGTAGCATTCAGTTCAAACTTAACCCTTGCCGGACCAATTGCAGACATATCAGGATGAAAAAATGTATGGTTGCCAATCTCGTAACCATCATCATACTCTTTTCTGAGTAGCTCCATGTTTTTTTCTGCCATTATTCCAACAACAAAAAAACAACCGGGAACATGCTCTTTTTTTAAGATATCCAGAACTTGTGGTGTGTAAACCGGATCGGGACCATCATCAAAGGTTAGAACAATTTTTTTATCAGCTTCGCCAAATCTTTTTATCACATATTGAGAAGGCAAACGAGTATAAACCTGATTTTGAATGGTAAAATCATCCTTATTCAGGGTAATTTTAACCGTTCCTGGTTTTGGGGAAGAAATCAAATCTAAAATTTCTCCATCGCCAATATAAGCTATACCACCCATAGTTAACTGAGCTATTTTGCGAAGATCTACAGGTTTACTTTTCAAAGATGTTAAGCTTAAATCGCTGGAAATAAAGCTCCATAAACGTTTATCTTCAGAACCTAATCTCCATAAAGCTATACCGCCAATACCCCAATCATCCGCTTTGCGAATTAAATTGAAATTGGTAGCCGCGTCTGTAAAATAAACTTTGTGGTTTATGCCACTGCCATCTTTATAACTAAAATTTAGGTTAGCAGAGGCTTCATTGTAATTTACTTTAGCCTTAAAATTTACCGCTGTGGTTATTGCGGCTTCGTAGGTTACTGGCGTACCTACACTTTTATCTGGCCAATCGTATCCATAGCAGGCTAAAGCAAGGATAACTTTATCAGCATTCATTTTACTACAAATGTCATCCAGCTTCTCCTCTACCCATTGTTGATTGGAGATATCGCCGGCATTACTGCCCTCGGTATGCTGATCGTAAGCCATAAGTACGATGTAATCGTTGTAATGCTGTAAAATTTGCGGGCTGTAATCATCATTTTCCGGAGAAATATCTTGCGAAACGATTAGCTTTTGAGCATGAAACTGCGCATATAAATTTTCCATGAAGCTATTAAAGGCCTCGCGATTTTCTAAGTTTAACTCCTCAAAATCTATATTAATTCCTTTATAGCCATGTTTTTTTGTCAGCTGAATTAAATTGGTAATCAGCGTTTGCTGAGCTGGTGCATTGTTTAACAATCTTCTCATTGCTGCTCCATCCCAACGTTCTTTGTTAAAATTAGATACCACTGCAATAGCTGATTTCTTCGCTTTGGCTATCACCTTTAAAGCTGCTGTATCAGACTTATCGACCACTGAATCGCCATTTAAGAAAAATGATTCTAACGCCACCATATCTAAATGGCCAATATTGCGTTTCAAGTCTGGCAAAGATTTATCTACCGTACCGGCCCAACTTACATAAAAAGCCATATTTATGCGCTTTTTTTCACCATGATGGGTTTGCAAACGAAGTTCACGGTCTTTTTTAATCTTTACGAGTTTTGATTTGGCAATAGTGAATGCCCTATATTCTTTCGATTTCTTAAGCTTTTCTAATTGCTTTGCGGTTAATGGCGCATTAGTATTTATGTAGGGTAATTTTGGATATTGTACCGATGACAGTGTAAGGGCAACACAAATGATGGCGCCAATAAAAATAATAAAGAATGAACGACTTACCCAAGTAAAGGTATTCCATCTTTTCTTATTTTCAGTTTGAAATATTTGTTTTCCGGACATTTTCTGATCTGATTGATGCAACAAACTTCAAAAAGTAATATGAAGATTTGATGAAACAAGAAAACAGCCACGATTTACTACCTATCGATTTGAATATTAAGTATTTAAATAATTAAAAAATGCAGTTATGGAGACGTGGAAGCAACTAAAAGTTAGATTTTACTGATTCAACTGTTACGCTTTTCGAAAACGCAAAAAAGTAGTTGTTAATACCAGAAGATAAGGAATAATGAAAAGCATGCCGGGCCAGGGTTCATCCCACATAGCCAGGAACACCAAGATTACGAAAACACCAGGCAAGAGGAAAAAACTTAAAAAACACCACAAAGGGTTAGTTTTAATATGCTCATTAAGATTAAGTAATACGGTAAAGCTCGATAAAAAGAGAAAGAAATTTATACCAATAGCAATTCCATACGGAAGGTTTTTAAAATCTGTATTGGCTGTACCTATAACCTCGGCTGATTGTAATATGAATATGCTTATCAAACTAAAAATATTGGCGGTAATAAAGCAAAAAGAAATCATCTTAAAGTATTTCACAATTTGGGCATAATCTTATTCAAACGAACCAACCAGTATATAAATTGTTTCCAAAAAAATATCAGGCTTTTTAGAAAGTTAAATATTTACAGCGGCAAGGCTTATCAATTATTTAAAAAAAAAGCGAAGAGAAACCTCTTCGCTTTTAATGGCATCGTGTGTTTGTTTTTTATTTTATAACGGCTACCGTTTCTGTTATTGCACCCATATCTTCAGTAGATTGGATGTTTGTTTTAAGTGCCGCAAATCTATCCATTGTTAATTTTTGCGTATCGCCCATAATTACTGTATGATTATCTGTTGCTCCGCTAAGTTTTAAATCGGCATCGTCTTTTATTACTGTGTATAAACCTTCTGTGCTCGAATTAATTACTGCATGCGCATTTCCTTTTAAAAATACCTGTAAAAATTTAGCTTTTATTTTGCCTTCAGTTTTTACAACTGCATTATCGGCAGCTTCTATTCTGTAAATATCTGCTACATAAACGGTTATTTTACTAACTTCTTTATCAGATGATGTAATTTTTAAAAGGTCGCCTTCTTGAGTAATTTTTGCTTTACCCAAATTATCTTCTGCGTAAGTTACCGCTTCGCTTTTTCTTTGTACAATTTTAATTTCTACATTTCCCTGAACCGAAATTCTTTTGAAATTACTAGGTGCTGAAACTGTTGTTACTGGTTTTTTCTCATTAGCCATTAAGCTTGTAGAAAAAACTGAAGTTGTTAAGGTAATAACTGTTAATGAAGTTGCGAATAAAGTTTTGATTGAAGTTTTCATAATGCTTTTATTTTAAGGATGAATAATATTTTATTGATTGTTTTGTAGATAAGACACAAGCAGTTCAGAAACGTTTCAGCGAAATATGCTGTTTTAGACCAGCGATACAGACTAATCGACCAACGGGCAAAAAGACCATACCAACCGCAGTACATATTATTCAACCTTATTGGTATTTATTTTGGGCTATGAGTCTCGAGTATGTATAACCAAATCTTAACTATAAACAAATCAGCATTTTACGTGTTTTAATCCATGTAAGATAAATGCAGTAATCAATTTACACGTTAACCGTTAATATAAACCCCTTCCCATTAAGGCATGATAAAAAACAAAACTCACAAACAAGAAATATAGTAAACCGAAGGTGATAACATAAATTTCACGCTTGCCTTTAAAAATCCATGCAAAGGCAGGTATAATTTGAAGTGCATGTAATCCCAGAAAATGAGCAATTCTTAAATCACCATGTTTTGTACTCCAGTTAAAAAATAAAATCCCAGGTCCGCCATCTGCACCACCAACAGTATGTGCCATCCGCTGTCCGATAAAACCGCCTTGTAAAGCGAAAAAAATAGAAATAAAAATGCCAAAACGTAAAGCCCAAAGCATCGAAAGGCTCATATTAGGTGGCGTATTTTTATATAACTGAATAGATATCCATAGGGAGAAAATTGTTTGAGCAGTGATAACAATTCCCATCAAAGCATAAACTATAATATTGTAAGTTCCGGATTGATTGAAATGTGATAATTCGCCCCTTGCAGCCTGAGAAGCAATACAAAGCATCTCAAAACCCATTGCAAATACAGTAAATCGGGCAAAATATTTTTTAATTTTTTCACCGCGGAGGTAAGGAAAAATTAATACCCAGCTGAGGGAATAAATGCCGATAGACAGTGCAAACTTTAATGGTTTAATCCATAAATTTATGCCCAGTAACCTTCGATGCTCGAAAGGTAAAATAGCTAAAAATAGTATGGCCAATATCAGATGGAAAATGCCCAGATAGAACAAAGGCCTTGCAGCCTTTTCATGATTTTTTAGGAGATTGAATAATACTTTCATTGGCGCTAAATTCTTTAAAAAGTATCAGCTCCAAAATAACATAGGTTACTTATTATTTACGGATAATATCATCCCAAATTTTTTTGCTTCGCAAGATTTTTTCTTATGCGGCTTAAACTTTGAGGATGTATACCCAGATAGGTTGCAATATGCTGTATTTGTATCCGTTTTACGATATTTGGGTAAGTATTTATTAAGTTTAGATATCTTTTTTCGGCTGATAAGCTTACCAAATCATTCCTTGAACGCCCAACGCTAACGAAAAGATTTTCTGCCATCAGCCTGCCAAAACGTTCGTATTTAGCGCCAATTGAATAAAGCTTTTGCATGTCATCATAGCTTAAACAATACACTTCTGTATCCTCTAAGGCCTGTATAAAGTTTGATGATGGCTGCCGTGTTAAAAAGCTTTCATAATCGCCCAGCCACTCACCATCAAAGGCAAACCAATGGCTTTGTTCCCCTTTTTCAGTAATGGTGAAATACCTGAGTACGCCGGAGTTGATAATTACCATTGCTTTGCAAACATCACCTGCCCTTAACAGATAATCATCTTTCAAAATTTTGCGTGGCTTAAGCTTTTCCAAAAAGATTAGCAGTTCACTATCATCAAAATTAACCAGATTAGTTACTGCACTAACAACATTCTTTTGCATAAATCGAAGATACAGCTAAGCTTAAACTAATTATAAATTTTCCGAGCAAATATACTTCAGTAAGCATGATTTATCTTTGCAAAATTCTCTGTAAATAATTCTATATTAATGATTTATGTTGCAATTTCTTTGATGAGTTTAATAGCCCTATCCCATTTTTTATAAACTTCGATTGGCTTTGGATAATCTGAAATATCAAATTCCCAGGGTATTAAAACTTCAACATTGTTCTTTGCAGATAGTTCGGGTATCCATTCTCGGATAAAATTTTGCGCTTTGTATTTATTAGATTGATGAACAGGATTGGTGTACCAAATTTCAAATGCCTGCATGTGCCAATTCATCCAGTTCGAACTTACATCATAATCTATCAATTTAGATTCGAAATAATAAGCGCCCCATGTCCAGTTTATTTTTAAATCATAAACCAAATAACTGGCACAATTTACCCGGCCTCTATTGCTCATAAAACCGGTTTTATTCAGCTGGCGCATGTGAGCATCTATAAAAGGAATGCCTGTATTGCCTTTACACCATCTCTCAAATTTTTGAGTATCATTTTCCCAGGTTAGTTTTTTGTTTTTATATCCATCGCTACTAAAAACCGAATTTCCGAATCGAATCGACTTAAATGTGAAATAATCTCTCCATACCAATTCAAAAACCAACCACCAGGTACTTTGATTTTTCTTCACCTCTGCCTCATAGGCTTGTACCTTTTCGTAAATTACCCTTGCTGATAAACAGCCCAATGCCAAATACGGAGAAAATTTTGAACTGTAATCAAGCCCGTCAGATTTATTTCTGCTCCATCTATATCCTGTTAAAAGTTCTGATTTAAAAGTATAATATTCCAATCTTTCTAAGGCTTTATCTTCACCTCCGGCAACAAATGGCACAGCGCTTTCATATTCTTCTTTTGCAAAACCAAAATCTTTATAAGGTGGATTTTTGCCGGATTTTATACCTGGAACAGATTTTAATTTAGTGGGCTTTTCAAAAATTACCCGGGGTTTTGCTTCTCGCCCTGCCGGGATTCTGTAAGCTTTACTGGTAAGCGGAATTTTTGAAATGCTGAAAGGAATATCATCCTTATGGTAAAGCGTTTTGCCCCAAAAAAAATGAAACTTTACATCAGCTGATGCCTGCATTATTTTGCTAACTAAATCTAACTCGTAGCTGGCATATTCTTCCTCTGCATATACATCTGTAACGCCATAATCTTTAATTAGCGCCGGTATGGTGTCAATTGCAGATTCTGTTCCAATAATTAAGTGACCGCCAATATCTTCTAATTCTTTTTTTAGCGATAAAATAGATTGTTGCAAAAACTTTAACCTGACGGCATCCATATTTTTAAAGCCGAGCTCTAATTCTTTAAACCATTTTTTCTCATAGCAAAAACAAAAAATCAAGTCAGCACACTCTTCCTGAGCTTTAGTTAAGGCTTCATTATCAAGTAACCTAAGGTCGTTTTTGAACCAGACTAAACCTCGTTTTTTCATTTTATGCTATTTTACAGATGATTAATATTTGAAGCTTCTATTCGTTTTTGCAAGGGGGAATAATGAGATTGGATATGCAAAATCGAAATCACTTATAGTGAACATCATAAAAAGAAATATGTTCTTTTACTTGCCTTATATTTAAATTCACCATCAAATAAACAGGTAAATAAACAACGAAGCCTGCTCAAACAATGAGCAGGCTGCCAAAAAATTATTAAATGATATTCAATACTTATTCTTAGAGATACATCAGAACATTATTCATCCTATTTAAACTTCAGGTTTAATGATACGATATTGGAAACCAAGCTTGTAGAACGCGAATAATGGCCATATCTCAATTCCAGCATATTTAATCGTTGCCAGCCAAAAACACCTTTTGGTGGAGCAAAGCGGATGCCTGCACCGTAAAAATCACTGTTTAAAGTAGATAAATCGTAATCGCTGGTAAAATATTGTGCTGATGGAGCATGCTGACCGTATGGCGCAAAATATTTGGTTCCTACCTGATTATTGTATCGGTAAAACGGACTTATTGAAAAAAATGAATTAATCTTTACCGGTACTTCGAGTTCTGCAGTGTGTGCCCTTATACCCCAATTATCCATATAGTATCGATAAAAAGTACGTATCACAAACATATCATTCAAAAAGTAATTCATCCGCAGCCCAATAGGAATTTTGTACCGCTTATCCGGCAGGGTTTCTGAACGAAGTGAACCATCTGTAAAATAATTACGCTGATACTTTGTAGCGAGTAAACCCTTTTGATAGGATGGCTCTAAAATTAAGGAAGCCTGAAACTTTTGACTAATAACCTGAGATAAGGAAAATGAGGCACTAAATGAATTTCTCGGTGCGGTTTCGTATTGCTCACCACCTTTTCCGGTATTGCCCGTTCGCAATTCAATCGGCAAAATTACCGTCCATTGATCTAAAAATGCCTGTGCCTTGAAATCAAACTGGGTATTTTTATCTTTAGATAACCGCGTTAAATTAAAAGCGGCACCTAACGACTGGTAATCAAATTCTGTTGAATATGAGCCGGTAAAGCCAAAAGAATTACCTGTTTCTTCATTAGATTGTGTCCAGTTTAGTGAAGGGTAAATGCGTGTATCTGCAGATGACGCAGAAGATATGGTATTTGGATCTATCTTATCCGAAGATGCTGAGGTGTAATGATCTACACCAAGCTCAAAAAGAAAGGTATTTTTCTTGCCTCTTTTATTAAATTTCGACATTTGCAGATCAATGGTATTCGCGAAGTCGCTCAATTTCTCTGTACCTATACCGCCTGTTACAGCAGAATTATTTCCATCCTGATGGTAATAAGCTGAAACCAGATTTATTTCATCAATTTTAAGTTTCCTCGATTGATATTTACTGCTATCAATTTTCGCTGGTTCTGGTTTGTTTTGCGCATAAGTGCTTAATATACCGAAGTACATAAAAAGCACGTGGAGATATATTTTTCTCATTTTTTGATTCTGAAATTAATTACAGCCGCAGCCACCACCGCTTTTGCCCCCGTTTGCTCCCGAAGCGCCTTCTCTGTAAAGCTGGAAACTTTGTTCAAACTTTTGCACTTTCCTTGCAGATAAGGTCATGTCTGCATCATTTATCTTATTTTTTTGGTAAGGCTTTACGCTACTGCATGCACTAAGCATACTGCTTAAGGAAAATGCAGTAAGCATCGAAAGGAAAAACATCCTGGAAATTTTCATAATTATATCACATTAATATTTTTTGAAGTAAATACCCTATCCTCATCATCGATGATAATACAGGCTACATGTTTTATCTGATTTATCAGTTCGAGGCCAACTTTTACACCCATAACTACAACTGGCGTGGCTAATGCATCAGCCAGTTCAGCACTCGGGCAAATTATACTCACACTTTTAACACCGCTCACAGGCAATCCTGTTTTAGGATCGATAGTATGCGAATAGCGTTTACCATCAATGGTAACATATTTCTCATAACTGCCAGAAGTTGCAATCGCCATATTACTAATTTTCAGGGCAGAAAAAGGCCTATTGGTTTGTTCAGGATCTGCAATACCAACTGTCCACGGTTGCCCATTAATTTGAGTGCCCCATGTAATTAAGTCGCCCGCAGCATTTACAATTCCGCTTTCAATACCTAAATTTTGAAGTATCTTTTTAGCCCTATCTGCGGCATAACCCTTACCAATCCCACCAAAGCCGATGCGCATTCCTTTATTTTTAAGCTTTACTGTTGAGTGTTTTTTATCCAAAATCACATTTCGGTAATCTATAAGTTCTACAGATGCCAAAGCCGTTTCCACATCCGGTAGGCTGGTCATATTCTGATCAAAATTCCAGAGCCGCTTATCTATCGAACCGTATGTTAGGTCAAAAGCTCCATCAGTAATTTCAGATATTTTAACAGAGCGTTCGATAAGGCTAATCACTTCATCATCAACCTTTACCGGAGCAAGGCCAGCATTTTCATTAATAAAGCTTGTTTGGCTATCATTGCTGAAAGTGGTAAGCAACCGCTCTATACGGCTCACTTCATCAATTGCACTATCTATTGCAGCATTCCCTACTTGCTCGTTTGCAGAGATTACGGTAAACTCAAAGCGATTTCCCATGAGTTTTAGTATTCTGTTTACAGCAACAGATTTTGCCATTCTTATTATAGTTTATTTTTTATTTTATTGATTTCTGCTACAAAAGCCTGAGCGCTTTCATCTGGATAACCATCCCAGCTTTTTAGCACTTTACCATTTTCATCAACCAAAACAGTATATGGAAATTTGCCATCCTTATTGTAAACTTCTGCCAAAGATTCGTTAAGCTTAACCTGTTCTTTTGATAACTGATTCTTTTTCTGCCTCGGAAAATCAGCTCTGACTAGAAGAAGATTAGTATTGGCATATTGCTCAAAGCTTTCAGATTCAAGTATTTCTTTGCGAAGGCGAATGCATGGGCCACACCAATCTGAACCGGAAAAATTGATCAAAATCTGTTTGTGCGATGCTTTCGCTTGTTTTTGCGCTTCAGAAAAATTGCCCATCCAGGATGCCTGTATTGTAAATATCCCTAAAAGGGCAATAAAAAGTAATTTCATAATTTATTACGAATAAATTTTTAAAGTAGTTCCTATTAACTGGGTGTTGTAAACGGTAAGCGCTCTGGTGGCCGGCCCATTGTTAACTGCTCCGTTCTCAGAAAAAGTTGCGCCATGGTTAGGGCAATAAAAGCGGCTATTTGCCGATTGATAGCTTAACGTATAACTCTCGTGCGTACATGATTGCTGAACTGCTATGTACGAACCCGTTTTTGTTTTGGCTACGATAACTCCATTTGAAACCAGCGAACCTCCATTGTTTATCAAGGCAGCGTTTGCTGCCAAGCTTAAATCAAGTGAGAAATTTACACCAGTTGGCCCGGTAGTTCCTGTAGAACTGCTTGTGTCGCTCTTTTTACAACCAACGCAGTTGATTAGTGCAAAGGCTGCAGCACTCATACCAATACTATTGAGAAAATCTTTTCTGTCCATAATTTTTTTATAGATAATATCAGATAACAATTAAATTAAATGCCTTTAAAATATCTTTAAAGGAGAATATTAGATGTAGAGTTTTATCTATAAAAAAGAGTTTGGTTGAGGATGATTTTTAAAACATTATATTTTCGCTATAATGTTTGTAACAAAAATATATATAAAGTCTGAAGAAATTCTGAAGTTTTAAATTCAATATGTTAAATATGTGTTAATAATCCGCACAAAGTTTTTGTTGCTTATTATTTAGCTGATAAGTCTGGCAATTAAAAATGCGGCAGCGGCAGCAATAATCCCAATAGCGGTTACTTTTAACGCACCTTTTATTGGCGGCTGGCCTGTAACTTTACTTTTGAAATAGCCAAATACAAAAAGGCAAATGATGGTAAGTACAGCAGAAAGTATCAGTCCTTCTTGCGGTTTTTTGGTAAAAAAGTATGCAGATAGTGGCAAAATTCCTCCTACACAATAAGAAAACCCTATGGTAAGCGCACTTTTACGGGCTCTGTTGATGTCTGGCTTTTCCAGGCCAAGCTCAAATTTCATCATAAAATCTACCCAATGTTTTTTATTTGTACTTAGTTGATTAACAATAAGATCCTGAGCTTTACTATCCAGTCCATATTCAGCAAAAATCTCTTTAACTTCTAATTTCTCTTTTTCGGGCACATTTTCCACCTCCAGATATTCTCTTTTTAGTTCACTTTCATAATGTTCCTGCTCGGTTTTCCCTGCAAGGTAACCGCCCAAGCCCATAGCAATGCAACCGGCAATAATTTCAGCAATACCAGCCGTTATTATAATTGAATTGCTATTTACGGCAGCACTTAAACCTGCAGCAAGCGCAAAGGGTACGGTTAGTCCATCACTCATCCCGATAACAATATCGGATATAAAAGCAGAGCTTTTTAGGTGTTCTTCTTTATGAGCCATATCATTACCAATTAGAGTTTATCATTCTGCTTTTCTTAACCACCATTTATCATATCAGATACGATTCCTTTTCCATCTTTTCGCTCAGCCAGGAAAACCCCAGCCAAGTGAAGCACAATAAAACCAAGTATCAGGTACATACAAAATCCATGAAATTCTTTAATAGTATGATTAATATCTAGCGGGATGCCAGTGTAATCCTCAAAAGCAAGTAATAAACCTGTGCAAACCATTATAAACAGCAATGCATAAAATATCAGATACAGGCCTTTAACCACCAATTCATGCTTGGCAGCCTCTCGCTCCTTTTTTAAAATAAAGTAAGCCTGATAAGCCTTCCTGATTTTTGGCGTAATCCTTTGTGCTGGAGGCATGAAGAATTCAGCCATCAACCTAAATAAAAAAAGTGCAGCAAGGGCATAGCCAAAATAGATGTGTATGCCCCAAACCTGGTCTTCAAGTCCGTGTAGTGCAGCACCTGCCTGCTTATCACTAACAGATGCGCCTGCATCCATCAGTTCTGATTTTACGAAGTTATGTTGTGCCCGATCAAACAATATAGAGTTTATTGCAACGGTTAACAACGATCCGGTAATCATAATAAAGTTAAGCCAATGCCATAAACGGGTGGAAGAAGGATATTTTTTACCTTGCTTACCGCCAAGAATTTCTTGGTTTAATGGTTCGATAACAGCCATAAGATTTATTGATTATTAAAAGTTATAATAAAGGTATGTAGGTTGTGTTGGTATGTATAATTTAATAAGTAATGCTGACGGATACAGATTTGCTTTAGTATGGCCAGCCCAAGGCCTGTACCTTCAGAAGCAATGCCTTTGTAAAAGCGATCAAAAATCTTTTCAGCATCCAGGGCACCATGATGAGCCGTATTTGCAAAAATAATTTGATTGCTATCTAAATAAATTTCGATGCTTCCTTTTTCGTAATTGTGACGAATAACATTACTAAAAAGATTGTTAATGAGAATCTCTATCAGCTGGCGATTAGCGATGATCCGGGACGGTAAAAGCGTAGTTTTAAGCTGAATAGACCTTTCTTGCAAAAGCTCATGAAAGTAATGAGTTTTTTCTTGAATAAGCTGGCAAAGGTCGATATCTTCATGCTCCTGTAGTAAATTATGATCAATTTTAACCAAAAGCAAAAGGGATTGGTTTAGCCTGGTTAAACGTGAAGTTGCCTGATAAAGTTCGCTAAGCATTTCTCCCTCTTTAGTATCAAGGTTACTGGATTGCAGCATATTATCCAACCTTGAATTAATCACTGCAAGCGGCGTCATCATCTCATGCGAAGCATTTTCAGTAAAAAGTTTTATCTCTTCGTAGTCCTTTTTTACTTTACCAGATAAATCGATTAACACCTGGTTGAGCTGCTTAAATTCCTCTACAGGCATATCAACCGATCTGTAAGGCTTATCATGGTTGATATTAAAGTCGTTTATATTCTTTAACATTTGGCTAAAAGGATCCCATATTTTCTTCAGCAACATCCTGTTAACCAGTAAAACAACAATGAGTAAGATGCAGACTGGCAATAGAATAATCAGGCAGATATTTTTTATCTGCTCTTGTCTTTCCATTTTCGATGCTATAACTGTTATCTGGTATGGCTCACCATCAAGCATCATTTCCGTTCTTAAAAATCGGGCATGTTCATTTTGATGTTTAAGCGAATTGTAGAAAAGGGTATCGCCATATTGCGAGTACGACCTAACCTTCTCAATAGGTTTGTATTGCACCACTAAATCTTCAAATTCATGCGGTGTGTAGAACTTGCCTTTTACCGAATACTCTTTAACTTCCATTACCTCCTCAACCATATCATGATCTAGCTGTCGGTTAAGGTAAAATATAAGCATCTGGTAAAAAAGCAGACCTATAACCAATAAACCAACAAAGCTGATTAAAATAAGGATGCGGTTATATTTAGAGAAAAGCTTCATTCACTTGCAAATTTATATCCAACACCATAAACCGACTGAAAGTAATCGCCGCTACCGGCATCCAAAAGTTTCTTTCTAATATTTCTTATGTGTGTATAGATAAAATCAAAACTATCTGCCATATCTGCATCATCACCCCAAATGTGTTCTACAGCCGCCGATTTTGAGATTACTTTACCCTTATTGGATATAAAGTATAATAGTAAATCAAATTCTTTTTTAGTTAGATAAACACCTTTATTATTAACGGTAACTTCTTTTGCATCTAAGTCAATTCTTATTTCTTTAAAACTGATGTGTCTTTCTCCCATAGCACTTTTGCGGCGCATAACTGCAAGGATTCGGGCATTAAGTTCTGAAAGATGGAAGGGTTTTGTTAAATAATCATCAGCACCCAAACTCAGCCCCGTAAGCTTATCATCTAAAGAATTTCTGGCAGAAATAATGATTACGCCTTCTGCCCTATCTGTACGCTTTAAAAAACTTAATAATTGTAAACCCTCACCATCACCCAAACCTAAATCTAAAAGCAGGCAATCGTAATGATACAATTCCAGTTTCTCTAATGCCTGAATGTAAGAAGAGGCTACGCTACAAACATTACCCATTCCGCTTAAGTATTCACTAATACTTCTTTGCAAACCGGGTTCATCTTCTATGATAAGAATCTTCATATAATCAAATATCCATCAAGATATTGAAGACAATTTGAAGTTTTGCTAAAAAATAAATTTATTTATTGAGGAAGGTAGAATTAAATGGTTTTCGTTTAAGCACATTAGCGAAAACCATATCTAATCAAATTAAGATTTCAGGAAAAGTTATTTAAGATAAAAACATCATTAAATAGTTATGTGATTAAACCTTAAAATTATTTTGATGAATGTGTATTTATTAATCTTTGAACAATGAAAAAGATGTTGATTTTAATCTTTGCGAAAGTAAAATATTTATGCCGCACATGCTGCTCCAATCAATGCTGCATTTTCTCCCTTTTCTGATATGTAAATTGGAATTGATATAGCTCTGGCGCTGAGGTAATATTTTAATTGAGGTAGAAAATGAATAGATGCTTTTGCAATGTTACCACCAAAAACTACACAATCTAATGGGTTACTTCTATGCAATTTAGATAAAAACGTTGCCAAATTAATTCCAAATTCATCAAAAACCTGAAAAACGGATCTGCTTTTTCTACACCCTCAATTATTTCTTTAACGTTAGAAACGGCTTGCCCCGAATAACTGTTATATTTTGAAACTAACCATTTAGAAGAAAAGAAATCTTCACATATCCCATTCATAAAAGAATGTTTCCAATACTCACCATCGGTTGCAACACCTTCAATTCCAATTGCAGAACCAAAGCCTGTACCGAGTGTAAAACCCATTACATTTTTATAAGCTGAGGCTGCACCGTGTACTAATTCTCCTTTTAAGAAACATCCGGCATCATTAATAAATGAAATTTCTTTAACCAAACCGTCCATGCCATTCAATATTAATGTTCTTATATCTTGTTCATAAAGAGCGTCAAACTTCCCCATTCCCTTCATATAAGAGATACCATTAAGGTAATCAAACGGACCCGGCATAGCAACTGCAACTTTACCAGAATACTTAAAAGATGCTAAACTTTTTTTCATTACGGCGCACCAGGTTGAAACAATATCTTTGGCGCCGGCTTGCGAATCTACTTTGACTCTCTGCCATGAGCCTTCTAATATGGTTCCATTTGAAACATCGACTAAGGCCGAAGTGATGTGCGAACCGCCAATATCTACACCTAAATTTATATGCTCTTTCACGTAGAATTTTATTTTTTAATATTTAACAAACTTAATCTGCCGTATAATTCTGCTACACAAGCCTCATCTAGCAACCATTTTGGTTTCGCTTTCGATACCTTATCCCTTGCCCACTTTGCAGTCAAAAAACCGTACTTATCTGATGAATTTTGCCACGCCTTATCCAAATCAGAAGCTACCGCATTGATGTAAGTTGGATTGCCATTTAGATGATAAAGTGCTTCGTAACCACGAAACAAAACGGTAACAAACCAAGGCAAATCGATATTATAATAACTTGTCTGTGTTTTATTTTTATTTGCAAAGAAGCGATGAGCTTTTTTCGCAACAGTTTCAGCCTCGTTTAAATACTTTGGTTCTTTAGTAAATCCATAAAGTAAAACAGACGATTCGAGCATTGAACCAGTATTGTACGTGTAATAAACCTTGTTACGTATGCCATTCATTTTAACATCATTGTAATATATCCCATCCGGGTTTCGTAAAGTGATGAACATCCAGTTATAAAATTTTTTACCCCAATCAAGATAAAATGTATCATTTGTACATTGATAAAGTTTCAATGCCGCCAGCGTTGACATTCCATTGCTACAGGCCGGTTTTTGATCTTTATGTCCTTCCAACCAATATACACCGCCTCCCAGCTGCTCATCCCATCCACTAATAATAAAATCGAAAACTTCTTTTGCCTTTAAAATGTATTTTTGGTCTTTAGTATTCAAATAAGCTTCCAGATAATCAATACAAACCAGAGCGTTATCATCATAATATCTATCTGATTTTTCCAGCATCGCTGGAAAAGCCTGATAGCCTACCGGACTTCGGGTTGTATCTCTGTAACTCCAAACGCCAATTGATAGCGTATCTAAATATTTGCTATATTTCTGCTTTAATTCAGGAAATCGAACTAACACGTTTGCTGCAGAATACATCCCGGAAAATGGCCAAAGAAAACTTACCGTCTTTTCATTAACGTTTGCACCTTGAAAATAATCCAGTGTAATTTTTTGTTCAGATGGATAATGTTCGGTAAATAAACCAGGATATTTTTTTACCCGGTAATGCTGCCAAATTTTTTCAAACATAGCATCAGCTCTGCTTTTATATATCGTATTTTGATTTAATTCCTGACCATATCCCCTTAAGCAGAACGAGATACAGATAAGAAAAAATAAATATTTCATCATTTGAAATTTGATAAAGAACTTACTGGACCGAAGGCGGCGGCAATTTCACACCCCACTTTTGATTTGGCTTACTGCCCATTTTTAAAGTTAGTGTACCGCCTTTCATAATTTCATCGCGATAGAGCCAGGCATTATCCAGCACTTTACCATTCCACAAAGCCGATTGTACATAAACATTTTGCTTAGAATTATTGCTGGCTTTGATGAATAGTTTCTTACCATTGCCCAGTCGAATTTCTGACTTATCAAAAACAGGGCTTCCAATCTGAAGTGTTGGGCGACCATCCGTTAAGCCTTTTACATCAAATAAACCAACCGAAGCCATAACATACCATGAACCCAACTGGCCTTGGTCCTCGTCCTGACCATAGCCATATCCATGAATACTTTCGGTGCCATAAAATTCATCACAAATTGCCCTCGTCCATTTTTGTGTTAACCAAGGTGATGATGAATAATTAAAAAGCCAGCTTATGTGCAGATTGGGCTGGTTACCATGATTATATAAAGATTGAATACCAGCAAAAGCATCAATTGTTTTTCCTCCGCCAAATGCGTTTTTCTGAGAAGTTTTAAAAATATTATCCAGGCGCTCGTTAAATGTTTTAGTTCCGATTTCTGCAATTAACGCTTTAGGGTTTTGTGGCACGTAGAAAGTATATTGTGTTGCGTTACCTTCTTGAAAACCTCTCCAAGCCTCCAAAGGATTAAATTTATCTATGAACGTTGCATCCTCAGTTTTTGGCCTGATAAGCTTTAAATCCTTATCAAACAATAATCGCCACCCGTTGGATAACCCCATTAGCCTTTTATAATCATTAATCTTCCCCATACTTTTAGCAAGCTGAGCTGCAGCAAATGCACTATAACTGTATTCCATTGTGTGCGAACCAGAAAAATGTGAACCTGTTGAATCTGTTTTATCGGCTTCCAGATATGGTACAAAGCCATTATTTACAAAGCTTTTGGTATCTGTTTTACCAGAACCCACCAACCTGTTTCTGTAATTAAGTTCATTTCCTAATACCGCTTTATAGGCTAAATCCAAATCGTAATCACGTATGCCTGACTGGTAAGCACCTGCTATTGCCAGCCCGACAAAATTAGTACCTACCCCAGATACAAAATTACTATTGGCAATTCCATCGCCAAACCAACCTCGCTCTTTATAAATTTCTAATTGAGTATGTACAAAATCGCTATAGTGTGATGGATACGCTAAAGACCATAATTGCGTTATGTTCCAAAAACCGCCCCAAATAGCATCAGTATTCATAAAATTATAACTGAATTTGCCGTTCTTATCTTTCGGTAATTGTCCGATTGAACCATCATGCCGGGGAAAATTTCCATTTACATCACTTGCAATACCACGGCCAAGCAAAGCATGATACAAACCAGTATAAAACTTAACCAAATCAGCATTGTTTTGTCCAGAAACCTTCATTTTTCCCAATTCATTTTGCCATTCTGATTGAGCGGCCTTTTTTGCGCCATCAAAATTTAGCTCAGATGCTTCTGCCATCAAATTGTTCTTTGCGTTTTGTGTAGAGGTATAAGATAAACCCACCTTAATTTCTACACTTTCATTTTCTGTAGTTTTATAACCCAAAAATAAACCAGCACCTATGCCTGAAGCATTTTTAGCGTTTAAATTAGTTTCTTTTTGATTAAACGATCCAACACTGTTTGGTTCCTTGTCAAGAATTCCATAAAAATACATGGCTACCTTACCGCCCTCATCATAGGTTTTAACATATTTTGGATAGGTAATTACAAAGCCTTCAAAATGGGTCTCATCAATCATTTTTACAGATGCATCTGTTATTGGCCCACTTTCTCCCTGAATGTTACCAATAGAAAGGATAATTCTGGAGTTTTCACTTTTTGGAAAAGTATAACGATGAAAGCCAACTCTTTTAGTTGCCGTAAGTTCTGCTTTGATTTTAAAATCATCAAGTAACACCGAATAATAGCCCGGTTGGGCAATTTCATTTCTTCGATCAAAGACCGAACGATATCCACTGTTCGCTTTATCAAGTAATCCGGGAACGGTTTTAAGGTCGCCGGCAGTTGGCATAAAACTAATACCGCCCACTTGCCATTCATGAAAGTGTACAAAACCTTCAATAGAATTATGACGCGTATCATAACCCACTGCCTCCCAACCCTGTAAGTTGCCGTAACTTCCGTTGGTTGATGGTGCAAGTTTAGCCATTCCATAAGGCACTGCTGCAGGCGTGTAAAAGAACCATCTACTGTGGGCAGTACCAATATTTGGATTTACATATTTTAGAAGATCCTGAGCACATACGCACGGCATCACGAAAAGAGAAAGCATTAAAATTAAGAAGGATTGGCTGGCCGTTTTCATAAGTATTGGAATTAAAATTGAACTAATATTTTGATAACAAGGCCTGAATTCGTTGCATCCATGCCTGATCTACAGTTTCTATTTCTGGTGAGCGGTTTTGCCCGTCAAAACCAGCAAAGAAATAATAAGCAAATGTTGATTGATTTCTATTTGCAATATTTAAACGATTAATATTTTCTTTTGCATAAACCAGCCAGTTTTCATTTTTATCTGCCTCGTATAATCTAATCATTGCCTGAGACCCCCAGGCACACCATGCCGGGTTAATTCTGGTTTCATTGGTATTAAAAATGTAGCCTTTCCAGGCAGCATTCCACAGGGTGATATTCATGGCTTTACCAATATTTTGTGCTCTGGTTAGATAAGACGGGTCGTTCATGATTGTGCTATACAACAAAAAAGCCTCAACCATGATGGCATTATCATAAGTAAATTTATCCGTGTGTTTCTTACCCTCGCCGGCTCCGTCAATTTTCCAGATGTATAAACCACTAATCGGATCAAACATTTTTGTATTCAGCCAATTATTAACCTGGATCGCCCATTCTCGATAAATGCTTTCGCCGGTTAAACTATAAAGTTTTAAAAATAGCTGTAGTGTTAGGCCATTGGTTTGCGTTGGTTTTTCAGGCTTAAGTGTATTCCAATAAAATCCACCACCGTAAACATTATCCCACAAACCACTATTGATTAACCAATCTCCGCATGCTTTGGCCTTCGCCAGGTAAGCTTGTTTATCTGCTCCGGTAGTAACCTCATAAGCTTCCAGATAAACCATTCCGCTAAGCGCATTATCATCAACATATTTATCACCACCGGCGCCAGTACCATCTAAATTTACAGATGCAAAGTAACCACCTCGGAGGTCTTTTTTATCCCACATATTATCCATGAATTTAAAGGTATTATTCATGTATGCGAGGTGTTTGGTTTGGCCCGCAGCCACCATAGCTGCATCTGCATAAATCTGACTTACGTTGTACCATTCATAACAATTGTTAGCATGGGTTGTGGTATTAGCACGATAGCCATAACTAGCAGTAAGCAAATTATTGGTGGTAAAGGTATGTGTTTCCTGGGCAAGCTTTAGGTAGTCTACTTTAACGCCCGGCCCTGTAGGTGGCACAACAGGTGGTGGAGTAACCGGCTCAACTACGGGATTTTTTTTGCAAGCTGCCAAAAAAAAGATAGACAAAATCAGAGCAGTATTAAAAAATAATTTTTTCATGGTTAGAATATTTAGCCACCGGCTTAAACCGGTGGCAATACAACGTAATTATTGTGTAGTTACAGTGTGGGTGTATGGCCCGCCAGCGTTAAGACTTACAATTACCTTAACACTTTTATTATCGGCTGAAGGATTAAACTTATAAGTATTATTCCATTGATCATTAGTAACCGGATTTAAATAAAAGTAAGCTGCACCTTGGCCAACAGGACTAACATTATTAACATTACTGCTTCCCAGATAGCGAACACCTCCAGAGGTATGCATTGCGAATTTATATCTTTCATCTCTACCCCAAGAAAATTGATAAAATACAACCGGAATATTTCCTGATTGCCACACACCATTTGCAGTATATGTTAACTGGCCTATCTCATTACCGTAAGCCGACATGTATAACCCCAGGCTTTGAACCTCAACTGCATCCACCACAGTGGCTACATTGAAATCATATTTGAGGTAATATACCTTTGCACCACCCGAAACTGTAACAGATGTGGTTCCTTCTTTAACTAATGTACCTTCGGTGTAGAATTTTCGACCTGATGCAGTAATTTTATCTGTTAGCTGATAAGTACCGGGCTTAAGCGTTGTGTATATTTCAAAAACGCCTTCATCTAGTTTCTTAAATTTAATTGCTTTGCTAATGTCGTCTCCTGCTTCTGTTGCAGAACCTGTAAGATAAAGGTCGGTTGGCACTTCAGCAAACCCTGCCGGGCGTTCAAGTTGCAGCGTTCTACTTTCCTGACCAGGTTTTCTGTTACTTGCTTTGGATGCAATTACTGTCCATTTAATATTTCCGGTACTTGATGAATTGATTCCGCATAATGCTGCAACTTTGGTTAAATCTTTATGAGAAATTGTAACCTGAGCCTGCACACCGGCGCCATCTGATACCACTTTATAAACCGGTTTTGAAAAGTCTCCGCTTTCTTTATCAAATGCTACTTCGTAAAGAATAAGCCCACCATCTTCAGCGCTCGCTGGGTCCCACTTAAACTGCTGCGTAGCCAATGCGTTTGATGGTGTTAATTTAATGCTTTGCATATTTTGAGGTATGCTTAAACTTCCAATGGGATTAATATTCTCATTAAGTTCTTTTGTGTCTTTTTTGCATGAACTAATGGCGAATAATGATAGCGCCATCAAAACATATATTGCTTTCAAGTTTTTCATGTTGCTTATATTTTAGTAGCCCGGATTTTGGGTTAAATTTTTGTTTAGACTTATTTCACTTGATGGAACTGCCCATAAATAATCTCTTTGAGCGTTAAATTTGCGTTGCTGAGTGCGGATATAACCATTATCAACATTTTGGTCGGCGGCAAATTTAGCCCCATGCGCAAAACCATTCATAGTGATCTCGGCAGTTTTCCAGCGTCTTAAATCATCTAAACGCAAACCTTCCATTGCCATTTCTGCCCTGCGTTCTCTGCGGATAATACTTGTCAAATCTCCGCCAGGATAACTCAAAGCAGCAGCATCAGTAAAGCCGGCTCTGGAGCGAAGTGCGCCGATTGTTTTCGCCCAGATTGTAGCATCCATTTGTCCTAAGCTGTTTTTAGCTTCAGCATAGGTTAATAAAACTTCCGCGTATCTAAACAAATGAAGATTATTACCTGAAACAAAACTTGATAATGCGCTTGGATCAAAATATTTCCTCCAATAATAACCTGTAGCAGATGCGCTTTGAGAGCCCGGAGAGTATTCATCAAGGCCAGGTTGAACCGGATCGGTACCCGGTTTTATGTAGATAGTTTTGGTACTGTTATTCGGATTTATCCATGTATATCTATCGTAAACAACTGTGGCGGTTAGTCGTGGATCACGGTTAATGTATGGATTACTTTCTACGTAGCCTGAACCAGCTTCTTTAATTCCCTTTCCATTCAGCATAACATAATCGTCAACCAACTCTTGTGTAGGTGCCATATTACTCACCCTGCCACCAACTGTTCGGGGTGCAAAATCCCAAAAATTTTGCCATGTTCTTATTGTAGGAACATATTGTAGCGATAAGATACTTTCATTATTGTTTTTATTGATTGCAGGATCGCTAAATAAAGCACTATAATTAGCTGCTAATGAATAAGTTCCATAGGTTGCCTGATTGTTGATTAGTTTTTCGCAAATCGCAATCACTTCTGCAGTTTTATTTCCCTCGTACAATAAAGTTCTCATTTGTAAAGCTAAGGCAGCACCTTTTGTAATTCTACCATTTTCGTTAGCCGGAAGCTGATCTTTACTTGGCAAATTTGGAATAGCGCTTTCTAGCTGACTTACAATAAAAGCATTAACCGAAGCTTTTGAACTGCGTGGAATTACCTGCGCTTCTTCGGGAGTTAAATTGTGGTCAGGAAGCGGAACATCACCATACCATTTAGTTAAATTAAATAGTGCAAAAGCTCTCATAAACTGATTTTCTGCTTTCATTCTGGCAATGGTTGCTGCTGGCAGCGTTTTGTTCTGATCTATATTCTCCAGAAAAATATTAACCGATTTTATTGTACGATAATAACTTGCCCAATCGCCCTGAAATTTACCAGTAAGCGAAGTAGCGTTTCCGCTTGCTATTAAATTAAGATCGCCAGAAGGTGAATATGCATTATCAGAAAGCGCTTCAGGCTCAAAAAATAGAGAACTATTGTAAAGCAAACTATAATTATTGTTAAGAGCGTTATTCACATTCACATCAACTGTCCAGAAAGTTAAATCTGAAAACCGGTCTGTTGGTGCGATATCTAGTTTTCTGCAACCTGCAAACATTACGACTGCAACTGCTGCTATAAAGATTTTATTTAGGTATTTCATTTTATTAATTCTAACCGTTATCATTAAAAAGTTATATCCAATCCGGCGCCGTAAAATATCGGAAGCGGATATGAACGGGCACTATTTGAACCAGAACCCAGACTTACATTGTTTCCAAACTCAGAAGTTTCGGGGTCAATAAATTTAAGTTTTGAAAGCGTAAAGAGATTTTGGCCGATGAGCGACACTCTAAAGCGCTGAATACCGAATTTTTTGGTTACAGTTTCCGGAATTGTATAGCCAATATTTACGTTTTTTAAACGAGCATAAGCTGCATCATATTTATAAAGGTCGGAGCCTGTACGCCAGTTATTGGTGTTAGATGGTGAGCCAATATTAGCAAAAATTGGATATCTGGCATCAGGATTATTGGGTGTCCAATAATTGGTCATGTGTTCATACACCGTTGCACCATATCCGTAATGAAATGGTTCTACCAGTTCGCCACGCAAAAATGTTTCACGTTTACCAACACCTTGAATGAACAACTGCAAATCGAATCCTTTAACTGCCAGCCTGTAAGTGAAGCCAAAAGTATATCTAGGAAAAGGGTTACCTAAAACTGCTTTATCCTTAGCATCAATAATTCCATCATTGTTAAGGTCTTTAAATTTCACATCGCCTGGCACTACGGGGTTGCCGGCAATTTTTGGTGAATTGTTTATATCCGTTTGATTTTGAAAAAATCCATTCGTTTCATAGCCATAATATTGTGTTATTGGCTCGCCAATTCTTCTCAATAACTGAAAAACATCCTGATTTATAATTTGCTCGGTTGCACCACCCGAAAGCTGCAGCAGCTTATTTTGATTATCAGCAACATTTACGCTGAAACTTTGCGTTACATTCTCTCCACGTAAATTATAAGTTAAAGATGCTTCCCAACCTTTGCTACGCACTTTAGCTACATTAAAATCTGGTGTCGCAGCTCCAAAAATTGCCGGAATATCCTGTCTTGGTTGTAAAATATCTCTGGTTACTTTATTAAAATAATCGAATGATGCGGTAAGGCGGTTATTGAAGAAACCAGCATCAAGACCAATATTTAATGTAGATGCTTTTTCCCAGGTTAAATCTCTGTTAGATAAAAGCGTACCAGCACCACCAACAGGCACATTATTAAAGCCATAAGCACTGGCATAATTAAAATAAGTGGTTTGATATTGGAAATTCCCAACATTCTGATTACCCAATACGCCATAAGAGGCACGAAGTTTTAAATTACTCAGCGTATTTTTAATGGATTGCATAAAAGATTCCTGCGAAATTATCCAACCTGCACTTACTGAAGGAAAGAAACTTCCACGGTTTCCTTTTGCAAATTTGGATGAAGCGTCATATCTCGCCGTTGCTTCAAATAAATATTTATCCTGATAAGCATAATTTACTCTACCAAATAGAGAAAGTAAACTGTTTGAATTTATGGCTAAACTATTGCTCGAGTTAATGGGATCGACCAATGTGCCTGTTGTAGGTGTACCTAATAACTGGTCTGTTAATGTTTTTTGAAGTTGAAATCCACGTTGCGAATAGTTTTCACTTGAAGCACCAATCTGAACTTTGAAATCGTGTGAATCAATTTTTTTACCATATTCTACATATAATTTTGTATTAAAAAGCTGCGATTTGCTATTTCCATCTAAAACTGAGCGATCATCTCCATAAACACCAGATGGCAAATAATTAACTTGTGTACGGCGAAAAAATGTTCCGTTATTTTGTAGCGTTCCACCAAATTCGCCGGTAATTTTCAAATCATTGGTAATGCTGAACTGACCGTTAAATGCTCCGAATATTTCATCATTATCTGCCTGGTTGAAACCCCCTTTTTCCAAAACACCATACTCATTGTATTGTGAAGCCACTGGATTGGTTAAATAATTACCGTTTTCATCCTGCCAACTGTAATTTAAGGGTACGCGGTTAGCATCAGCAAAAATATTGTTATCACCAACGCTATTGGTTTTATTTCGGGTTTTAGTGTAGAGTAAAATAAAATTGGTTTTAAATTTCCCTATCACGTTGCTCTGGTTTAAGCGTAAATTGTATTTCTGGTAACCAAAGTCGGCCCCTTCGCCGCCATTGCCAATAAAATTACTGCCCTGGTCCTGAAAGCCTGCTGATACATAAAAGGAACTTTTCTCTCCTCCACCTACAATACTAAAATTATGCGCTTGTTGAGGTGCAGTGCGTAATAGGTGTTCAATATCCCATGTGCCATTACCCTGGTCTTTAAGTTGTTGTATTTGGTCTGGTGTGTAAGCAGGGCTTAATCCGGAATTTACTAAAGATTCATTTTTAAAATAAGCGTTTTCCCAGGCGGGTACCTTTTTTACCAATACGTTTGCATCCTGAATCCCGTAACTTCCATTATAAGAAACTGAAGTTTTTTGGTTCAGTTTTCCACCTTTTGTGGTAACTAAAATAACACCGTTGGCAGCTCTTGAGCCATAAATTGCTGCTGAGCCCGCATCTTTTAGTACTGTTACACTTGCAATGTCGTTAGGGTTTAATGTATTTAAGTTTCCACCAACAATACCATCAACCACAACCAGCGGTGTATTATCTCCCAAGGTACCTACACCACGAATATTTACGGTAACGTTACTGCCCGGATTTAATGAACTTTGCTGAATAATCAAATTTGGTGATTCACCCTGCAATGCCTGATAAACATTTAACACTGGTTTGTTTTCAATGCTTTTTGCATCTATAGTATTTATTGCACCGGTTACAGAAACTCTTTTCTGTACGCCATAACCTACCACTACCACATCTTCTAAAGAATTATTGGCGTCGGTTTTCATTTGAATATTAATAGTTGTTCGACCACCAATGGCAACCTCCTGACTTACATAACCTAAATATGAGTATGTTAAATTGTTTGTTGCAAGATTATCAGGAACTGAAATCGTGTAAAGCCCGTTGGCATCTGTAACTGCGCCAACTGTAGTGCCTTTAATTTGCACACTCACACCCGGAAGTCCGATTCCTTTTTCATCAACTACTTTTCCTTTTATAGTGATGTTAAAATTTTTGATGGTGTTTATTAAAGTTGGTGTACTTAAAGCCTGAGATTGGTTAGGCATAAATGGAATTACAAGAATGGCCATCAATGCAAATCGCCAATGTGGCAATCGCTTTAGTTTTTCAAGTTGGTAAAGTTTAAGTCTCATAACATTTGGATTGATTAAGATGCTTTATTGCGCATCAGTAATATTAGGTTAGATATTTTTTGGTGATAAATTATTTGATTTGCTGCTGATGAATGGTATGCCAATGGGCATCAATTTCTTCGAGCGACCGGCCCTTGGTTTCGGGTATGAGTTTCCAGGTAATGTATAATGCAGGAGAACAACAGATGGCAAATATCCAGAAAGTCCATGCAGAGCCTAGTCCTTCTAACATCATTGGAGTAAGTTGACCAACAAAAAAATTGCCAATCCAAAGGGTAAGTGTGGCTAAAGACATGGCCTTACCACGAATGCCATTTGGAAAAATCTCTCCAATAACTACCCAACATACAGGCCCGAAAGAGAATGCAAAACAGGCAATAAAGGCTAAAATGAAAATTAAAATCCATGGCCCGGATATCACACCGAACTGAAAAAGAAATCCGATAATAACTAAAGATATTACCGCACCACCAACACCGATATAAAGCAGCGGTTTCCTCCCCCATTTATCAACAGTAAAAATGGCTACAAAAGTAAATAGCACATTGATTAAGCCAATGGTAACCTGCCCGCCTAAAGCATTATTTAGTGTGAAACCCGCCTGTTCTAAAATTCTTGGTCCATAATAAATAACTGCGTTAATACCACAAACTTGTGATAAGAAAGGCAGTAATAGCCCTATCCATAATGCTTTACGGTAAACAGGCTTGAATAGTGTTTTAAGCGACCCATCTGCTTCATTTTCATTTTGAGATAAAAACGCATCTACTTCTTTTTCGGCAGCAGCTTCCCCATCAATTTTTGTTAAGATATTTTTTGCCAAATCATTCTTCCCCCGGGCCAGCAACCACCTTGGAGATTCTGGAACCAAGAAAAGGGCAATTAAAAAAATTAACGCAGGTACACCGCCTAACCCTAACATCGCTCTCCATACTTCTGAAGAAAATATGCGCATAGATTGGCTGCCTGCATAATGGTCTGCGGCATGATTTGCCAAATAAGCATTACTAAAATAAGCGGCTACTATACCTATTGTTAAAGCAAGTTGGTATAAAGACACCATAGTTCCACGAAGCCTCGATGGCGCAAATTCTGAAATGTAAAGCGGCGAAACCATAGAGGCAACTCCAATACCAATACCGCCTACCAGCCTGAAAATAATTAATGCAGAGAAAGAGCCGGAATACATGCAACCCAAGGCAGATATCAGAAAAAGAAATGCTGATAAAATCATCACTATCTTACGCCCATACCGGTCGCTTAGCTTGCCCGATACGCTTACCCCAATTATGCAACCTAAAAGCGCACAACTAACAAACCAACCTTCGCTAACTGCATCAAGACCAAAATCGCCTTTTACCAAACTTATCGTTCCTGAAATTACTGCTGTATCAAAACCAAAAAGAAAACCTCCAAGAGCAGCAACAAGGCAAACGAGGTATAAGTAAGTCTTACTTTTTTTAGTAACTATATTTTTTTCAGTGTTATTCATGCTGATTATTTTAAGAATGCTTTAATCACTTTCGCCCTTTCACTTCCTTTGTTTATCATTTTATAACTGCCCGCCGCCGCCGGGATTACAAATGTTTCTGCAAAAGGGAAAGTCATGATAGTACCATCTGCAGATTCTACAGTAATGGCTGTGCCTTCAACAAGCATTAGTACATGACAAACATTATTGGTTTCTACTTCAACTTCCGCTTCAAATTCTAATCGATGAACATTATAAAAGTGCTCCTTATGTGTAGGCAAGTGGTAACAGATAAAATCATTATCTTCAAAGAGAATTGAAGGCTTAGAGATTAATTCTTGTTTAACTGTAGCGCCTTTTCTATTAAAATCAAGGTTTTTAAAAGCGTGGTCGATATTTATTGGTCGGGGTTTACCATTTAAATCTAACCTTACCCAATCATACATT
Organism: Pedobacter sp. Leaf132; assembly: GCF_920984695.1. Classification (NCBI taxonomy): domain Bacteria; kingdom Pseudomonadati; phylum Bacteroidota; class Sphingobacteriia; order Sphingobacteriales; family Sphingobacteriaceae; genus Pedobacter; species Pedobacter sp. Leaf132. The sequence continues at coordinate 225,211 of NZ_CAKLBO010000003.1, read as the reverse complement.
TTAAAGGTGAAAATGTATGGAGTTGCACTAATTTCGAGCACCAAATTTTCTGCTCCCGCACTGTGAACAGTTCCATTGGGAATTAAAAATAAATCATGTTTTTTAGCTTGATGAACCTGAACATACTTTTCTATGTCAATTTCTTCGTTGTAAAGATTGCTTTTTTCTAAAGAATCCCTAAACTCGGTAGGGTTGATATTATCCTGAAAGCCTAGATACACCTTTGCATCATCTTTGCAATCCAAAATGTAATAAGTTTCATCCTGGGTTATATTTTCGCCAAATTCACGCTGAATATATTTTAGACTTGGGTGGCATTGTATAGATAGATTCCCACCATCAAAAGTATCCAAAAAGTCAAATCGAATAGGAAATTCATCACCAAACTTCGCTGCATGCACACCTAAAACATTTTTGTTTTGAGTAAACATCAATGCATCAAAAGAAACTTCTAAAAGAAAGCTACTGCTTTCAAAAACGATTCCGTTTTCAGGTGCAATAAGTTCAAAAGACCAGGCATAATTTACCTCATTTCGATCTAATTGAGGCATGTGTTCCTTCATCCATTGTCCGCCCCATGCGCCAGGCGCAAACCAAGGACGAGCTCTAAAAACAGACGAAGACATTTTTTCTAAACCTTTTCGGATGTCTTTCCCGTATGTCCAGTTAATACTATCTTCCCATTGTGCATCAACAAAAATGTCTATGTCATTGATAAGTGCTTTTTTATGATTATTCAAGACCACCCAATCAACAAAATAGAAGCACTTATACATTTCAGTTTGCTCCTTTTGCAGGTCCAGTCCTAGATTACAGATAGAGCCAGCACTCATACGATGCTGTATTTCATTTTTAGGGAGATCAACGTAAATTAGAGCAGCTTTCCAATCTGATAGAGAAGCCCCACAGCCAATAATAATATTTATATCAGCAGAAGTACTTTTTTCAATTTCAGTTAAGGCCTGCATATTAAAATAATCGGCCAATGTTAATGTTGTTTTTGTTCCCCAAACCGAACCTTCTGTACCCAGAAAGGGTGCAATCATTTCATTCAATTGCGCCTGAGATTTTAAATAGTTCTTGCTTTCAATAAGGTTTAAGGCATAACCCCTATCAATCAAATCTTCCTTTAAAGCCGTTATTAGCTTATTCCAGTACACGCCAACATAACCATCAATTACAACAGTTTTTTGTTCAATAATGAAATCGCAAAGCGATGAATAACCATTAAATATTTTGTTATCTCCAAGTGAATAGTAAGGGTAAATATCATAACCTAAAGGTTTTGTTATTTGACTAGCCCGAGCTGGCATAATCTCCTGCTCGGTTTTTCTCATTGGTTCTTCTATCGACATAAGTGGGAAGTGACTATTTATTTTATTAATACTTGTTCATACATACTTTTAAATAAACTACAATTTTAATCCAATTAAAATTAATTGAGTGGTGTAAATAATGAATATATGAATAGCCAATAAATTAATTAACATCAGCAGAACATCCATTTTGAGGTGATTTAACTGTATTAAAGAGAATTTTAAATAATAATCGAACATAATCAGAAAATCGTAAAAAATTTGGCTAGACCATACATTTATAAGTATGTATATACAAATGTATTACTTATAAATTAAAATACAAGTGCTTAACTATTTTTTTTCAACAAAAATTTATTCTGTTTATATACCTCAATATATAGATAGCCTACCTACAAGTAATATGTATAGACATGAGGTAATGAAATATATTTTTTTTATTATTGTGATGATTATGAAACTCAAAATCGATCATAAAAGCCAAATCCCTTTACATGTACAGGCAGAAGAATTACTTAGGAGACTAATAGAATCTCCGGAATATTTGGATGGAAAATTATTACCAAATGAGGTAGAGCTCTCCAAAATCTTAAGCATTTCTCGTACAACCCTTCGCCAATCCATTAATAAGTTAGTATATGATGGACTACTAACCCGAAAAAAAGGGGTAGGCACCAAGGTTGTTGAATCAAAATCATTAAGTTCAAAGTCAAAAAACTGGATGAGCTTTTCTCAAGAAATGAGCGCCAGAGGTATTCCAATAAGAAATTTCGAACTACATGTTAGCTGGGTATATCCGGAAAAAAGAATAGCAAGCTTTTTTAATATAAAAGAAGATAAGAAAGTTTTAAAATTGGTTAGACTTCGTGGCCGACCTGAGGGGCCATTTGTATATTTTGAGTCGTATTTCCATCCATCGGTTGGCTTAACCGGCGATGAAGATTATAAAGCCCCGCTTTACGAAATGCTGGAGAAAGCGCATGGTATAATCGCTATGATTTCAAAAGAAGAGATAAGTGCACTGTTGGCAGATGAGTTTATAGCAGGCAAATTAGAAACGGAGGTTGGTGCAGCAATATTATTCCGTAAAAGATTTGTATACGATATCGATGAAAAGCCAATTGAATATAATTTGGGCTACTATAAAGCCGATAGCTTTGTATACACGATTGAAAGCCGAAGAGAGTAAAAAATATTTATTTTATCCTCCTAATTTAACCAGCATTAGTTTAATACTTAATACCTAAAAAAACATTCATTGTTGTGGCTTTAGTCAAAAAAAAGTCCTGCTCGTTAACGAGCAGGACTTTAAAAAATTAACGAAATCTTCGTTAAGTACTCAAGAGGAGATTCGAACTCCCACACCCATACGGGCGCCAGCCCCTCAAGCTGGTGCGTCTACCAATTTCGCCACCTGAGTTTCTGTTGCAAATATAATTTAATTTTGGATTCTGAAAACAGCGATTTACAATTCAATTTTCAACCCATCATAAGCCAGCCTGATGTTTGCCGGTAAATTTTGCTCCACTACATCATGTAAACCTAAATTATGACTAATATGAGTTAGATAAGTAGTTTCCGCTCCTACTCTTTTAGCAAATTCAATAGCCTCTTTTAAGGTAAAATGAGAGATATGCGCTTCCTTCTGCAAGGCATTCAAAACTAAAATCTTTGTTCCGGCAATTTTTTCAAAACTGGCATCAGAAATGGTTTTAGCATCAGTGATATAAGTAAAATCGTCAATCCTGTAGCCAGTTATAGGCAAAAGATGGTGCATCACCTCAAATGGCGTGATTGTATTATTGCCTATCTTAAAATCTTCGCCATTATTTACACTATGAAGATTAATCTGCGGTAAACCATGATATTTGGTTTCAGCGAAAATGTAATAAAATTCTCTTTTCAATGCAGTTTGAACCCGCTCTGTAGCATAAACATCAATAACTTTATGAAGCAAATAATTAAAAGGACGAATATCATCTAAACCTGCAATATGGTCTTTATGTTCGTGTGTAAAAAGAACAGCATCTAAATCTTTTACCTTTTCCCTTAGCAATTGGTATCTAAAATCCGGACCACTATCTACCACGATGGTTTTATCACTAAGCTCCAGTAAAATAGAAGTTCTTAAACGATTATTTCGCTTATCTGTAGATTGGCAAACTTCGCAATTACAAGCAATAACAGGAACGCCTTGTGATGTACCAGTGCCTAAAAAAGTAACTTTCATCCTAAAAATCTTTCCTTTCTGAATCTCTAATTGCCCGTAGCTGCTTCATTAAAATAATTGGGTTTGCTGTAATGAATGAAAAAATTGACGTTGCTTTTCATCTAACATATTCTCATCAGGGCTAGTTTGCTTAACAAGAGTAACTAAAGCGGTAATTTTGCCTTCGAGGTTAGAGAATTTATTTACAACAATAATTTTGTTGTGCTCCAGCAGGCAAGAACCAGTTTTAAAGTTTCCTTTTTCATAACGAACCTTAAAGCCCATTGCAAAAAGTAATTGCTCTAATTTCTCTAAAGTATGATTTGTTAGTGGCAACGACATTAGAACAAACTTAGAGAAATCTAAGCAGCAATCAAATAATCTTTTTATCACAAAAGGAATTTTAATTTTAGAAAAGCCTATCAATAATGAACTACACCTTCATCTCGACTATAGCGCAATGCAATGTAGAGAAGTTTTAAATTTAACAGTATGCCAACTTTAAAGATTTCTTCCTGAAATTCGAGCCTGAAATAACGACTTTTCAATTTTCATTGTTTCTGCGGCAAAAAATTTTAGATACTAAACAAAAAAGTTCAGCTGTTGCCAACTGAACTTTAGTAAATTTTATCCCGCAAAGCGGAAATTATTTTATCTTAAATCAACCACTTCAACACCTGGATATTTCTTTGCATCAAAAGCAAAAGTAGTTTCTGGTACGTTAACATTTGGTGAAAACGTTTTCACATTGTAAGTGTATTTGTTTCCATTTTTATCGAATAAAACAACATTAGCAATTTGTTTAGCAGCCTTATCGATACTTAAACGAACTTTAAAGATTGATTTTTTTGCATCAACTGGTGTAAGGTCGATCATCTGATAAGTTTTAGCGCCAGACTTTTGTTCGCCGGTGTAAACATATTTAAAGCCTTTTTCGTAAACCGTAAAAATTTTAGCAGGATTAATTGCATCACCACTATTATCAACATTGCTTACTTGTACTTCTTTATCTTTTTTTAAATAAGTCCATTGGCTTTTACCATCACTAAATAATTCCTGGTTTGTCATAGCAACCTTGTATTTATTAGAGTTTGCTTTAACATACAAAGTTCCTTGCTGGGTTTCTTTAACTTTTGCCTTCGGATTATCCAAAGTGAAAGAAAAATCGGTTTTTACGATGTTATACGATTTATATTTTTTACTAACCTCTGCTAAAATTGCTTTAGCTTTTGCATCCGTTTGAGCATAGGTTGATGTTGTAAACGCTACAACAACCATTAACGCTGAAATTATTTTTTTCATTTTGTGTTATTTAAATATTCGTTCGAAACTGAGAGTTAATTATCCCAAATTGGTTTAATCTAATCCTTGCTATCAATACTATTCAAGAATTGTTCCAAAGAATATTCATCTGGATATAAAACCTCACGTGCTTTACTGCCTTCAAACGGTCCAACAATACCTGCAGCCTCTAGCTGGTCGATAATTCTACCCGCACGGTTATAACCTAACTTTAATTTACGTTGTATTAATGAGGTAGATCCTTGCTGATGAAGCACTATCAATCTTGCAGCATCTTCAAAAAATTTATCCCGTTCATTCGGATCGAAATCAGCCTTGCTTCCCTCTCCCGCTTCATCAATATATTCTGGCAATTGATAAGCGTCAGAATAGCCTCGCTGGTTACCAATATATTCCGAAATTCTATCAACTTCGGGTGTATCCACAAAAGCACACTGTAGCCTGATTAAGTCGCTACCGGTAGATAAAAGCATATCACCGCGACCAATCAACTGATCTGCACCACCACTATCCAAAATAGTACGGGAATCGATTTTAGACAATACCCTAAAAGCTAACCTTGCCGGGAAATTGGCTTTAATTGTACCTGTAATAATATTTACTGACGGACGCTGAGTTGCTAATACCAAGTGAATCCCGATTGCACGAGCTAATTGAGCTAAACGAGCAATAGGCGCCTCAACTTCCTTACCGGCGGTCATCATTAAATCGGCAAACTCATCTACAACTAATACAATAAAAGGTAAAAACCTGTGCCCGTTATTTGGATTTAGCTTGCGCTTGATGAATTTATCGTTATATTCTTTTAAGTTTCTTACTTGTGCATCTTTTAGCAAATCGTAACGCTGATCCATTTCGATACAAAGAGAATTTAGCGTGTTTACTACCTTTTTAGTATCTGTTATAATTGCATCTGCCTCACCGGGTAACTTTGCTAAAAAGTGGCGTTCAATTCTATTGAAAAGCGTTAATTCAACCTTTTTAGGGTCAACAAGTACAAACTTTAATTGTGCCGGGTGCTTTTTGAATAATAATGATACTAAAATTGCATTGATACCAACAGATTTACCCTGACCAGTAGCACCGGCAACCAATAAGTGAGGCATTTTGGCCAAATCGGCAATAAACACTTCATTACTAATTGTTTTACCTAAAGCAATAGGCAAATCCATTGTATTCGAGGTCCATTTTTCGGTGTTTAAAATGCTACGCATTGGCACCATTTCCGGATGCTGATTTGGCACTTCAATACCAATTGTACCTTTACCAGGCATTGGAGCTATGATACGAATACCTAATGCCGCCAATGATAAAGCTATATCATCTTCCAGATTTTTGATTTTCGAAATTCTTACGCCAGGTGCAGGAATAATTTCATAAAGCGTAACCGTTGGACCAATAGTCGCCTTAATCTTATCAATTTCGATGTTATAATGGTTAAGCGTTTCTACAATCTTATTTTTGTTTGCTTCGAGTTCTTCTGCATTTACAGAGATTTTATTGGTGCCATAATTCTCAAGTAAATCAATCGTTGGATATTTATATCCCGATAGATCTAGTTTTTCATCGTAGTTACCAAACTGTTCTACTAAATCATCAGATTTTTTCTCTTCTTCAGTTTTCTCTACAGTAAAAGTAGGCTCATGCTCTTCCTCTATGGTTGGCTCTACCGTTAAAGGCATTGCCGCAGCGGCTGCAGTAGCTATTGATAAATTTGCTGCCATGGGTGTTAAAACAACTGGCTTAGCAATTTCTTCTTCCTCTTTTTGCTCAAACCTGTTTGGCTGTAAAACAACATTTTGCTGTTTGCGCTCATTATTTAAAGATGGCTTATCACGTACCGGAAATTCTATTGGCTCATTAATTTCTTCTGTGGTTCTTCTGTTTGAAAATTCTTCTCTTACCTCATTAACATAATCAGGGGTTTCGTTATCTAAATAAACTTCCTTTTGTTTACGCTCAGGCAATTTAAAATCTATATTATAAGCAATAATTAAAATGGTTAAACCTGCAAAAGCTATTAAACCCGCAACACCTGCAGCACCAATTTGTGCCGCCAATAATTTGTTGCTCCAATAACCAAATTCTCCTTCTACAAAGTGTGGCGAACTAGACCAGAAACTATGTGCAAAACCAAGCGTTAAAGAAATGAATAACAAGAAGAAAAAGCTGTATCCTAAGGTTTTTGAAATTGATAAAATTTTAACCTTAAATAACAAACGATAACCAATAATAAAGAATGCTAATACAAAAAGGAATGATGCAATTCCAAACCATTCGTAAATAAATTGGTGCGATAATAAAGCGCCAAATTTGCCCAACCAGTTCTGAACAACAGGAATTGTAACGCCCGCTTCTTTTAATTCATCTGAGGTTTTAAAAAGATTTCCCCATCCACCGTTTGCATCGATAACATAGCTTTGATCATCTTGCCAGGTAAATAAATACGAGGTAAACGCTATTAAAAAGTATAGTGAAAGTATAACGAAAAATAAGCCCACAATTTTTATCGCCCGTCCATCCTGCAAATCAAAATTTGGCAAGTATTCTCTTTTTTCTTTAGCCTGGCGACCAGAGGACGCCCTGCCTGATGCATTTTCTGCACCTTTTTCTCGGAATGTATTGCTTTTAAATTGGTTTCCCCTTACCGCCATTTTCTATCGTAATATGATTAAAGAACAAATATAAAATATCTGTTACGAGTTTTACATGATGCATCAAATTAAATAAAATTATTAAATGCTTATTAAACCTTAAACAGAAAAATTAGTCTATTATTTTACAACACACATTTGCACGTTTGTCAAATGAAACGGATTTTGTTTTAGGTTTTATCCCGTTTGGTCCTGGAGAGGTTAAACGGGATTTTTATTTAGAAAATTACGGTTTTGCTTTTCATAGGTACTGTAGCCCTGCTATTCATTCCAATCTTTTTTAAACTTATGTCATTCTGAGAAACGAAGAATCCCTTCCTGCGGCAGGCAGGTCTTTCATCGCTTGCAGATGGTTCGTTCCTCACCATGACAGCGTATTTAAGTTGTTGCACAAAAGAAGCATTTCTATTGCTATCAGGTTTACTAATCATAATTCTTTACTCCAAACAAAAACCCGCTTCCTTGTTAATTAGTCAATATACACTCCCAAAACACACAACATTGTTATTTCAATAAAATCTTCTATTTCATCAAAAATTTCTACACTTTATTAATTTTTTGTTAATTTAAATTCGCATTTAATAAGAAATCTATATGAGTATAAGCCAACTCGAAGAACAAATTGAAGCTGGAGATTTACAATCGGTAAAAGAAACGCTGATTAATAATCCGCAATTAGCCAATACTAAAACTGCCCATAATGTTTCGCCATTATTATTGGCGTGTTATTACAAAAAGCAAGACATTGCAAATCTTATTTCAGAGTTTGTAGATAACCTTACGCTATTTGAAGCTTGTGCCGTTGGCAAATATGATGCAACAACTCAGCTAATATTTCAAAATCCGGAGCTTGTAAATGCTTTTTCAGAAGATGGCTTTACACCGCTTGGATTGGCTTGTTATTTTGGGCATGAAGATTTGGCGAAATTTTTAGTTTTAAAAGGTGCAGATGTAAATTTGGCTTCTAAAAATGGTTTTAACGTTTTCCCAATACATTCTGCTGTTGCTGCTAATAATATAAACATTACAAAGCTACTTTTAGATGCTGGTGCATATCCAAACGTATGTCAGAAAGCTGGGTTAGCACCTTTACATACCGCTGCACAACTGGGTAATATCGAATTAATTATTTTGCTTTTAGAACATGGCGCTGAAGTTAGCTTGCGCATGGAAGGCGGAAAACTCCCGGCAGATTTGGCCGCTGAAAAGGGATTTAATGAAATTGCAGAGATTTTGAGGGAGGATTAGTTGTAGGTTTTAAGTGATAAGTTTTAAGTAACCTAAAACGTACAACTTAATACGTACAACCTAAAACGTACAACCTAAAACGTACAACCTAATACGTACAACCTAATACGTACAACTTCAAATTACTCCCAAATCCTTAACCTCATCTTTTTCATGTAGGTCCTTATATCCAAAACTATTGCTGCCATAACATAAAACAGAATTGGAAATCCTACCGCAAGAAATGAAGAGTAAATAAAAAACAGGCGAACTTTCGCTGTACTCATATTAAGCTTGTTGGCTAAGTATGTAGATACGCCAAAGCTTTGTTGCTCGAAATAAGTAATAATCTTTTGGAACATTGTAAGTTTATTTAAATCTTAATTTCAATACAATTACAGAACACGGAATAATTTATTAATCAAATTCTAATTTAACAATTATAATTGGTTAAAAACAAACGGAAAATCATCTATTCCAAAATCAGTTTCTCAAAATCTTGCCTGCCTTCGTGCTTAATAAATAAAATCTGTTGTTCTTCTAAGCCAGAATATTTTTTTTTGAGTTCATTTTTGAATTGCTCAATATCCACATCCGCCTTCAAAATAACCGTTAAAGCATCGGCATTTCCTCTTACTTCGATAATTTTATTTGGATAAAGTTCTTTTAATTCGTGTGGGAATTCCATAATGCTAAAACCATTAGATAGTTAGAAAGTTTTGAATGAATTATAAAATTAAGCTTGCTTTAAAATTTTGATGCCAATTCCACAAGATAGACATTTTTTCTCATCGCAGTATTGCTTTTTTAACTGTATGATGCCCTGCGAAGAGAAAGCATTTTCTATCTTAACGCCTGCTGAAACAAACTTGTCTGTAATTGCATTTTGTTCGGTAGGCAAACTCTCCAACAATTTTATGGCCCTGCTTATATAAAATTGTGTTCCGGTATGCTTGCCATAAGCAAAAAGAAATAAGGCAACTGTATTCAATAAAATATTATCAATTGAGGTTTTGCCTATTTGTGTATTAACACCATGAGCAGTTTTTTTGAAATGGTAATGCTTCTTCCAGAAATCATTTACAGGAAGGTTTTCAAACAAGCTTCTCAACTCATTTATATCTTTAATCTCCATAATTTTCGAAAAAAGATGATTTGCTTTAACAATTAATGCAGCAAACTGAGCCAAACGAATAGTTGGGAAATTTTGCGGGCGCATGCGCATAAATTTCCAAATTGTGGCTTCAAGAGGCTTAATTGCATATTTTTTCTGCAAAAACTGAAATTCTTGCTTCAATTTTAGCGGATAATCTTCTGTAAAGTGCTCACTTAAAAAGCCTGCCCCACCAAAAACCAGCGCTTCTATCTGCATCTGATTGTCTTTGTGTTTTGCATAAATTTGCTGTGGAATGGCTTTGGCAAATAGTTCAAAGGGCAAAGCATTAACCTTAAACCCGAAATTTCGAGCCATGAAACGGTAGAAGGTTTCATCCCAACTACCATTTAATTCGTTCAGCGTGTTAATAACAATTTCAGCCTTTTGCTCAAACCTTTCAATTAAAGTTCTGGATAAAAATGAATCAATAATCAATTTATCAACTGTGTTAATTTGGCCAATACATGGAAAGTCTGTGAGATTTAAAAACAGATGCTCATATTTTGTTATCAAATCAATGGAGATACGATTTTTTAATTCCAATACTGGCAAAACCGAACCATCAATACGATTAACTTCAGCATCATTTTCATAAACTACATGAAGTATAACATTTTCATAACTGCTATCTGTTTGATGATTATGTTTTAACCAATCTGACGATTTGAGGTGAATTTCAATGTTACCAGCCCAAATAGTCGCACCTATTTGTATTTTGGCATTACTAAAATCTGGGCCAGAATTTTTATTCAGAAAACCCTGATGGATAATTTTTAAATCATCGCCTGTGGAAGTCTGTAAATTACTATTATCAAATGACCTAAATTGCCAAACATAATGAAGAAAATCTTCTGGAAAATTCATTATTGAAGATAAAAATTATTCCTAAAAGCTTTATCATCTTTTTCATATCAACAGAACTCATTTCAGGGTTTCGAAGAAAAGAGATGCTGCAATAAATTAAGTATGAAGTTTTGTTGAGACTAAGAAAGTTCTGCTTTCTTCTTGTAATTGGTGATAAAAACGCCTGCAATGATTAAAACCGTTGCAACAATTAAATCCACATCTACATGCTCGTTCAAGATAAGCCAGCCTAAAAAAATCGCAATAACTGTATTAAAATAGGTAAGAATAGAAACTTCTGATGCAGAAACTTTCTTTAAAGCATAATGATAACAGAAATACCCAAGAACCGAACCAAAAATTGCGAGATAAACTGCAGCGAAAATGCTTTCGGTTTTCCAAGCGTTTACATCGGCTTTGCCAGAAAAAATTACTGCTAAGCCAAACTGAACAATTGCCGAAAAAACAAATTGATAAAATAGATTTAAGAATATGTACTGAGGTTTACCACTATGTTTTTTAGAGTATATTGTACCAATGGTCCACCCGGTAACTGCGATAATTAAAGATAAAATCCCATTACGATATCCTGGATCGAGTAAATCGCTAATACCATCTCTAAAAATAAATACAATGCCTAAAAAGCCAATAAACACCCCGATAAATCCTTTTAAACTTGGTTTTTGAATACCAAGAAATACACAACCCAAAAATACCAACAGTGGTGATGTTGCATTAATTAAGGAGGTTAATCCGCTAGGAATTGTCTTCTCAGCAACAGTTGTCATTCCGTTTGCAATAACAACCATTAATAACGAAAGTAAAATCTGGCGCTTAAAGCTCGACCAGCCAATCCATTTCAATTCTTTTTGTTTGATAAGGATGATTAATATAATCAGCGAAGCAATGGTTTGGCGAATGGCCGTTACATACCAAGCTGGTATGCTTTCTACAGCAACGCGGATGCCCAAATAAGTTGTGCCCCAAATAAGTGCAACGCCAGTTAAGGCAAGGATAAGTTTTAAATCTATTTTGGATTTCATATATGTGTAGAGATTAACCGCCAAGAATGCCAAGCTTTGCGTAAAGAGAAAGGGATTTAACCATGGAAACGTAAATTAACACCGAATTTTAATTTTATTTCTCCGTGTCTTCAGTGCTTATGTGGCAAAAAATAAAATCTGTAAATCTGTGGCTAAACCAAATTTGCCTCAACCAAAATCCCTTCCATTTCTTGCTGCAACTTTAAAGCTTCTTCCCTAGCCTTTTCAGCAAAATCTTCGCCCTTGCCAGCATAAATAATCCCTCTTGATGAATTAATTAATAATCCGCATTGCGAATTCAAGCCATATTTACATACTTCTTTTAAATCGCCGCCTTGTGCACCTACACCCGGAACCAAGAGAAAATGATTTGGGGCAAGTTTACGCACATCTGCAAATGCAGCGCCACGAGTGGCACCCACAACGTACATCATTTGTTCGTCTGTTGCCCATTGCTGAGAAGTTTTTAGCACCTTTTCGAAAAGCTTATCGTCTCCTATTTCTTGTAACTGAAAATCAGCATGACCAGAATTTGAAGTTAAGGCCAAAAGAATGACCCATTTATCTTTAAAAGTTAAAAAAGGTGTTACAGAATCGCTTCCCATGTAGGGTGCAACAGTAACCGAATCGAAACTCATTTCTGAAGATTGCTCATTAAAAAAAGTTTCTGCATACATTGCAGATGTATTTCCGATATCGCCACGCTTGGCATCGGCAATACTAAAAACATCTTTAGGAATATATTTCCAAGTTTCGATAAGCGTTTCCCAACCTTTTTTGCCATAACATTCGTAAAATGCAGTATTTGGCTTATAAGCAACACATAAATCCTTAGTGGCATCAATAATTTGCTTATTAAATTCTAGAATAGGATTTTCATACTTTAGCAGATGCTGAGGGATTTTTTCTAAGGAAGAATCTAATCCAACGCATAAAAAAGAACGTTTTTTTTGTATCTGCTCAAAAAGTTGCTGCTTGGTCATATATGGGCTTATTTGCTGCAAATATGAGGTTTTTTAAGTTTTAAGACCAATTAAAATATGCCCCAATTAATTATTTTTATAAACATTTTAAACTTTTTCTTGCGGATTACGTTTCAAATACATACAATTGCAACATAATTTCTCAATCGTTTATCTGAATATCCCAGAAAAAAATTATCAAGATTTGTTTTTTGTTACCATTTTCTAAAAGCGATTAATCGTTTCTATTCAGCTTGTAAACAACTTTAAAACCATTTTGAGTACTCAGAAAATCACTCACTTCTGGTTTTACGGCTTTAAGATTTTATACACAATTTAACCGCTTGGCTTTAAAACTAGCACAAATATTTTAGCCATAGCAGATTTACAATAGAAAACATCTGTTGTAAAAAAATTTAAAATTTCTTGAAACATATATATTTAGAATGTTTAGCAAAACAGAATTAAATGAAAAGCTCACTCCCGAATTACGTGAGCTTGCAAAAACCTATGGCATTGAAGGTGCCGATTCTCTAAGAAAAATTGATCTTGTTGAAGTACTATTACACCAGCAGGAAATTATAAATGCAGCTAAATCAGGTGCAGACCCTTATAGTGAAAGCGAACCTGTTGTTGTAGCTTCTGCACCAAAAACCAAAGCAGTTAAAGCTGATAAAACAGTTAAAGCTGATGCAGATGTTGCAACTGCTGATAAACCGGTTAAAAAAAGAGCTAGATTATCAAAAGATGAAGCACCAGCTCCAATTGAAAATAAAAGAGATTCTATCACCTTATTTGATGAGCCTCAACATCAGCAACAAGAAACACAACCAGATCGTATAGTAGAATCGGAAGAAGTAAGTAGCAAACCCATTTCTGCTTTATTAGAAGAAAGTGCAGAAGTTGTGGCTCCGGCTCCTAAACAAAGACAAGAGCAGAGAGAAAAACAAGATAAGCCTCAACGTGATGACAATCGTCAGCAGAAACAACCCGGAGGAGGTAATCATCATAAAAATGAAAACAGTTATTCGAATTTAGATTTTGATAACGTAATTACAAACGAAGGCGTTTTAGAAATTATGCCTGATGGTTATGGTTTCTTACGTTCTGCAGATTATAACTATTTAACCTCTCCTGATGATATTTACGTATCGCAATCGCAAATAAAACTTTTTGGTTTAAAAACAGGTGATACGGTTAAAGGTAGCATCCGTCCGCCAAAAGAAGGCGAAAAATATTTCCCACTCGTTCGTGTTGAAACAATTAATGGCAGAATCCCTGCAGAAGTTCGCGACCGTGTTCCTTTCGATTATTTAACACCACTTTTCCCGACTGAAAGATTAAATCTTTTTACGGATACGAATAACTATTCAACTCGTATAATGGATTTATTTACGCCAATTGGTAAAGGTCAGCGTGGTTTAATTGTTGCACAACCAAAAACAGGTAAAACCAATTTACTAAAAGAAGTTGCAAATGCAATTGCGAAGAATCATCCGGAGGTTTACTTAATTATTCTTTTAATTGATGAACGCCCTGAAGAGGTTACTGATATGGCCAGAAGTGTTAGAGCTGAGGTTATTGCATCAACTTTTGATGAGCCTGCTGAACGCCACGTAAAAATCGCCAATATTGTTTTAGAAAAATCTAAACGTTTGGTAGAAAGCGGCCATGATGTTGTTATCCTTTTAGATTCGATTACTCGTTTAGCCAGAGCTTACAATACCACAGCACCGGCTTCTGGTAAAATTTTATCTGGTGGTGTTGATGCAAATGCTTTACACAAACCAAAACGTTTCTTTGGTGCTGCCCGTAACATAGAAAATGGTGGTTCGTTAACAATTTTAGCAACAGCCCTAACCGATACAGGTTCTAAAATGGATGAGGTAATTTTCGAAGAATTTAAAGGTACTGGTAACATGGAGTTACAATTAGACCGTAAATTATCGAACAAACGTATCTTCCCGGCAATTGACATTACTGCATCGAGTACTCGTCGCGATGATTTATTACACGACAGAGATACTTTACAACGTGTTTGGATTCTTCGTAATCACCTTGCCGATATGAACAGTCAGGAAGCAATGGAATTTGTACAAGCACAAATAAAAGGCACAAAAAGCAACGAAGAATTTTTAATTTCGATGAACAGCTAGAAAGTGGTAAGTTTTAAGTGGTAAGTTTTAAGTAAACATGCCACTTAAAACTTATAACGTATAACTTAAAACTTAATGAAAAGGCATATCCCTAATGCGATTACCTGTGCAAACCTTTTTTCTGGCTGCATCGGAATCGTTTTTGCGTTTAAAGGCGATTTACAATCTGCAGCTTATTTTGTTGTGCTGTCAGGTATTTTCGATTTTTTTGATGGCATGGTTGCTCGCCTTTTGAATGTAAAATCGGCAATTGGAAAAGATTTAGACTCACTGGCAGATATGGTAAGTTTTGGTTTCTTACCGGGTGTAATAATGTTTCAACTATTTAAATTAAGCGATTACAGCTCAGACTACCTTCCATACCTCGGCTTTTTCATAACTGTATTTTCTGCGCTGCGCTTGGCAAAATTTAATAATGATGAAAGGCAAACAGAAGATTTTATTGGCTTAAACACACCAATGAATACGCTTTTTATTTGCTCTTTGCCATTTATCGCCACTGATTATCCTCAGGTAATTGGCTCAACAATTTTATTAGTGGCAATTACTGCGGTAACTAGTTTTTTATTGGTTAGCGAAATAAAAATATTTTCTTTAAAATTTAGTGATTTAAGCTGGGCAAAAAATAAAATGAAATTTATTTTTCTGATTTTATCGGCCATTTTAATTGCTGTATTAAAGTTTGCAGCTATCCCCTTTGTTTTGGTGCTTTACATTGCCTTATCCTTTTTGCATTTCAAAGCAAAAAGCACAATACAATAATTAACTCATATTATATTTAGTTCTTACTTCTGATATAGATCGCTCTATCTGAATATAAATGGTTTCGAGCATTTGATGTAGTTGCTTTAGCCTTTGAGGCAAGGTATCCAGTTCTACCAGCTCGCGGGCGCTACGCTCTATGGTATGCACAAATTCTCTAACATCAGTTCTGCCAACGTAGGTAAATGTTGGTTTAATTTTGTGGGCACAATCAGCCACCTTTTTCAAGTTTTTCAGGTAAAGTGCGTCTTCAAGTTCTGCAACATAAAAAGGTGTTTGCTCAATAAATGTTTCAAAAATTTCAATCATGAATTCAGGATCATGACCAACCATTTCAACAAGATATGATAAATCTAAGGGATGATTATCATAATTATCTTCCATATTTCAAACTTAAGCAATTAGATTTTCTTAACCTCTAAATTATCAGAAATATTTAGGGCTATTTCTGATATGGTTTTTTTGATAATTGGATGCACAACATCCGGAGCAATTTCTGCCAAAGGTTGCATCACAAATTTTCTATTCTGCATCTGAGGATGAGGAATTTGCAACTTTCCTTCAATATCAATAACCTCATCCCCAAATAAAATTAAATCAATATCTATTAGTCGTTCACCCCATTTTTCTTTGCGTATGCGTCCTAGTTTTTGTTCTATTGCCAGTGCTTTTTCCAAAACTTCAAGCGCATTTTGCTTAGTATTTAAGCTAATTGCCTGATTTAAAAACGATGGTTGGTCAGTTTTTCCCCAGGCCGCTGTTTCATAAACAGAAGATTTACTTAAAACTTTACCAACTTCTTTATCTAAAAGCTCTATAGCATCTTCTAAATTCCTCTCCCTATCACCTAAATTTCCACCTAGTAACAAATAAGCAGTTGTTTGCTCTAATGCCATATATGCGCTGTGTATTTTATATCTTTACACCACAAAATTAAAACATTTAAATGAGAGATTTTTTTAAGTATTTATTTGCTTCGATGTTAGGTTTTTTCCTATCCATTGTAATTGTATTTGTTATTTGCTTTGTGGTGATTGTTGCCGCCATTTCATCAATCGATGATGATAAAACCGTATCGGTTAGCAGCAATTCTATATTATATTTAAACCTCGACCAAGCCATTACCGAACGTACACCAAAAAATCCATTCGGGAATTTACCAATTGTTGGAGGCGAAGAAAAAGACGGAATAGGATTACAGGATTTATTAAAATCTATTAAAAAAGCTAAATCTGATGATAACATCAAATGTATTTATCTTAATGTAAGCAGCCCTAATGCTGGTTTTGCAACCTTGCGGGAGGTAAGAAATGCATTAATCGACTTTAAAAAATCTCATAAAAAGATTATTTCTTACAGTGAGGTATACACCCAGGGCGCTTATTATTTGGCCTCAGCGGCCGATAAAATATACCTGAATCCGGAAGGCGCTTTAGAGTTTAAAGGATTTAGTTCAGAACTTACTTTCTTTAAAGGAACATTAGAAAAAGTTGGCGTAGAAATGCAGGTTATTCGCGTTGGAAATTACAAAAGTGCGGTAGAGCCTTTTATACTGGATAAAATGAGCGATTATAACCGTAAACAAGTTACCGCATACGTGGGTGGTTTATACAACACTTTTTTAACAGATATTGCTCAAACACGTAGCATTCAAAAAGATAGTTTATACAGCATAGCTGATAATTATAAAATTAGAGAACCTAAAGATGCATTGAACTATAAAATGGTTGATGCACTTAAATACAAAGATGAGATTTTAGAAGAATTAAAATCAATTTCCGGCAAAACTAAAAAACAAAGTATAAGCTCCGTTTCTATTAATGATTATGCAAAAAATGTAAGTTCGTCTGGCGATAGCAAAAATAAAGTAGCCATTGTTTACGCCAGTGGTGAAATCACTGGCGGCGAAGGCTCTGATACTGAAATTGGTTCAGAGAGAATTTCAAGAGCGATTAGAAAAGCCAGATTAGATGATGACATTAAAGCAATCGTTATCCGTGTAAATTCTCCAGGCGGCAGTGCTTTGGCTTCTGATGTTATCTGGAGAGAAATTGTGCTTACCAAAAAAGAGAAACCGGTAATTGCTTCTTTTGGAGATGTTGCCGCATCTGGCGGATATTATATTGGTTGTGCAGCTGATAGCATTTTCGTGCAACCCAATACAATTACCGGCTCTATTGGTGTTTTTGGCTTGATACCAAATTTCCAAAACTTAATGACCAATAAATTAGGAATTACTTTTGATGGTGTTAAAACGGGTAAATATGCTGATATAATGGCAACAAACCGCCCAATGACAGAAGGCGAACGCTTCATCATCCAAAACGAATTAAATAGAATTTACAATGGTTTCATAACCCGCGTAGCTGATGGTAGAAAGAAAAGTAAAGCTTATATCGACAGCATTGGCGGCGGACACGTTTGGATTGGAACGGATGCCGTTCAAATCGGTTTAGCCGATAAAATCGGAAGCTTTAATGATGCCATTAATGCAGCAGCCAGAAAAGCAAAAGTAAAAGATTTTAAAGTTGTAGAATATCCTGATGTTATCGACCCATTAAAATCTTTTCTTGACCAAGGTACAGACAGAATTAAAACTTATTACGCTAAACAAGAGTTGGGAGAAAATTATTTGCTTTACAAACAGGTTAAAAAAGTAATGGCAAGCTCTGGTATTCAAGCCAGAATGCCTTTCGAAGCGGTAATAAAATAAATTATAAAAAATATTAGACGCCAGGAAATCCAGAATTACTGTATTTCCTGGCGTTTTTCTTTTAAAGAATTTTTTAAATCAAAGCAACATTTGCAGTTTAAAAATTATTGTTTCTAACTTTAGCTCCTTATGGAAAATAAAACCATCGCCCGTACTTTGCGCCTGCTTTCACAGCTAATGGAGCTGCATGAAGAGAACCCTTTTAAAATAAAATCAATTGCAAACGCTTATTTTAAGGTTGATAAACTACCATTTGCTTTAAAAGATAAACCTGTTGATGAGATTGATAAAATTGAAGGCATTGGTAAAAGTTTGGCGGCAAAAATTATTGAATTATTAGAAACGGGAGAATTAAAGGAACTGAATGATATTGTTCAGCAAACACCCGAAGGCATTATTGAAATGCTTGGTATTAAGGGAATCGGACCTAAAAAGATTTTAATTATTTGGCGAACACTTGGAATTGAAAGTATTGGGGAATTGTATTATGCCTGCAATGAAAACCGACTGATTGAAGCCAAAGGCTTTGGTTTAAAAACCCAGGAGGAAATCAAAAATGCTATAGAATTTAAACTTGCCGCAAACGGAAGATTTTTATACGCTCAGGTTGAGGCCTTCGCCATTTCTGTTCTTGATGAACTCTCAAGATGGTTAATTCCTGTTGATAACCATTCTTTAATCGCTTTTGCGGGACAATACCGCAGGGCTTGCGAAATTATTGATGAATTAGAAATTGTTATTGGTGCAGAGCATTTAGAGGATGTTATTGCTGAATTGCCAAATTTCGATAAACTCTCACTAATTCCTGCTGAGGAAGCATTTATTGCCACTACCGAAGCCGGTTTAAGAATTAAGATATATGTTTATGATAAAGCTGATTTCTACTTAGCATGGTTTAAATTAACCGGAAATGCAGAACATGTAGGAAAAGTTTTGGCTTTAGCTGGCGATGGTCCTTTTGCAAATGAGCAAGAAATTTACAGCAAAGCCGGATTGGCCTACATTGAACCTGAACTACGTGAAGATTTTGACGAAATTAACATAGCCAAGGATAACAAACTGCCCAAATTAATCACCTACGATGATTTAAAAGGCAGTTTGCATAATCACTCTACCTGGAGTGATGGTGTACATACGCTCGAACAGATGGCCGTTTATTGCAAAGACACTTTAAATCTGCAATATCTAGGCATCTGCGACCATTCAAAAACTGCTGTTTACGCAAAAGGCTTAAGTGAGCAACGTGTTTTTGGTCAGCATCAGGAAATTGACGAACTGAATAAAAAACTAGCGCCATTTAAAATATTTAAGGGAATAGAAAGCGACATTTTAAGCGATGGCTCTTTAGATTATTCGGATGAGATTTTGAAAACATTTGATTTTGTGGTCGCATCTGTTCACAGCAATTTGCGTATGGATGAGCAAAAAGCTACAAATCGTTTGTTAAAAGCGATTGAAAATCCATACACAACAATTTTAGGACACCCAACTGGCCGTTTATTGTTAAGCCGTGCAGGTTATCCAATAGATTATAAAAAAATTATCGATGCTTGTGCCGCCAACAATGTAGTTATCGAAATCAATGCGAATCCTTTACGTTTAGATTTAGACTGGCGTTGGCATCATTATGCTCTGGAAAAAGGTGTTTTGCTTTCTGTTAATCCTGATGCACATAGAACTGAAGGTTTTCATGATATGCGCTACGGAATTTTGGTTGCCAGAAAAGGCGGCTTAAGTGCAGACAAATGCCTTAATGCATTTTCCTTGCAGGAGATAACAGCGTATTTTGAAGGCAAAAGGTTTAGGGTTTAGGGTTTAGGGTTTAGGGTTTAGGGAAAACAAACCAAAGGTAAAAATCAGTGTAATCCTTAAATCTGTGCAATCTCAAAATCTGTGTAATCAACCCGAAGGAAAAATCTATATAATCTTTTAATATCTTTGTCCAATGATAAGTGAAATTGCCAACCGCGTATTTAATCAGGTTATAACAGATTACCATAAGTTTGATGATATAGACCATCTGGTTGAAAACCCATATACTGCTGATAGTTTAGAGCATCTTTTTTACATTAAAAACTGGATTGACACCGCCCAATGGCACATGGAAGATGTTGTTCGCAATCCACAGATTGACCCTGTTGAAGGCTTAAATTGGAAAAGACGCATTGACGCACAAAACCAGGTTCGTACAGATATGGTTGAGTTTATTGATGGCTATTTCTTAAATCTTTACAAAAGTATATCGGCTCTGCCGGATGCAAAAGTTAATACCGAAAGTCCGGCTTGGGCAATAGACAGACTTTCTATTTTGGCTTTGAAAATTTACCACATGCAAGAAGAAGCCGGGCGTGAAAGTGCCTCGGCTGAGCACCGTGAAACATGCCAAATCAAACTAAATATTTTATTATCGCAACGCGATGATTTATCTAAAAGTATTGATGAATTATTAGCCGATATTGAGGCCGGCAAAAAATACATGAAAGTGTATAAACAGATGAAAATGTACAACGACCCAAGTTTAAACCCGGTTTTGTATCAAGAAAAATGATAGTTTCAACTCGTCATTGCGAGGCAAGAAGCAATCTATGTTCTATAGAGAGATTGCTTCGTACCTCGCAATGGCGACCGAGTTAAAATACCATGGCAACAACCAAAAGAATCATCGTTTTACGTTTTTCGGCTATGGGCGATGTAGCTATGGTTGCATCTGTTTTAAAGGAATTTTCAGAACAGCATCCATCAACAGAGCTGATAATGGTTAGCAGAGAGGCTTTTGAACCGTTTTTTAATGGTATTGATAATGTAACGTTTCATGCCATAAAGCCTAAAACCATTCATAAAGGCTTAAATGGCTTGTATAAGCTTTTTCAGGAACTTAAAAACTACAATCCCACTTCTATAGCCGATTTGCATGATAATTTGCGGAGCAGAGCGCTTTGTACCTTTTTTAGATTATCAGGTTTAAAAATTAAAAGAATTGATAAGGGCAGAGCTGAAAAAAAAGCTTTAACCCGTTCTGTTAATAAAATATTTAAGCCTTTGCGCCACACTGTTGAACGTTATGCAGATGTTTTCAGGCAATTAGATTTTGATGTTAATTTAAGTCATAAGCTTAATAACGCACCGCAAAAAATTCCGGCAAAGGCTGAAAATTTATTTCTTAATAATGCAAAAAAAATAGGCATCTCCCCTTTTGCACAACACATTTATAAAGTTTACCCTCTTGAAAAAATGGAGCGGGTAATTTCTTCGTTAAGTTTGGCAGGGTACGAGCTTTTAATTTTTGGTGGTGGTAAAACCGAACAAGCCACTGCTGAAAAATGGGCCAAAGCTTACTCAAACACCTATAATTTAATTGGTAATTTTAATTTAACTGAAGAATTAGCCATTATCTCAAACCTCGATTTAATGTTAAGCATGGACTCTTCTGGCATGCACATGGCTGCCTTGGTTGGTGTGCCCGTAGTTTCTATTTGGGGACCAACACATCCTTATGCAGGTTTTTTAGGTTATGGTCAATCTGAAACCGACTGCATTCAAATCGACCATCCGGCAAGGCCAAATTCAATTTATGGAAACAAACCGTGCTTGTGCGGTGTTGAAAACTGCATGGATTTAATTCATCCTGAAACAGTTGTAAATAAAATTAAAGAAAAACTAAATGGCTAAGCAATTACTTCTGGTACGTCACGGAAAATCGGATTGGGGAAATTTAGATTTAAAAGATTTCGACAGACCATTAAACAAACGTGGTAAAGAAAATGTGCCTGAAATGGCAGAACGTTTATTGAAAAAAGGTTTTAAATTCGATTTGATAGTGAGCAGTCCGGCGAAGCGAGCAAAAACTACCGCGAAATTTTTCGCAGAAGCTTATAACGTTGATGATATTCGATATGAAGAATCTATTTACGAAGCGAATACGACTACGCTTTTAAAGGTTGTGAATGGATTAGACGATGCTGCCGATATTATAGTTATGTTTGGCCACAATCCTGGATTTACAGATTTAGCCAATGAATTAAGTGATGCCGATATTTACAACATCCCTACAGCCGGAATGGTGCTAATGTCTTTTCCTTTTGATTCTTGGAAGATGATTAGCAAAGGAACCGGTGATTTGGTTTTCTTCGATTATCCAAAGAATAGTGATGAAATGTAATTTTTTGCCACGGAAACACGGAAAAATATAGTCTCGTCATTTCGAGCGAAGCCGAGAAATCTTTGAAATTTGTTGTTTTTTTGCTACGGAAACACGGAAAATTGAGAAGTCGTCATTGTGAGGCTTTTTCAGCCACGGCAATCTTATTTTACGATTTTTTTATATTTTATATCCGTAACACGTTATTTTACAGTTTCTATTTCTACAGATTGCTTCAACCGATGAAAAATCGATTTCGCAATGACGTACACTAGCCTAGAAAGCACAGTTCTTTGTTAAATAAACCTGATAAAAACGGAAAGCCCGGAGTGAGGAAAGAGCGAGGACTTGAAGTGATAGCAGGGCTGCAAATTCAAAAGGAATACTGAACGCTCATTTCCAAAATAAAATCTAAAATCGTAACCCTGAAATCGTAAATTTAATTATCTTTGAAAATAAATAACGAAAGTCCGGCAATAGACATTTCGGTGAATTCTTAACCTAATCTCTCCTGGTTATTTCATAATTCGTATCGCCGGAAAATTTATCCATTAAATTATCTGTACATGAATTTTGATTATAATACTACACGTAGCCATTTGATTTTATCGGAATATGGCCGCAATGTTCAGAATATGGTGAAGTATATTTGCGAATTGCCAACCATTGAAGAACGTAATAAATATGCCCAGGCAGTAATTGACCTGATGGGATTTTTGCAACCGCATTTACGCGATGTTGCCGATTTTAAGCACAAACTTTGGGACCATTTACACATTATTTCTGGCTACCAGATTGATGTAGAAAGTCCTTATCCAAAGCCTTTGCCCGAAAATGCTTTTAAAAAACCAGAGCCTCTGCCTTATCCTCAACAAAGAATTACCTATAAACACTATGGTAAAACGGTTGAGAATTTGATTGAAAAAGCGATGGGTGAGCAAAATCCGGAGCACAAAAAAGCAATGGTACAAGGTATTGCAAACTTTATGAAAATGGCTTATGTTACCTGGAATAAGGATAATGTGAGCGACGATACGATTATTAAAGATTTGAAATATCTATCTGGCGGATTGCTTTCTTTAGATGAGGGTGTTAATTTGGCGAAAGTTGAGTTTAGAGCTCAAAATCCTCGTCAAAATAATAATAACAATAACCGAGGCCGCAGCAATAACAATAATAATAACAACGGCAAAAACCGTCAGAATAATAATAATAACAATAATCGCGGACGCAATAATAACAACAAACCTAAATATTAAAGGAAAGGTAAATGGCAGAAGGTGAAAGGCGGAAGTTTAATCTGCCCAATCTAGATACCTGATACTTTACTAAATACTAAAAGATATATGAACGCATTTGAAATAACAGGCGGAATTAAATTAAAAGGCGAAATTACTCCACAAGGCGCCAAGAACGAGGCATTACAGATTTTATCGGCTGTATTGCTTACACAAGAAAAAGTAACCATCAGCAATATTCCGGATATTAAAGATGTAAATAAACTGATTGAATTATTAGGCGATTTAGGCGTTAGCGTAGAGCGCATTAATAAAGACACTTACACTTTCGAGGCGAAAAATATCAATTTAAATTTCTTTGAATCGGAAACTTTTAAGGCTAAAGGCGGTGGTTTACGTGGCTCGATTATGATTGTTGGTCCGTTATTGGCTCGTTTTGGTAAAGCTGCAATCCCTAAGCCAGGTGGCGATAAAATTGGCAGAAGAAGGTTGGATACGCACTTTATAGGTTTCGAAAAGTTAGGTGCAAAGTTTGTTTATGATAGTAAAAAAGCCTTTTTTAATGTTGATGCCACAAATTTACAAGGTGCTTATATTTTGTTAGATGAGGCATCGGTAACCGGAACGGCAAACATTGTAATGGCCGCAGTTTTAGCTAAAGGAACAACTACTATTTATAACGCCGCTTGCGAGCCATATTTACAACAACTTTGTAAAATGCTTAACCGCATGGGTGCAAAAATTTCGGGTATTGGCTCTAACTTATTAACCATTGAAGGTGTTAAAGTTTTGGGCGGTACTGAACACAGAATGTTGCCAGATATGATTGAGATTGGCTCTTTTATTGGTATGGCTGCAATGACGGAATCGGAAATTACCATCAAAAACGTTTGTTATGATGAACTCGGTGTGATTCCTGAAGTTTTTAAAAAATTAGGTATTAAACTAGAACGCAGAGGTGATGATATATACGTACCATCGCAAAAGCATTACGAAATTGATACTTTTATTGATGGCTCAATTTTAACCATTGCAGATTCTCCATGGCCGGGCTTTACGCCAGATTTATTGAGCATTGTTTTGGTTGTAGCTACACAAGCGAAAGGAAACGTTTTAATCCATCAGAAAATGTTCGAAAGCCGTTTATTCTTTGTGGATAAATTGATTGATATGGGTGCTCAAATTATTCTTTGCGACCCACACCGTGCTACAGTTAACGGAATAGATAAGAAATATAAACTTCGTGGCATCAGCATGACTTCTCCTGATATTAGAGCCGGAGTTTCATTGCTAATTGCTGCTTTATCTGCCGAAGGTAAATCGACAATTTATAACATTGAGCAGATTGAGCGTGGCTACCAAGACATTGATACACGTTTACGTGCTTTAGGTGCGCAAATTAAGCGTGTAAATGCTGATGCGCCAAGCCATTAAAGTTTAAAGTGGAAAGTTTAGAGTTTAGAGTGGAAAGTTTAAAGTGGAAAGTTTAGAGTGGAAATAGCCTAACGCAAAAACGCCCGAATAAGAATTTATCCGGGCGTTTTTTTATGGCTTCTCGTCATTGCGAGGCACGAAGCAATCTTCTATTTAACAGTCGCTACTTGAAAACCCAAAGCATTTGGATTGCTTCGTGCCTCGCAATGACGACCGTATTAGAAATCCCTACCCCGAAATCGCATTTATAATATCATACTGCGTTATAATTTCAATCTTACCCGATTCATCTTCTACTAAAACCGCAGAATTTTCTTTATTAATTAAAGATGAAATTTTATCAATTGATGTGTTTAAATCAACGAATGGGAAAGTTGATGTCATGATTTCTGAAATTGGAGCAGACTTTAATCCAGGGTTTTCAAGCAAAGCTGATAAAATATCGCTTTCAGCAATTTTACCTACAATCATGCCTTGCTGCGTAACCGGAATCTGAGAAATGTTCATCGATTTAATGGTGTTTATAGCTTCAAGAACAGATTTTGTTGCATCAAGTGTTACAATTTCGGTAGCCTCTTTTTTAGCTAAAATCGATTTTGCAGTCAACTTTTCATCTTGTAAAAAACCTCGTTCGCGTAACCAATCTTCATTATACATTTTGCCCATGTAACGGCTTCCATGGTCGTGGAAAATAACCACAACAACATCTTCAGGTTTTAATTTATCTTTTAACTGAATTAAACCACCAATTGCTGCACCAGCCGAATTACCAACAAAAATTCCTTCTTTACGGGCAATATCACGCGTCATTAAAGCCGCATCTTTATCGGTTACTTTTTCAAATAAATCAATTACATCAAAGTTTACGTTGGCAGGTAAAAAATCTTCACCAATACCTTCGGTGATGTAAGGATAAATTTCATCCTTGTCAAATATGCCGGTTTCCTTATATTTTTTAAAAACCGAACCATAAGTATCAATCCCCCAAATCTGAATATTTGGATTTTTTTCTTTTAAATATTTTCCAGTTCCAGAAATCGTACCACCGGTACCAACACCTACCACCAAGTGCGTAATTTTTCCTTCAGTTTGTTCCCAAATCTCCGGACCAGTTTGCTCGTAATGCGCTGCAGAATTTGCTAAATTATCATACTGATTTGGTTTCCAGGAGTTTGGCACTTCACGCTCTAAGCGTGATGAAACCGAATAATATGAGCGAGGGTCTTCTGGTTCAACATTTGTTGGGCAAACAATTACCTCAGCACCAAAAGCACGTAAAGCATCTACTTTCTCTTTCGATTGTTTATCAGTTGTTGTAAAAATGCATTTGTAACCTTTAATAATGGCAGCCATAGCCAAACCCATTCCGGTATTACCAGAAGTTCCTTCTATAATTGTTCCACCAGGCTTCAATTTACCGCTTCTTTCGGCATCTTCAATCATTTTAACCGCCATACGGTCTTTAATTGAGTTACCCGGATTTGTAGTTTCTATTTTAGCCAGAATTGTACCAGGTACGTTTTTAGTAATTGTATTTAATTTTACTAAAGGCGTGTTGCCAATAGTTTCGAGAATATTATTATACCACATGATACAAAATTAAGCAAAGGCATTAAGTATTTTACAAACTATATTTTATTTGAAACAAAATTTTAAAATTTAAGATTTAATAGAATTAAATTTCTTAATCTATAAATATCATAGGCATTATAGATTGATTATTGGGTAAAATGCGATATTGGTTTTTCTGGCAGCTATAGTTTTTAAAATTATTAGCTGTTGTTATTTTTTTTTGAAAATCAACACTTCGGTTTTCATAGATGCTTTAGTCCCGTCATCGCCTATAGTCCTCATTTCGCTACGCTTCATTCTGGGCTATCTGGCTCTACCGGGTTTAATACGAAAAGTCAAATTTTCAAAGGAAAACAACTTCCTACAAAAAATCTTCCATAAAAATTAAATGCGTTACAAAAAGCCTCTAAGCAAGCTTATAAACTTTGCCCGGCAAGGATATAATGATGCCTTGCATTTCTAAAGTTAAAAGAATAATGGCCAGTTTGCTTTGCTGGATGTCGGCCTCGATTGATAACTCATCGATAGCAAGTGGGCTGTTTTGCAAAGCATCAACAACTTTTTGCTCATGAGCTGTTAAGTTAATATGTAAAGATGTTTGGGTTTCGGCCTTCTTTTTCTTTGTGTTATCATCCCAGCCTAAATAATAAATTAAATCGTTTGCGTTATTTATAAGCCCTGCTCTATTGGTTTTAATCAAAAAATTGCAGCCTTCAGAATATAAATCATTTGTTCTACCCGGAAAAGCATACACATCCTTATTATAAGAGTTTGCTATTTCTGCAGTAATTAATGCGCCACCTTTAATTGAGGCTTCAATCACGATGGTTGCATCAGCAATGCCTGCAATGATTCTGTTTCTTTGAGGGAAGTTTTGTCTATCTGGATTTGTTCTGACCGGATATTCGGTAAGCAAACCCCCATTAAGAACCATTTTCTGTGTTACAGGCTTATGTATCTGCGGATATAAGCGATCTAATCCATGGCCAAGAACGCCAACCGTAGGAATGTTATTTACTATACATTCTTTATGTGCTGCTACATCAATACCATAAGCCAATCCACAAACAACTAATACATCATAAGCAGAAAGAACTTCGCACAACTGCTTACAAAGATTTTTCCCGTAATCGGTAGCATTTCGTGTGCCTACAATACTAATTATTCGTGGATGGTTTAAATCTGCATCACCCTTAAAATAAAGTAAAATTGGTGCATCGATACAGTTTTTTAAACGTTTTGGATAATTCTCATCAGAAAAAAACATAAGCTCAATACCATGTTTTTCTATGAAAATAAGCTCTTCAGCTGCCCTATCTAATGCATCAGTATTCAAAATTGCCTCAACGGTTTTTTCACCAATACCCGGAATTTGCATCAATTGCTTTTTACCAGCAGCAAAAACAGCTTCGGCACTTCCACAGTAAGCCAGCAAATTTTTGGCATTTACCGGACCTATAGATTTAATAAAAGTTAAGGCAATTTTATGAAGCGTACTCATCAATTAAGGTTAAGGTTATAAATGCGGGATGATTTATTTCCTCAATCCTTAAAGATTAAAAATCGATATCGATAAGGCTTTTAAGCGGAATGTGTATGTTATTTTTTAATTGAATATATTTTTCTGTTACAGACCAAACAGTGGTATCAACACGTTTCGGGCCAATGGTTGTATTAAAGGTAATTACGGCTTTGGATTTAAATTCATTTCCCAGGCGCTGGGCTTCATCCAGTTTCTTTTTCAAGCTTCCGGAATTATCTTCTTTGGCATTTATTATATTCAGGTATCCTATTTGTTCTTTCTCGACAGTCTCTATTGGCATAATATCTCTTTAACGATTAATCTTAAGCAAGCATATTAAAATTTTAGAATAAAAACAAGGCTAAACAAGCTTTTAATGTAATTATGAATATAAAAAAAGCCGATATTTAAAAAATACCGGCTTTAAAATAGTTGTTTATTTAAGCTTTAGCTTTCGGGTTTCAACCATGCCTTTAAATTCATGATCGAGCTTCTCGTTATTGCTATCAATTACTGCTCTTGATACTCCCGAAGTGCTACTTAATGTATTATCTTTCAAATAAGAAGTGAATGCACCTGTTGCTGAATAATTTAAAGCTTGCGCAAGCAACTTTTCAGATGTATCTCCAAAATCTTTTGTTATATCATCAACAATATCTTTATCTACTGCCATACCATCAAAATAATCGCCAAAATTTGCCTGGTTTTTGGTTTGAAATTGCGGAATGTACAAGTCTTTTTTATCAATACGAAGCGAGAAAAATCCAACCGGTTTACCGTAAGTTTTTCTACCAATTAACTTCACATCCATCACTGGTTTCAAGTTGTTAATTAATAATTCACTAGCTGATGCTGTACCGCTGGCAACCAAAAAGTAAACTCTGGTTAAACCATTCAAACTTCCACGTTTGGCAAAAACTTCCTGGTTTCCTGCTGCAACTGTTGGTTTGTATGAATAATCGAAGAAGGAATATAAACGCGTTACGCCATCGTTACCCTTTGCATAAAACTTTTGATTCTGCAAAATCGTGGCGTTACCATCCTGCATGGTTTGCGTCCAAAAGGTGGTATACATAACCTTACCATTTTGAGAAGATGGAGCAATTAAATTTGTAAACGCTTCTGATGTAGCAACAGAACCACCTCCGTTGTAGCGTAAATCGACAATTAATTCTGTTATCCCATCAGATGTAAATTTGGCAAATGCGGCATCCAACAATGGAACTGAATTAGTTGTGAAACTATTAAAAACGATGTAACCAACTTTCTTTGAACCAACTGTATAGGTGTTAGAATATAAAATTGGATTAATATTATAACTTGCTCTGTTTATTACTAAATCTTGAGAGGTTCCATCTGGCTTTACAACCGTCATAGAAATACTTGGGTTACTGCCAAAAATACCATCATTTAAATTATCAATATCGCTTTGACTAGATCTTAATGTTGTTCTTCCGTTTACCTTTGTAATTTGATAACCTCTTTTTAAACCTGCAATTGCAGCTGGCGATGTAGGATAAACAGATTTAACCCGCAACAAATTGGTTGCATCATAATTTGCAGAGAAACCATAATCTCCGCTAACACCACTTAGTTGTGTAGCTACAGTTCCATCATCAATAAAAGAATATTTATCTTTACCACCAGTGCTTGGCAATGCAGCTAATGCAGCTAAAACCTGATTATCACTAGCATATCTCCTTGGATTAAAAGTGTCATAATCTGGCATCCCTACGTTCCAAAAATAGGTTTGTTTTGCATACAGGAAAATAGAATCGCGGGTTAAAAAATCACGATTGTTAGTTGGTGTTTGCAATGTATTTTTTTCAGCAACAGGCGTAGATGGTGTAGCATCTGGTGTGGCTGTGTTTTTTTTACAGGAAGTTAAAAAACCTGCTGTTCCAATCATAAAGAATAGAACACTCTTTTTCACATAAACTTTTCTAAACATATTCTATTTGTAAATTTCTAGTGACACAATATACGGCAAATTACTTAAATTAGATTGCGTCTCATCAAAATTATTTGCACCAACAACTAAAGCATCTTTTGGCGATAAATTATTGCCTGTAAGTATGTTATTAAATATTTCAGATTTATCTTGATTAAGTTCTTCTGCAAAATAAACAGTCAGGTATTTCTCCAAACCATTCCATTCGGTTTGTTTGATTTTGTTAAGTTGCTGCAGAGGATTTCCAGAAGTAACTATGAAAATTTTCTTCCTATCAACAACAAGTTCCTGAAGAAAATTAAGCATGTTTTTGTAAAGTAAAAGCTTTAAGGGTAACCTTGCATTTTCATGCAGCAAATCAAAGTTATGTTTGTATGTTTCTGCCAGCTCAAACTTTATCGCCGTTTTCTGGAAGATATTTTCAGCGCCTGCAGTTTCATATTCCTTACGCATAAAATCCAGAATATTCTGGGCACTTTTTTGTTCAGAATATTCTATAAACTGCGCAAATAAATAATAAACCTGCAACAAATAATCCTTTGCCGGAAAAAGCACATCATCAAGCTCAAAAATTACAAGTTTCTTATCTTTAACGATTTGATTGATATCCATATCTATATCGTAAAAAGTTTTAAATCATTATCTGGAGCATCATAACCAAAAACCCCACTAAAATTATCCTCCTTTTTGATAAAGATTTCTTGTCCGCTGGCAAAAATGCATTCTCCCTTTACAAAAACCGCAAAGTTTTTGAATGGCTTAGCATCAGCATCTAAATAATCTTTTAAATCTTCAACATCAGGCACCAAAACTTCAATTCCATATTCATTAAACAATACAGCAGATTTAGCCAAGGGTTCTATTTCGTAGCCGTGTAATGGAATAATCGTATCAATCGATTCTGTAATGCAAAAGTTTAACAAAATATGCGCAATACTATCTTTATTGAGCTGGCCGAGCGATTTAAATGCATAATGTGCTGTGCTTAAGCCTGGCACATCACCATAATCTGCCATTAAAGCAAAATGTTGAGGAAATGCTTTTAAAAGTTTTAATGCTTTGGCGTGATTAGCGCCGGTAATTAATATTTTCAAATTAGATTTTTTGTTTAAATGGCTAAAACCAATGAATAATGAGATTTATATAACCTGCAAGCTTTATCTTTTATACGATTAAACCATCTTTCATAGTTACTACCCTATCACTGGTTTTGGCTAAATCTTCATTGTGGGTTACAATTACAAAAGTTTGCTGAAAGTTATCTCTCAAATTAACAAAAAGCTGGTGTAAGGCTTTAGCGTTTTCTGAATCTAAATTTCCTGAAGGTTCATCGGCAAGAATAATTGAAGGCTCATTTATTAAAGCCCTGGCAATTGCAACCCGCTGCTGCTCTCCGCCCGAAAGCTGATTCGGTTTATGATTCGCTCTATCCTTTAAACCAAACATACCCAATAATTCGAGCGCTCTTGCCTCAGCTTGCTTCTTATTTTTTTTAGCGATAAACGCAGGAATACATACATTTTCAATTGCACTAAATTCTGGCAGCAAATGATGAAACTGAAAAACAAAGCCGATATTCTGGTTTCTGAAAGCACTGAGTAATTCGCCGCTAAGTTTATTGATAACAGTGTCCTTCAGCTCAACTATGCCATCATCAGGTTTATCTAGCGTACCTAATATGTGTAATAGAGTACTTTTACCAGCACCCGAAGGACCAACAATACTTACAATTTCTCCCTTTTCGACTTCAAAATTTACACCCTTTAATATTTGTAAATTTCCGTACGATTTTCTAATCCCAGTGGCTTTTAGCATGCTGTAAAAATAGTTAAAAGTTCTAATTTTTAAGTTATAAGTCTTAACGTTATAAGTTGTAGGTTATACGTTATAAGTCATCGTGTAAAAAATATGTGCAATCTTTTTATCTGCACAATCAATACGAAAGAAGAATCAATAAAATAATTTATGAAATAAAATTTGCAAATATCATTTTCTTCTTTAACTTTGAAAAACAAAGCACTTTCAAAATGAACACTCAGGAAGAACAATTAAATGCACTAAAAGATATCAGGCAAATGATGGATAGATCATCTAGATTTATATCCTTAAGCGGATTATCTGGTGTGTTTGCAGGAATAATTGCACTAATCGGGTCGTATTTTGCATATAATGAAATTGATAAGTTTTTTAATTACCGAGGTTATGCTCCAGGTTTTCAAGGCGAAATAGATTTAAAATACAATTTAATAAAGCTTGCAATAATTATTTTGGTTGTATCATTGGCAGGGGGAGTTTTGTTTACCTACAGAAAGAGTCAGAGAAGTAATTTGCCAATTTGGGATAAAACCTCAAAATCATTGCTTATAAATCTATTTGTGCCTTTGGCAGCAGGCGGTTTATTTATCATCGCTTTATTGTTAAACCATCCAAACAGCTATATAATTATTGCCCCAACCTGCCTTATATTTTATGGTTTAGCTTTGGTTAACGCCAGTAAGTTTACTTACAGCGATATTCGGTATTTAGGCTTTTGCGAAATTATTTTGGGTGTAATTTGCATGTTTTATGTTGGTTATGGTTTAATATTTTGGGCATTTGGCTTCGGTGTGCTGCACATTATTTATGGGCTTTTAATGTATTTTAAATACGAGAAAGGCAAATAAAATGAAGAACCCTATAGCAGATTTAAACAAGATTTTTGATAGCCGGATTAGGCTTGGCGTAATGTCTGTTCTGGTTGTTAACAATGAAATTGGTTTTAACGATTTAAAGCAAATGTTAGAACTAACTGATGGAAATTTAGCATCGCATTTAAACACATTAGAGCAAGCAGAATTTATTCAAGTACACAAGGGTTTTATTGGGCGTAAAACCAGTACCACCTACTCTATTACCGAATTAGGAAAACAATCTTTTAAAGCACATTTAGATGCGCTTGAAAAAATGATACGCAAACTGTAAACAATTTTTTTTATTCATATACTTTGAATTTCAAAGCACTTTTAAAAAATCACTATGGAAAATAAATCCAACCTTTTATTATTATCTGCTCTGCTTGGCGGTCTGCTTTTTAGCTTCCTGTTTTGGCAAGAAAGATTAGCATTAAATCTACTCATTTACAGCACATACCTTTTAGCAATCACTTATTTAAATCCAGAAGTAATTAAAAGTAAAAAACTTAGTGTTTATGCCGCTGCACACATTTTAGCTGCTATTCTGGTTGTAGTGAACAACTCCACTTTATCTTTAGCCAGTTATTACATTAGCCTGTTGGTTTTTATTGGTTTTGGCCATAGCCAGCAACTTAGAACAGTTTTTATGGCAATGCTCTCAACAATTTTGCAAATGCTAACTGTACCATTTAATGCGCTTAAAAACTTAAGTCAGGTATCTATTGGAAACTTCAATCTCAAGCCTCTTTTTAAAGTCGTAAAATATGTATTTATCCCTGTAATAATCGTTGTCGCCTTCACTTGCTTATATTCAGCCGCCAACAGCGTTTTCGCCCATTATGCAGAAACGGCACTTAACAGTATTGGCAATGCATTTGAAAGTATTTTTGGCTTTATATTTAAAGATTTAAGCTTCGGCCGCTTTATGCATTTCTGCTTTGGGTTAATTTTAACCGGAGGTCTAATATTTACATTTTTTGATAAAACACTCCAAAAAATAGAACTTGAATATCAGGAGCAATTATTAAGAATTAGAAAAAGTGCCAAATATAAATCCATTTGGTTTGAATTAATTTCGACTTTTAGCGGTAACCTGCTAACAAAGAAATTAGCGCTAAAAACTGAATTTATCATTGCATTAATTTCTTTCGCTGCGCTTAATCTGTTGCTGCTTTTTTTAAATGGAATTGATATCTGGTGGTTATGGCTTGGTGGAAATCTTTTAGCCGAAACCAACTATTCAGCCGAACTTAACGATGGAACCAACACATTAATTTTCAGCATTGCACTGGCAATGGCAATTATTATTTATTTCTTCCGCGGAAACTTAAATTTTTACTCAAAAAACAAAATGCTAAAAGTATTGGCAATTGCCTGGATGATTCAAAATTTCGTTTTGATTATTTCTGTTTTTATTAGAGATGCACATTACATTGAATTTTACGGCTTAACACATAAACGCATCGGGGTTTTAGTTTTTGCAATTCTTTGCGTAATTGGTTTAACAACAGTGTATCTAAAAGTTGCAAAGCAAAAAACTTTTTTCTATTTATTGAGGATTAATGGAAACATCTGGTTTGTACTTCTTCTTGCATTTAGTGCAATAAACTGGGATATTTTTATTGCAAAATACAATTTATCGCAGAGCGATAAAATATCAGTGGATGCAGATTACTTGCTTAATTTATCAGATAAAACCTTAGTTGTTTTAGATAAGAACCGCTCAAAATTGCACTATACAGAAGCTAAAGATAATTACGGCATAACCATAGCCACGCCGAAAAGTTTGCAAGCTTACCAGAATAAATTAGATACACGGATTAACTTTTTTAGAGAACGATATGAAAAGGCAAGCTGGGTTTCCTGGAATTTGCCAGATTGGAAAACAGCTGAATATTTTGGAATAAAGTAAATCAGTAGAAAGACCTACTCTGTCGTCATTGCGAGGCACGAAGTAATCTAAATTAAATGACGATTTCAGTAAGAGATTGCTTCGTGCCTCGCAATGACGGGAGTACATTTAACAACAACACATTAATTTTAAATATCATGAAAAATCAAGAAATTTTTAAACCATCACCATCCAGAATTTACATTATTCTAATCGCTGTTGCCGTAATATTAAGTATCCCATTAATCGCCATGCAGTTTACAAGTGAAGTACAATGGGATTTAAAGGATTTTATTGCAGCAGGAGTTTTACTATTAGGTGCAGGCTTAGCGATAGAAATTGTAATTAGAAAAGTTAAAACCACAACAACGAGAACAATTTTATTCTTCATCATTCTTTTAGCTTTATTTTTAATCTGGGCAGAAATGGCTGTCGGTATTTTCGGTTCGCCTATAGCCGGAAGTTAGAAACAAAATCAAATTTCATTTCAAACATTTTAATTAATAAATAAATATGATAAAGATAATCTATGGAATTGCGTTAGCGATTACCTTGTTAACATTAGCCTGCTCAAATAAAGAAAGAAACATTTCTACTGATGAACCTTTAAAAAATGATGATACTGTTGAGATCGAAATGCCTCATAGTCCTTCGATTATTATCAGTAACACAGATATTATTATTTATCCTTTAAGGTTAAATAAAGGAAATTATACGGATTACAGTAGAAATACTGGAGCTAATTATTGGAATATTATTTTCAACAATGTTATTACTGGTAAAAGTGATTTATTAACGCATAAAAAAATATTAATAAACCATTTTAAAATCGGTAACAATGAAAATCAATCTCTTAATCGTTCCTTGCTTTCCAACCAATTTATTTATTATGAAATTACCGATTCAGATTCTGACGGCGACAAAAAACTGACTTCAAAAGATTTAAATAAGCTGTTTATTTCAAATTTAGAAGGAAAGGCATTTACCCAAATTTCTCCAAAAAACTATTCTGTTCATAGCTGGAAGATAGATAGCGATCATAATTTAATTTTATTGGATTTGATAAAAGACACAAATGGAGATAAAGAATTTAATGACAAAGATGAAATTGAATATTTCGTTTACAATTTGAAGACGGGAGTTTCAGCAAAACCAGTTTTTGAAGATGCATTTAAAACCGAAGTTAAAGCATTAGCAAAAAAGATTTTATAAGAAACGCTAAGCTCAGTTCCCAAAGAACCACAATCGTTGTTAAATAAACCCGATAAAGTGAAAATACTTTTTGGTAAGCATGTTTTCGTTAAGCTTGTACTAACATTAACAAAAAGATTGTAACGAAAGCGGGACTGAAATTCCCGATTAACACAAAACGTTCATTTTCTAGAAAAAATCGGCAAATACTATTTGTTTAAAGGCTTTAGAATTGTAGCTTTGGGCAAATTTTGTAGCAAATGAACCCGAATACTATTAAAATATTTATTTTAATGGTAAAGGCTCCATCTGACAGGTAAACACAAAAATATAAACAGATGAATATTCACGAATACCAGGGTAAACAAATATTAAAAAGTTTCGGTGTTAACGTTCAAGAAGGAATCGTTGCCGATACGCCTGAGCAAGCTGTTGAGGCTGCTAAGCAATTAAAAACCGATTATAACTCTGATTGGGTTGTAATTAAAGCGCAAATCCACGCTGGTGGTCGCGGTAAAGGTGGTGGTGTTAAATTAGCCAAAAACCTTGAAGAAGTAAAACAACGCGCTACCGATATTATTGGCATGCAGTTGGTTACGCCTCAAACCGGACCAGAAGGTAAAAAAGTGAATAAAATTTTAGTTGCTCAGGATGTTTATTATCCAGGCGCTTCTGAAACTAAAGAATATTACATCTCAGTTTTATTGGATCGTGCAAAAGGTCGCAACATTATCATGTATAGTACCGAAGGTGGTATGGATATCGAGGAAGTTGCTGAGCACACGCCACACTTAATCTTTAAAGAAGAGATTGACCCTAAAGTTGGTTTACAAGGTTTTCAGGCTCGTAAAGTTGCTTTTAACTTAGGTTTAAGCGGTGCTGCTTTTAAAGAGATGGTTAAATTTGTAACTGCACTTTACAAAGCTTATGATACTACGGATTCTTCGATGTTCGAAATTAACCCGGTATTAAAAACTTCTGATGATAAAGTTATTGCAGTTGATGCGAAGGTTGATATTGATGAAAACGCATTGTATCGCCACGCAGATTATGCAGCAATGCGTGATACTGCTGAAGAAGACCCAATGGAAGTTGAAGCAAGCGCAAGTAACTTAAACTTTGTTAACCTTGATGGTAACGTAGGTTGTATGGTTAACGGTGCTGGTTTAGCAATGGCAACTATGGATATTATTAAATTAGCTGGTGGCGAGCCTGCTAACTTCTTAGACGTAGGTGGAACTGCAAATGCTCAAACAGTAAAAGCGGCTTTCAATATTATTTTAAAAGACCCGAACGTTAAAGCTATTTTAATTAATATTTTTGGTGGTATTGTTCGTTGCGACCGTGTTGCGCAAGGTGTTATCGATGCTTACCAGGAAATTGGAAATATTCCTGTGCCAATTATCTGCCGTTTACAAGGTACAAACGCAGAAGAGGCTAAAAAATTAATTGATGAGTCTGGACTTAAAGTTTACTCAGCAATCGCTTTAAAAGAAGCTGCTGATTTAGTAACTAAAGTTTTGGCTGAGCAAGCATAATAAGCTTAAAGTAGAAAGCTTAAGGCTTAAAGCTTAGCCCTATTAAAATATAAAACCTTTCAGTGCAAACTGGAAGGTTTTTGTGTTTTCCACAATACCGTCATTGCGAGGCACGAAGCAATCTATTTAAAAATAATTTTAGTATGGAAAGATTGCTTCCAGCCTTGCAATGACGTGATGGTTAGATTAAGCCAAAACATGTCAAAATCATATAAATTAGAAAATCAGGTTCCTGCCTGCTTCGGTTCCGAAAGCCCTGCTATCACTTCAATCTTTTACTTAAACCTTATAGGTTTACTTTGCACGCTCGCTATTTAACCTATAAGGTTTGTAAAAGTATTTCCGTTTTATCAGGTTTATTTTAGTTAAGTAAATTGTTCTTAGGTTAAATTTCCGGGCGGAACTCCAGAATATCTCCAGGCTGACAATCTAAAACCTTACAAATGGATTCAAGAGTTTCTAATCGAATGGCCTTCGCTTTGCCGGTTTTTAAAATCGATAAATTAGACATGGTAATCCCTACCCGCTCGCTTAATTCGGTAAGCGACATTTTACGCCGGGCAAGCATTACATCTAAATTTATAATAATTGGCATAGGATGGTTTTGATGTAAAGTTAGATAGTTAAATCGTTTTCTTGTTTAAGTTTAAGGCCAAAAGCAAAAATTCCGGAAAAAATAAAATACTCTAAAGCACGAATAATCGGCTGAAAGCATTCAACATAATCTGGTACAAACTCATAATTTGAGTTTAGAACATGACTATCTTTTGTTGCCAAAACCATTAAAAATGAGAAAAGAAGTGATAGTGGAATAGTTACCAATTCTAGATATGCCACCTTATATAATTTATTGGTATTCTCTGTTGTAAATATTTGCCTATTTAATATTTTCTTCAAAAAATCTCTAAGAAGCTTTATCTGAAATAAGGATATAAATGATATAATTACTGAAGCTGAAATATAAAGTATTATAAATGTTTGAGTTATAAAACTAATTTTAAATCGACTTAAACGTAATTCTAAATGACTTGGCTTTGAAACCAAAAAATCAAAAAGTTCGCTAAACTTAGATAGGCTCAAATTTTTCTGTTGAACATCCAATTTTATAAAACCACTACTCCTCACAATTCCATCAAAGGCAATTGAAAAAATATTGATTAATAATAATACTCCAATTATTACAATGAAGCTATACCAAGTAAAATCCAGCAGAAACTTATAAATTCTAACTGGGTTAATGTATCTCATAATTATATTGTTAAATCGTTTTCTTGTTTTAGTTTGCTGTTATTATCCAATACAGCCGAGACAAAGAATATTAGAATGGTAATCATAATGAAGCTTATATTAGGAATAATTATTACCGGCGCTACATTTTTCCATAGAAACGCTGGTGTTGCGAAGCTGATTTTTGACAATTCGTTCTGATTTATAACAACTGAAGAATACATTAAAAACACCATCATTAAAAATGGAATCCATTTAAGCAATCTCAGAGGCTTAGCCAACTTTTCGGATAAGAGAAATGATGATGATACTTTTATCATATTATCTAAAAAGACAAAAAATGAGAGGTAGAAAATTACACTTACTGCTGTATAATAATCTTTCAATAGCTCAAAAGTTGCTGTCGCAAAAAAATTGAGCAAATACAAAAAAGTTAAGATTCCAAAAACCCTGACAAAAATTTTCAGGAATATAAGCTTCCAAAAATTTGAACTAATGTTATTCTTAGTTTTGTAGACTGGATATTTTAAAAAAGTCATAACTGTACAATAATTTCTACCACAAACATAAAAATATTATTATTATTAATCAAAATATTTTTATTGAATTACAATAAATAATTATTACAAAACAATTATCCAATATACTATCAGACAAATATTCATTAAAACTAAATTGGAATGATTTTTGTTATAAGTAAAACTAGAAAAAACATGTGCAAACACTAACATTTTCAGCATTTTATCCTTTCGGATTGGCATACAATTTCGTAACTTTGCACACTTCAATAAAATAAAGAGCACACAAAACGTATAAATGAGACAACTCAAGATAACGCAATCCATTACCAACCGTGAAAGTCAATCGTTAGATAAATACTTACACGAAATTGGTAAAGTAGATTTAATAACAGCAGAGGAAGAGGTAATTTTAGCAAGAAAGATTCGTGAAGGCGATCAAGCTGCATTAGAGCGATTAACTAAGACTAACTTACGTTTCGTGGTATCTGTTGCAAAGCAATACCAAAACCAAGGCTTAACATTAGGCGATTTAATTAACGAAGGTAACTTAGGTTTAATTAAGGCAGCAAAACGTTTTGATGAAACTAAAGGTTTTAAATTCATCTCTTATGCTGTATGGTGGATTCGTCAATCAATTTTGCAAGCAATTGCAGAACAAAGCCGTATTGTGCGTTTACCATTAAACCAGGTTGGTTCTTTAAGTAAAATCAGCAAAGCTTTCTCCAAATTAGAGCAGGAATATGAGCGTGAGCCTTCACCAGAAGAATTGGCAGATATTTTAGAAACCACCGTTGATAAAATCTCAGATACTTTAAGTAACTCTGGTCGCCATGTATCAATGGATGCACCCTTTGTTCAAGGTGAAGAAAACACATTATTAGATGTATTAGAGAACCATGAGCCAAACACTGATAGTTCTTTAATCAACGAATCACTTTCAGAAGAAATTAAACGTTCTTTATCTACCCTAACAGAGAGAGAAAGAGAAATTATCGTTTTATTCTTCGGTCTAGGTTCTAATCATCCTTTATCTTTAGAAGAAATTGGTGAGAAATTTAATTTAACTCGTGAACGTGTTCGTCAGATTAAAGATAAGGCATTACAACGCCTCCGTCATACTTCAAGAAGTAAGATTTTAAAATCTTATTTAGGATAAGCTACTCCATTTGGATATTAGAATATTTAAGAGACCGACAAATTTGTCGGTCTTTTTTTGTTTAAATG
The DNA here is from genome assembly GCF_920984695.1 of Pedobacter sp. Leaf132. Lineage (NCBI taxonomy): Bacteria > Pseudomonadati > Bacteroidota > Sphingobacteriia > Sphingobacteriales > Sphingobacteriaceae > Pedobacter > Pedobacter sp. Leaf132. The sequence continues at coordinate 184,749 of NZ_CAKLBO010000003.1, read as the reverse complement.
CTTTTGAGTTTTTTCTATATATTTAAAATATGTCTCTAACGCTATTCAAAAAATCTATGCTGGTTTATAAACCTATAATGCATTGGAATATTTTGATAAGCTTACTTATAGGTCTATTTTTCGTTATAGATGGTTATAAAAATCCTGGACCTTATGTTATGGCATTAATTATGAAACCCATCGGATGGATGTTCTCAATAATAATAGAACGCTATTTTTTAACCAAACATTCATATTTTTATAAAAATCAAGGATTGAGCTTCCGCAGGATTTTAAGTAACATTGTAATCTATGATATTTTACTATTATTTTCTCTAGTAATAATAATTCTTCTATGCAGGAACTTTTTATTGACAGTGTTACCCACCAGTTTAACGGAAAAGCGATATTAAATGGTGTATTTATTAATTGCAAAATTGGGGAAACTATTGGACTATTAGGGAGAAATGGTAGTGGTAAATCCACATTATTGAAAATAATATTTGGCAGTTTAAAGGCTGATTTTAAATATCTAAAAATAGACAACCAGATAGCGCCTAAAGGTTATTTATCAGGGAAATTATCTTATTTACCACAAGATAATTTTATACCGCTTAAAATTACATTACGCAAAGCCATAGAAGTATTTTGCTCTTTACATAAAGCTGAAATTTTAGCTATAGATTTTATTGCTGAAAATTTAACCAAAGAATTCAGAGAATTTTCGGGTGGTGAATACCGATTTGCAGAAGCATTGATAATTATTTACAGCGATTGTAAGTTTATTCTTTTAGATGAACCATTTTCGCAACTCGCACCATTATTAGTTGATGAATTGAAGCGCCATATCAACTTTATGAAAAAAAGTAAGGGGTTCATTATAACGGACCATTATTACAAATCAATAATCGATACTGCTGATAGAATTATATTGCTTTATAATGGATGTAATTACCAGATTAATACTATAGATGAATTAACCCTTTATGGCTATTTACCAGACAATAATGCATAAAAAAAGACCGGTAAACCGATCTTGAATCACAAATAATACTTGACTATATTGCTTCGTTTCTCGCAATCAATAGAAAATTAAAACAACAAATGCTTTACTGTCAAGCCATTATTAATCAATTGTTTAAGCGAATCGATACCTATTCTTAAATGCGTTTCTACATATTTTTCTGTAACGCTGCTATCGCTTTCTGCAGTTTTAACACCTTCTGGTATCATTGGCTGATCTGAAACTAACAAAATTGCACCTGTTGGAATTTTGTTTGCAAAACCAGTTGTAAAAATGGTTGCAGTTTCCATATCAACAGCCATTGCTCTTAAGGTCTTTAAATATCTTTTAAAATCCTTATCATGTTCCCAAACACGTCTGTTAGTGGTGTAACAAGTTCCGGTCCAGTAATCTCTGCCATGGTCGCGTATTGTTGTTGAAATTGCCTTTTGCAATGCAAACGCCGGCAAAGCCGGAACTTCTGCTGGTAAATAATCATTCGAGGTACCTTCTCCCCTAATTGCAGCAATAGGCAAAATTAAATCACCTAATTGATTTTTCTTTTTTAAGCCACCACACTTACCTAAAAACAAAACTGCTTTCGGTTTTATAGCGGTTAACAAGTCCATCATTGTTGCAGCCAGTGGACTACCCATACCAAAGTTAATAATGGTGATGCCATTTGCGGTTACACTTTGCATTGGCTTATCCAAACCCATAATCGGTGCATTATCATGCCATTCAGAAAACATGGTTACATATTTACTAAAATTGGTAAGCAAAATATAATCACCAAATTGATCCAATGGTCTGCCGGTATATCTTGGCAACCAATTCTTCACAATTTCATCTTTTGATTTTAAACCTGCTTTTACAGGAGATTCTACTTCTTTAATCTTTTTAGATTTCTCTACAATCTTTTCATCTTTTTTTACGTCTTTTTCTTCGTTCATATTTTACTGGTTTTAAGCAAAGCGCATGGCGCAATGCATCAATAATATTATTAAAAAAAATCCCTCCCGATTATCGGGAAGGATTTGAATTTTATGCAGCTTGCAACTTTTTAAAGTCGGCTTTTTCAAATTTCTCTATCGCATAATCGAGGTTAATGTGCAGCTCCTTTACATCTTTCTGCGTGGGCGTGTCAAACATTGCATCTAGCATTATGGCTTCACAAATCGACCTCAAACCACGAGCGCCCAATTTATATTCCATCGCTTTATCTACAATGAAATCTAAAACATCCTCATCAAAAACCAGCTTAACATCTTCGTAATCAAAAAGCTTTTCATACTGCTTAGTTAAGGCATTTTTAGGCGCTGTAAGAATATTTCTAAGGGTTTCTTTATCCAGCGGATTTAAATGTGAAAGAACAGGAATACGCCCGATTAATTCGGGAATTAAACCAAACGATTTTAAATCTTGTGGCGTAATGTATTTGTAAAGGTTTTTTAAGTCTAAAATGGTATCGTCTTTTTTAACTTTATAACCTACAGCTTGCGTACGCAAACGATTTGCAATTTTACGTTCTATACCGTCAAAAGCACCGCCACATATAAATAAAATGTTATTGGTATTTACCGGAATCATTTTTTGGTCAGGGTGCTTACGTCCGCCCTGAGGTGGAACATTCACAATCGTACCTTCTAAAATCTTTAATAAAGCCTGTTGTACGCCTTCTCCAGATACATCACGGGTTATTGATGGGTTATCACTTTTACGTGCTACCTTATCAACCTCATCTATATAAACTATACCACGTTCTGCAGCAGCAACATCATAATCAGCGGCCTGTAGTAAACGTGTTAAAATACTTTCAACATCCTCACCAACATAACCAGCTTCGGTTAACACGGTTGCATCGCAAATACAAAACGGTACATGCAAAATCTTTGCTATGGTTTTAGCCAATAAGGTTTTACCTGTTCCGGTTTCGCCAACCAGCATAATGTTCGATTTTTCGATCTCAATTTCGTCTTTATCAATCTTTTGATTTAAACGTTTATAGTGATTGTAAACCGCTACTGATAAAACTTTTTTCGCATCATCCTGACCAATAACATATTGATCTAGATGTTGCTTAATTTCCAACGGCTTTAACAAAGTAAGTGCCGATTGAATACCTTTGCTACTTTTTGTACCTAACTCTTGAGCAAGCAATTGATTGGCCTGGGTAACACATTTATCGCAGATAAACGCATCCATGCCCTCAATTAACATTAAAGTTTCATGCTTGCCAGAGTGGCAGAATGAGCAACGGGATTCTTTATTTTGTTTCGCCATCTTTTTTAGAGTTTCTCGATAATACTTCATCAACCATACCAAATCCTTTAGCTTCATCAGCAGTCATCCAGTAATCGCGGTCTGAAGCTTTTTCTACCCAGTCGTAAGACTGACCTGAATGCTCAGCAATAATATCGTAAAGTTCTTTTTTCAGTTTTAACATTTCTCTTAAGTTGATTTCCATATCAGATGCAACGCCTTGAGCGCCACCTGAAGGTTGGTGAATCATAACTCTTGAGTGTGGTAAGGCAGCACGTTTACCCTTTGCACCTGCAACCAGCAGTACAGCACCCATTGATGCTGCCATACCTGTACAGATTGTTGCAACATCTGGTTGGATGTATTGCATGGTATCATAAATACCTAAACCTGCATATACTGAACCACCAGGTGAGTTTATATAAATCTGAATATCTCTATCCGCATCGGTTGATTGTAAAAACAACAACTGCGCCTGAATGATATTCGCGTTCTGGTCATAAATTGCATCACCTAAAAAGATAATACGATCCATCATCAATCTAGAAAAAACGTCCATTTGAGCAACGTTCAACTGGCGTTCTTCTATAATATAGGGCGTCATGTTTTGAGGGTTAACATTAGCCTGTGCAATAAATTTATCTACGTGTAAACCGCCAATTCCCTGATGTTTAACGGCAAATTTTCTGAATTCTTGTGAATCTATGTTCATGATTATGTATTGCGTTAGGAGTCTGGCGGTAAGCGTTTTAAATGCATAAGCCAAACTAAGTTATAATTTTAATAAATATTTCCTGAAGTTGGTTAATTTCCGTGCCAATTTATCCAATTCTTCCAGATAATAAAGCAGTTCTGTGTCAGAAATTATTTTTCTTCGTTCTAATACTACTAAAATGTTAGCATTTTCAAATGTAGAACGGTGCGCAATATTCAGATAATGAGCAAATTCCTTGGCAGAAGAAGAACCTGAGCCCTCCGCGATATTGTTTGATATGCTAAGAGCAGCCCCATTGAGCTGCTCTGCAAATCTATATTTTTTATCAACTGACAATTGGTCAGCTATGTCAAGCAGTTTATCTGTTATTTCAATGGATAACTGCCAAACTTCGAGCGATTGAAATTTAAATTGAGCCATTGCTAAATATAAGCAAACGAACAATCAATTTAACGCCTATGGCGTAACGCCACTATCTATTTCTTATTAAGCTCAGTAAACGCGTTATATTCGATGTCTTTATCTGTAATTGTTGCTACCGATTTGATGTAATCAAAAGTTTTTAAAGCTTTTACTTCCTCAAATGTACGGTTAGCATTTTCTTTATCTTGTAAAAACTGAACAGCATATTGTGCCAACTGATCTTCAGGAAGCGGACTCGGGCTGTACATTCTGAATTGAGCATCTAATTTAGCCTTGGCAGCCGCAACAACATCTTCGTATTTGATTTCGATGTTATTATCTTTGATGATTTTGTTTTCGATTAAAGTCCATTTAAGGTTTTTAGCGAAATCATCATAACCTTCTGCCAGTTCTTCATCAGTTAATTTCTCGTTTGTTGCTTTTAACCAACGACGTAAAAACTCATCAGGTAATTCAAAAGTATGTTTCTTTAACAAATCTTCGTAAATATCATTTGATAATTGACGTTCAGCATCTTGTTTAAACATGCCTTCTACTTCTTCAGTAATTTTAGCTCTGAAACCAGCTTCGTCAGTTACAGTACCTTCGCCAAATAATTTATCAAAAAACTCCTGATTTAAATCAGATTCTTCTAAACGGTTAACATTTTTAACAGTTAACTGGAAATTTGATTTCAACTCGGCAGCATCTTCTTCAGATATATTTAATGCTTTAGCAATTGCAGCAGCATCACCTAAAGCCTTTTGAATATCGATAGTTACAACATCATCCTTTTTTAAACCTACTAATGTTTTAAGGATTTTTTTATCGGCAATCTGATCTAAACGAAGTGTTGCAGTATTTGAAATTCCACCTTCAAAAACAGAACCATCATTCCCTAACTGAACTAATTCTGCATACAATACATCATCTTCTTCAGAAACCTCAGGATTAGTCATTTTACCGTAGCTACGGCGAATATTTTTTACACGGCTTTCTAATGTTTCGTTATCTGCCTTAACATTATAAAGGGTGTATTTATCTTTAGATGAAATTTCAACATCAAAAGCTGGCGCTAAACCTAACTCGTAATCAAATTCGAATTCATCTGTATTATCCCATTTAAATTCTTTTTCGTTGTTCTGTGCTGGTAAAGGCTGACCTAAAATTTCTAGCTTTTGCTCTGCGATGTAGTTTGAAAGCGTATCGTTTAATAAGTTATTAACTTCTTCAACCAAAATGCTTTTACCATACATTCTTTTAATGTGGGCAGCAGGAACCATTCCTTTACGGAAACCTGGTAATTGTGCTTTTTTAGCCTGTTCTTTAATTGCTTTATCTACTTTACCGGTGTAATCTGCAGGTGCAATTTTGATTTTTACAACAGCATTTAAGTTGCCGGTTTTTTCCTGTGTAATATTCATTTCTGTTTAGATATGAGATATGAGTAATGGTATTGAGATATTCGTCTCATCCAAAAAACACATCGATTTTTCGTTTAACAATGTCTTTTTAAAACAAAACCGTTCCGATGTTTAAATCGAAACGGCCTTTATCTTATTGTGCGGAAGAAGGGACTCGAACCCCCACGCCGTGAAGCGCCAGATCCTAAGTCTGGTGCGGCTACCAATTACGCCACTTCCGCAGTTAGGATTTATTAAGGACTGCAAAGATAGAAATCAGAATCAATTTTCAAAAAATAATTGAAATATTTTCTCAATTATTTTTACCAAAAAGTGCTAAGTATCTAAGGCTAAGCAAGAATAATTTTTTATAATTTTACAAGTGTTACATCAACAAGTTCTGGCCCACCCTCTAATGGATAACCTGAAACCTTTTTACCTTTTATTGTAACTGTTTTATCTAAGTAAGGATCTAAGCTGAAGGTGCTCTTTAAAGCATAAGTTTTATCGGCTGTTTTTAAAATATGTGTTCCGTATTGGAAGGTAGACATGCCCAGCTTTTGTATTGTTCCGGTTGCGGTTACGTGAGTTTTGGTGTTTGAATCTTTCATAGAAGTGCAACCAAACAGTATGGTAGCAAACAGCGACAACATTAGTACTAATTTTTTCATGGTAATTTTTAGGTTTGATTAATTCGATATCGCAAACTTAGCAGAAATTTTAGCAAACAATTAATAAAGTTCTTTCTGAAATTCGAAAAAGTATTGAACGGCTTTTACCAACCTACTGCCATACCAACTGAACATTTCGCCATCAACTAAAATTACTTTAGCATTTGGCAACTCATTCTGTATTTCGGCAATATGTTTATCTTTAAAAGGATAAGGCTCAGAAGAGAGTAATATAAGCTTAGGATTTAATTCTACGAGTTGTGAAAGGCCTACCTCTGGGTATCGTTCTTGTTTGATAACATTTACCATACCATTGCTAAGCAACACATCATCAATAAAAGTATTTTTCCCGGCAGCCATAAAAGGCTTTCGCCAAATTAAATAGGCTACTTTTTTATCAATTCGATTTTGCAGCGCCAAAGCTTTTAAATCTTTAAATCCGGCAGAAATTAAGTGATTTAAATAAGAAGCTTCTGGTGCTCTATCTACCAACGCCCCTATTTCGCTAATGGCACTCATTGCATCATCCAAGGTAAAAATATCGCTCATCCAAACCGGAAAGTAAGTTTCAAGTTCCTCTATATCGCTTTGCGTATTCTCTTCTTTATTCCCGATGATTAAATCGGGCTTTAAATCTTTTATTAAATCGATGTTGAGTTTTTTTGTCCCGCCAACTTTGGTTCGTTCTGCAAATTTTTCTATCGGATGAATACAAAACTTGGTTAATCCGATAATTTCTGAATCAAGCCCTAAATCAAATAATAGTTCTGTTTGCGAAGGTACAATCGAAATAATCCGCTTTGGCGGAAAATTCATGATAACCTCACGCCCCATTCCATCTGTAAAAGATTTTTGCATGAACGAAGTTATATGTTTTAAGTTGTAAGTATTTAATTTAACTCAAAACTTATCACCAATAATTTATTTAGTAAGAACAGGAATGTCTTCTTTAATCACCCCATCGGCAATGTGTAATATTCTGCTGCCGTATTCAGCATTTTTTTCTGAATGGGTAACCTGAATAATTGTTATACCTTCTTCCCTATTTAATTTTTGAAAAAGCTGCATAATTTCTTCGGCTTGTGCAGATTGTAAATTACCGGTTGGTTCATCGGCAAGAATAATGGATGGTTGTGCAGCTAATGCCCTGGCAATACCTACCAATTGCTGCTGACCGCCAGAAAGCTGATTTGGGAACAAATCTTTTTTTGCAACGATGTTAAATTTATCAAGCAAATTAGCGATGCGGCTGGCTCTTTCCGAACTACCAATTTTCTTGTAAAGTAATGGCGCTTCTATATTTTCATAAACCGTCATTTCATCTATTAAATGGTAAGCCTGAAACACGAACCCGATGTGATTACGATAAAGCTCAATACGCTTACGTTCGCTTAAATTCGTAACGTCTTCTTGCATAAACTCGTAACTACCATAAGTTGGTTCTTCTAACATTCCGAGAATATTCAAAAGCGTAGATTTACCGGCACCAGACGGACCCATAATGGATACAAATTCTCCTTGTTTAATAGTTGTGCTTACATGGCGAAGTACATAATGTTTAATGCCTTTGCTAGCGTAATATTTTTCTATGTTTTTAAGTTCTATCATTTTGCAGTATCAAGTATTTAGTATCAAGTATCAAGATAAGTTTTCACTTTAAGCTTTAGTCTTTTAGCTCACAGCTTTACTCATATTTAAGTGCATCGATAGTATTGGCTTTTGCAGCCCGATAAGACCTTAAACTTACCGTAAATACTGTTATTGATATAGATGCAAGCATCGCCACGATGAATGGCCAAATACTTAAATCTGTTCTATATTGAAAAGAGGATAACCATTTAGAAACAAAAATGTAAGCTACTGGCCATGCAACCAAATTCGCAATAAGAACCATCCATAAAAAAGAACTGTTAAGCATTTTAACCAGTTCAAAGTTAGAAGCTCCTAAAACCTTCCTGATAGCAATTTCTTTAGTTCTTTGTGTTGCCACAAAAGAAATTAATCCAAACAAACCAATAAACGAAATGAAGATTACAACGCCTGCAAATACCTTGAATAGGGTACCCATAATGCGCTCTGTTTCATAATAGCCTTTTAAATCTTCATCAAAAAAGTTGTTTTCGAAAACATAATCAGGATAGGTAGAATTAAAGGCTTGCTCTATTTTTTTAAGTGTTGCAACCATTTCATTTTTCTCTAATTTAATGGCAACCGTTTCATAATTTTTTTTGCGTGAGAATATTGCAATCGGCGCTATAGCTTCATGTAAGGAATAATTATTGAAATCTTTTACAACGCCTACAATTGGTCCGGGTTTACCCCAAAGTTTTAAGGTTTTACCTATTGCTTCTTCTGGTTTTTTGATATTTAATTTCTTGAGTAAAGTTTCATTTACTACATATTCTTTAATTGTATCACTTATACTCAATCCTCTGCCTGCGAGCAAGCTTAAACCAAATGTTTTTATGTAGCCGTCATCAGCAGGTTTAACATTAATTTGAAAATCTGCATCTTTAGAGCTGTTATAAGAAAAATTAGTTTCGTTATTATTACCAGATGAAGGTGCGCTTGTATTGAAGCTTAAATTTTTAACGCCGTTAATATTTAAAATTCTTTCTTTAAATGTATTGTGTTTTGTTAAGCTCAAGCTATCATAAGGCAAATTAATCAAAGCAATTGCATTGGTGTCAAAGCCTAACGATTTATTGCGGATATAACTCATTTGCTTAATCACAACTAAGGTGCTTACGATTAAAACTGCTGTAATTGCAAATTGTACCACTACCAATGTTTTACGCAATCCTACGCCACCTGCATTTGCCAGTACTTTATTTTTTATGGCTAACGCCGGGCTAAATCCCGACATGATTAATGCCGGATACAAACCTGCTAAAAAGCTAACCAAAACCAATAGCGCCATCAAAAATATAAAGATTAACGGGTCGCCAAAAAGGTTAAAATTAACGTCCCCACCAAATAAATTTTCCATTTTTGGCAAGGTTAACTCAGAGATTACACAAGCTAACAAAATGGATATAGCAGTTATTAATGCCGTTTCTGATAAAAATTGCCAGATTAATTGATTTCGTCTGCTACCCATTACCTTCCGCACACCAACTTCTTTACTTCTGCTTATTGCTTGAGCTGTAGCCAAGTTTACAAAATTTATGCATGCAGTAATTAATAAAAACAGACCAATAATCGCTAAACCAATAATTTGTTTATATGGCGTGATGAGCCCGGAAAAATTACCATAGTCATCGTTATGATGAATGTCATTTAAGGCTTGAAAATGATGACTCTCTTTCCCCGGACCATTATCTACGTAATATTTTTTAATGAATTGTTTTAACGTATTATCCAGCTCTGATGGATTTATGCCCTTTTTAAGCAAAATGTAACACTCAGAACTTGAAGAAACAGAACCCCAATGTTTCATATTTCTATTGTTATAACTTGCATAACTCATTACAACATGCAATGGAAAACTGCTATTCTGCGGATTATCCTTTATTACTCCCGTTACTTTAAAATCTTTTGTTGCATCAAAATTAATGCTGTTACCCAATGCTTTTTTCCAATCTCCAAAGTATTTTTTAGCCGTTTTTTCTGATAAAACAATCGTATTTGGACTCGTGAGCGCTGTTCCGGCATCACCGGCAAGCCATTTATAATTGAAAATTTTAAAAAATTCAGGCTCGGCGTAAAACAGAGTTTCAGAATCTTTAATTTCTGACTTAGTTGCCGTAGCATTAACTTTAATTATACCGCCGCTTTGCTGAATAGCAGCTACATGTTCAAATTGCGAAAAATCGTTTCGCATTGCAGCTGCAAGCGGCAAGGGTACGCCTGCTGATTTAAAATCGTTACCATCAGCATATTTCCATGATGAAACTACACGGTAAATTCTATCGCCATTGGCATAATCCTTATCAAAGCTTAATTGATAGTTAACAAAAATAAAAATGAGAATACAACTAGCCAGGCCTATTGAAAGACCAAAAATATTAATGGCTGTATAACCTTTATATTTCCAAAGGTTTCGCAATGCGATTTTTAAATTAAGTTTGAACATTTTTTTTTTAGTTTTACGTGGTAAGTTCTAAGTTGTAAGTATCAAAACTTACAACTTAAAACGTATTACTTATAACTTTGAATTATTCATATTTCAAAGCGTTAACAGGATTAGCTTTTGCTGTTTTATATGCCTGAAAGCTGACTGTTAACACTGCTATTGTTAAAGTTGTTACAGCCGAAACAGGAATAATCCACCAGCTAAATTCTGTATGAAATTCAAAATTGCTTAACCATTTACCCATCGCAAAATAACTGATAGGCGAAGCAATTATAATGGCTACGATTATCATTTTTATAAAAGAAAAGGATAGTAGTTGCATTAAATTTGCAACAGATGCACCCAAAACTTTTCTAATGCCAAACTCTTTTGTTCGCTGCTCTGCGCTATAGGTAACCAAGCCAAATAAACCAAGGCACGACACGAAAATTGCCAGTCCGCCGAAGAGATTGGATAGAATGCCCAAAGTTTTTTCTGATTTATATTTATCCTGATATAAGGAATTTATAAAGGTGATTTCTGCCGGATAAGCCGGATTAAAAACTTTAGTAATCTTATTGATGGTTTCTACATTACTCTGCAAGCTATTTTGATTGTTCAAACGCATTGTAATTGTACCGGTTTGCGCAGGATTTAAAAACACAACCTGCGGATTGTTTGATTTGTAAGGCGAATCCCAAACGTAATCATCAAAAACCCCAATAATATATGCATTGGCACCAAAAATCTTCACTCTTTTCCCGATTGGATTTTTGTAACCAAATACTTTGACTTCGGAGGCACTTACCAGTAACCCACTTGTATCTGAAGCGAAATTTTTAGAGAAATCTCTGCCTTGCAATAATTTTATACCATTGGTTTTTATGAAATCATAAGTTGTGGCAACCTGATTAAACATTACTGTATTTTCAGGTTTGTTCATCCCATCCCAGGCTACATCCATAAAATTGCGACCACGATGAGAAAGGCTAACCGATGACTGGTACATGGAAGTTACTGCACCAGATTTTAAAAGCTCAGTTTTGAATAAATCGAATTTTGTTTTCAATTCACCATCCTGCGGAATCTCTACCAAAGTATTTACATCAAACCCTACCGGTTTATTTTTTATGTATTGAATTTGGCGATATATAACTAATGTGGAAATAATCAGGATAATTGCGAAACAAAATTGCCCAACAACCAGCACTTGCCTTAGGCTTATATTTAAAAAACCATTTGCAGTTATTTTTCTTTTTAGGGTTTGAATTGGATTAAAAGAAGATAAATAAAATGCCGGATAACTTCCTGCAATTAAACCTGTTGCTGTTACAATACCTAAAATTCCAATCCAACTTGGCAAGTTGAAATACGAAATTCCTAAATTTATATTTAACAAGTGGTTAAATGCCGGTAGGCAAACTTCTAATAAAGCGATTGCGAGTATAACAGCAATCAAAGTTAACACCATCGATTCTGTTAAAAATTGAAAAATTAATGAGCTACGGTTTGCACCGATGGTTTTCTTAATACCTACCTCTTTTGCACGCTTTTCTGATTTGGCTGTGGCCATATTCATAAAGTTGATGCAGGCAATAAGTAAAATTCCAATTGCTAAGCCAACAAATAGATAAATCTGCTCAATATCTCCACCAACTGCTTTACCGTTTTCAAATTTGCCAAATAAATGAAGTTTACTGGCTTGATATAAAAAATTTGGCTGCGATTGTCCATTTTGTTCGGTATTAGCCTTTACCAGCGCTTCTATTTTACGATTTACTAAATCTACATTTGCATCGGCTGCTAAAGTAACAATCGTTACAAAACTGTAATTAGTCCAGTTTAAACTTTTTGCACTCTCATCTACAATTTCGTAAAACGACCAGGGCATTAAAAAATCGAATCGATTGGAACTGTTTTCTGGCAAATCTCTAATTACACCAGTTACTATTAAGTTTTCTTTATCTTGATAACGGACAGATTTATTTAAAACATCTGTTGTTCCGAACAAAGTTTTAGCAGTGCTTTCTGTTAAAATTACCGAAAGCGGATTATTTAATGCTGTGGTTGCATCGCCAGCAATAAACTTGTAATCGTACATTTTAAGAATGTCTGGCTCAGCGAATTTCGAATTCTTTTTATAGCTGTTTTGTCCATTAGCGATAAGGCTTTTCTTGCCATAGTCCATACGGACAACATATTTAACCTCAGGCAAATTTTGCTTTAATAGCGGACCAAGAGCCGTTGTAGAGCCATTAAATGTGGCGTTAATTTTATTGTTATCTCCAGGAACATTTGTCATAGCCATATAAACGTTCTCGTAATTCCTGGCTTGCTTATCAAAATTCCATTCGTAAGAAACGTATAGCAACAACATAAGGCAGGCTGCAAGACCAATAGCTAAACCTATCACATTAATCAATGACGAGATTTTATTCTTCCAAAGGTTTCGCAGGGCGATTTTTAAATTTAATTTAAACATTTTAAGAGTTTTACGTGGTAAGTTCTAAGTCGTAAGTATCAAAACTTACAACTTAAAACGTATTACTTATAACTTTGAATTATTCACATTTCAAAGCATTAACCGGATTAGCTTTTACGGCTTTTCTGGCTTGTACGCTTACGGTAATTACTGTTAATAAAATTGTTGCCAATGCACTGATTATAAATGGAATAATTGGCAAATCAATTCGATAAGCAAAGGTATCCAGCCATTTTTTTGTTAGGACATAAGCTATGGGCCATGATATGATATTGGCAATCATCACCATTATAAAGAATGATGAATTGATTAATTTGAAAATCTGAATATCGCTTGCACCTAAAATTTTACGAACAGCAATTTCTTTAATTCTACCATTGGTGATGTATTTTGCAAAAGCGAACAAGCCTAAAATGGCAATGAAAATGGTAAGCAAAGCCGCAGCAAAAAACACGGATTGTAGTTGCTCCTGTTTTTTAAACAATCTGCCATAAAGCTCATCTAAAAACTCATATCTAAAATCTTCGCCATCTTTTGGATTAATTTGAGGCCATAGTGCTTTCAAAGCGGTTAATGCATCAGCCATTTTATTTTCCTCAATTTTCAACATAATTTGAGTTTTGTAATTTCCACAAGGATTTTTAATGGCATAAATAGTTGGCTGCACAGCAGTTTCAAAACCCTGGGCTTTAAAATCTTTTGCTACACCTACAATTTTATAATCTATATTGCATCCTTTAATGGTTTTGCCTATCGGGTCTTTTAACCCGTATTTAGCCACAGCACTCTCATTAATAACAACAGAATTTGCGGTATCGGTTTTAAAAGCAGTAGAGAAAAAACGTCCTTCTTTTAGTTTAACATCAAGGGTTTCGAAATAGTCAAATTCCACATCCACAAAATCAACATTAGCCTTAAGCCCATTAGTTGTATAGCTATTAGTACCGTTTTCGGCACCGTTAGGGATATCGCTTGCCACTGTAGCAGATTTAATTCCCGGAATTTTCAAAACCTTATCTCTAACCGACTCAAAATTTAGCGAACCGAATTTTGAAGGATTATTAAAAAGCGTTAAATTTTTAATGTAAACGACCTGATTGGCAGAAAAACCTAAATCCTGAGAACGCATGTATTTAAGTTGCGAATTGATAATGAGTAAGCCAATAATAAAGATTACTGCAATGCTAAACTGAAATATCAATAAGCCATTTCTTAACCATGAGCTTTGTTTACTTGTAGAAAAGTTTCCTTTTAAAACTAAGGCCGGTTTAAAGCCAGATAAAACCACTGCAGGATAAATGCCGGCTGCAAGCGTTATCAAACACAATACCATTGGCAATTGCCAGAATAGATTGTTATCAATACGCCATATAGATAATTGCACTTGAAAAAGATTATTAAAAACTGGAAGTAGCAGTTCGGCAACAATTAAAGCTAAAGTGGTTGCTACGGTGCACTGAATAAAAATTTCTACAAGAAATTGAGTGGTAAGCTGGGCACGAAATGCACCCATAACCTTTTTAACACCAACTTCTTTTGCCCGCTTGGTAGCCTGTGCTATGCTCAAATTGGTAAAATTGATACATGCTATAACTAAAATTAAGATACCAAGAACCGAAAGCGCTACAAGGATTTTATATGGAGCATCGTTTCCGGCAAAAGGTTTTAAATGCAAATTAGCCAAAGGATCTAAAAATGTGGAAATAGCCTTAATTTCTTCAATTGTTTTTAAATCCGATTCTCCTTTTAATAATTCTGCTCTGTATAATTTGGTAATTTTTTGCTGAAGATTATCAACATCCGTACCTGGTTTTACCTTAATATAGGTTGTATAATTATTCATTCCATAATCTTCACCCTGCCCTATTTCATTTCCAATAGATATGCCATCGAAAGTTATATTAGAATGTGGATCGCTAATTATCGAACCATCAAACTTACTTCTTACACCGGAGTTACTTGCACCCATACCAACCATTTCCGGTTTATTATCTTTCTTATCTGGAAATAGCGTTTTCATACTTTCAACGTTTAAATAAGAAAGCCTTTCTACATCACCAGATGGTTTTTGTAATCCACCCATTGGTTTTATGTTTAATATTTTAGCTGCATTATAATCTGCCTGCATAAAATTTTTGGCAAAAACGGTGTTCTTCCCATTTTTTAAGGTCAGCTCAAAAAAACCACTTTTGGTAATCCCGGCATTTTCAACCTCCGGGAAATTTTGTTTTAAAGCTTTATGTAGCGGCGGAGCTGTATAGTTGGTTTTAAACTCCGGATAAATACGTCCAACTACATAAATATTTTTGTAATTTGGATTCGACTTATCAAAACTGGTTTCATAAGTAAAATACATCATCACCAAAATAAAAGAGGCCAAAGCAATCGCTAAACCACCAACATTTATTAAGGTAATGCCCTTGTTTTTCCAAAGGTTTCGCAAAGCGATTTTAAGATTGAGTTTGAACATTGTAGTTTCAAGGAGTTAGTATGAAGTATCAAGACCTTGCAAATAGCCTTAGGCTTTTTGCTTTAAGCTTTCAGCTCTATTCATATTTCAAAGCATCAACCGGATTGGCTTTTGCAACTTTTATCGATTGAATGCTGACTGTTAAAATGGCAATAAATAGTGATAAGGAAACTGCAATAAGAAATGGTATCACAGATATTGACACTCTATATTCAAAAGCCGATAACCATTTGTTAATGATAATATAAGCTAATGGGAAAGCGATTAAATTTGCAATTGCTACGAGCTTGATAAAATCTTTGTTTAACAGCGTTAATATGCTTGCTGTATTAGCGCCCAAAACCTTGCGTATGCTGATTTCTTTTTTACGTTGCTCGGCCATAAATAGCGCCAAGCCTAATAAGCCTAAGCAAGAAATAAAAATTGCAAAACCACCAAACCAGTTTGATAGCGTACCTAAAAGTTTTTCATCCTGAAATTTTACTTCAAAAGACTCGTCAACAAATTTTCTTTGCACCGGATATTCTGGTTCAATTTGCTTAACCAATTCATCAATTTTTGCTACTGAAGCACTTATGTTTTGTGCCGGATTTAAGCGTACAAGAATGACCTGGATATCATCCATATAACTTGGATAAAATACCATTGGCGAAACTTTCTGATAGGCACTTTCTACTACAAAATCTTTCACAACAGCTACAATGGTTCTCTCTGTTCCCCAATATTTAATTTTAGCGCCTATCGGATTTTTAAGTCCCATCATTTTAATAGCAGATTCGTTAAACATAACCTTATTGCTATCACTTTTTGATGTTGAAGAAATCTCTCTGCCTGCAACTAATTCTGTACCTATTGTTTTGATAAAATCATCTCCAACACCTCGATTATTGAATAAAATCGACTCACCCTTTGTTTTGCCATCCCAGTAAACATCAGTTGTATTGTTTCCACTTTCTGTTATGTCTTTACTAAACGTAGTTACATTGCTTGCTGCACCAGATTTTAAAAGTTGCGCCTTTAACAGTTCTAATTTACTCTTCTCGCTTACTCTGCCCCTAACTGCTATTTGAACCAGATTAGATTTATCATACCCAATTGGTTTGTTTTTTACATAGTTAAGTTGCTGATAAATAACTGATGTGCACACAATTAAACAGGCTGCAAAAACAAATTGAATTACCACTAAAATCTTTCTAATGGATACTGAAGAATCTGACTTAATTTTTAAGCCTTTTAATACTTTTATGGGTTCAAAAGAAGATAAATACAAAGCTGGATAACTACCAGCGATAAAGCCTGTAAAAATCATCAAGCCTAAAAGTGTGCTCCAAAAAGTGATGCTTTTGTAATTGATTTGAAGCTCAATATTCAATAAATTATTAAAGTATGGCAAGCTTACTTCTACCAGAATGAAAGCCAAAACGCCAGATAATAAGGTAATAAAAACTGATTCTAATAAAAACTGACCGATTAAAGATTTTCTGGTTGAGCCGATAGCTTTTCTTATTCCAACCTCCTTAGCCCGGCGCTCTGAACGAGCGGTTGATAAGTTCATAAAATTTACGCAGGCAATTAGTAAAATACAAAATGCAAGTAGAAGGAATATTTTTAACTGTTCTATTTTGCCACCAACAGATTTTCCATTTTGAAAATCATCGTACAGATGCCATTTTGTGTAAGGATGCAATAATGCCTTAGCTGTATTACCTTGCTGGTTACGTTTATAAACATCCAATATGCTTGAATTTGCAGCATCAAAAAAGCTATTATCTTTTAATTGAGCCACCGTTAAGCACATGTTATTTCCCCAATTTTTATCTTTTGCCCAAGGCTCTCTTTTCACAAAAAGTTCCCATGGCATTAGGCATTCAAAAATTATAGAGTTATTTGCGGGGATGTCTTCAATTACAGCCTCAACCTTCAAAACATCCTGATTATCAAGCTTAACTGTTTTATTTATCGGGTCTTCATTTCCAAAAAGTTTTTTCGCAAATGATTCAGTCAAAATAATTGTGTTAACGCCTTTTAAAGCCTTATCAGGATTGCCTTTAACAAACTTATAATCGAATATTTTGAGGAAAGATGGGTCAGCAAAATTTACTCTCGAATTAATCCTTTTATCATCAACCGTAATTAATTTTGTTGATGGATAAGTAGAATGCGAGGCATATTTAACGCCAGGAATTTTAGCGGCAACTTCATCAGCCATGGCATTCGGTGTCCAGGCCCAACTGTAAATTTTACCATTGGCCGGAGCATTTTGATAGATTACATAGGTTTTATCACTGTTAGAAAAACCCTTATCAAAACTCCATTCGTAGGCAACGTATAGCAACAAAATCAAGCAACTCGCCAAACCAATGGCCAGTCCTCCGATATTAATCAAAGAAAACCCTTTGTTTTTCCAAAGGTTTCGCAAAGCGATTTTTAAATTTATTTTGAACATCTTTTGAGTATTACGTGGTAAGTTTTAAGTTCTAAGTGCATTACGTAAAACGTATCACTTATAACCTCCAAGCGCCTTATCCGAATCTTCCCATCCGGGAAGATTTCGGTTGGCCTATCATTAACTAAAACTATTTTTCTAAGGTTAAGGGCTAATGTCACTCATGCATAACCATACGCCTTAAACCTTTCACCTTTAAATATTTTCTATATCAATTCCTCGTTTCTGCTTTTGTTTACTTTCTCAGAAATCACATGGCCATCTTTAAGGTTTATGATTCTGTTAGAAAAACTGGCGTCGTGACTGGAGTGTGTAACCATTACAATTGTAGTCCCGGTTTCATTCAGTTCGCAAAGCAATTCCATTACCTCATTACCATGAGAACTATCTAGGTTTCCTGTTGGCTCATCTGCTAAAACTAACTTTGGCTTAGTAACCAAAGCCCTTGCTACAGCCACACGCTGCTGCTGTCCGCCAGAAAGTTGCTGAGGAAAATGGCCACTGCGATTAACAATGTTCATTCTTTCGATAATTTCGTTAACCAAAGCTTTGCGTTCGGCAGCAGGAACTTTATTGTAGATTAAAGGCAATTCAATGTTTTCGAAAACTGTTAATTCATCAATTAAATTAAAATTTTGGAATACGAAGCCCATATTCCGCTTGCGGAAATTTGAGCGTTCTCTATCATTTAAAGTTAAAAGCTCGGTATCAATAAATTTGTAACTTCCACTTTCGGGTTTATCTAACAAACCCATAACATTTAATAAGGTAGATTTTCCACAACCAGATGGCCCCATTATCGAAACAAATTCACCTTCCTTAACATGAAGGTTGATTCCATTTAGTGCAGTTGTTTCAACTTCTTCGGTTTTATAAACTTTTTCAAGATTTTCTATTCTTATCATGAGGCAATTTTTTTGATGGTTAGTTTAATATTATTTTGTTGAGCATGTTTCAACTCAACTTCAAAATCCTTTTCACCTAATACTTTATGGTAAATTTTAATTGTGTAAGTTCCGGGCTTTAATTCTATTTCAGTAGTTTCTGCTCTTAACGGAACATCCATTTTCAGTTTCCCATCCTGAATAAAATTAACTTTATCGAGTAAAGCTAAATCTCCGGCTAAAGTTAAATTTGCCTTCGAAAGATTGGTAGTTGTTTTTCCGCCTGATTTACTGAATATATTCATTTCATAGCTCGCACCATTTTTATTATCGATCCAATTAGATTCTTTTTTAAAAACACTTTGGGCATTTGCCATGTACGATAAGCAGGTAATGGCAATTGTGATTAAAATTTTAGTCATCATTTTATTTATTAATTTCTACCTGGTCATATTGATTAAATTGGTCGTAAGATGACGTGATAACCTCATCGCCTTTTTGCAAGCCTTGTAATATTTCGTAATAAAGGTAATTTTTCCTTCCGATTTTAACATTTTTCTTAGTCGCTTTACCATTGTTTACCACAAACACCCACGAGCCGCCTGTACTTTGAAAAAACTGACCTTGAGCCAGAAGTAATGATTTGCTATTATCAGATAATGTAAGTTTGGTTTGTAAAGACAAGCCTCTACGCAAATCGATTGGAGCACTACCTTTAAACACCATCTCAACCTGAAACTGACCGGCAGTTACCTCTGGTATAACTTTGCTAACTGTTAAACTGTAAGTTTTACCATTAAATTCGCATGTAGCAGTTTGTCCCTCCTTAACGCGGTTGATGTAATATTCATCAACACCAGCTTGCAATTTATAGCCTTGCATTACATCAATCTTTCCAATCATTTCGTTAGAATTGTAAGATTTACCGATAACCGGGTCATAAGAAGATAGCTTACCCGAAACCGGTGCTTTAATTGTCATGTTTTCGATATTTGTTTTTATCATTTCTAAACTTTCGTTCATTTGGCTCATAGATTGGTCAATTTGTGAAAGTTGCATTTTACGGCTTTGATTCTCTTGCTTTATCGCTTGCCTAACAATTTTCAGTTTACCTTGATAATATTCATAATCCTGACTCGATTTATTGAATTCTTGCTGAGTAATTACCTTTTTAGAAAACAAAGCGCTATCTAACCTATATTGGCGGGTTGCAGTGCGGAGGTTGTTCTCGACGTCTAAAACATCCTGATTTAAAATCCTTTGATTTTGCTCTAAATCTAACCTCGATTTTCTCAATTGATTAATTTGTTCGGTGGCTGCAGTTTGCTGAGATGTGTAACCCATCATTGCATTAGAATTTTCGATTCTTAAAAGGGGTGTACCTTTAACTACAGTAGCGCCATTCTCAGTAAAAATCTGGGCAACTGTTCCACCTTCTGAAGAGCTTACAATTACCGATGTTAAAGGAACAACACTTGCATTTAATAAAACTACATCTTCAAAGTCTCCATATTCAACTTTGCTAATGGTTAATTTATCTGCATCGGCACTGTAAGTTTTCTTTAATGACAAGGTGTAGCCGTATATAACTACTGCTATAAAAGCAATTGCCCCGCCTATTACGATTAAGTTTTTGGTGGTGAATTTTTTCTTCTCTATTTTCTTATCCATTGTTTGGTAATGCTGTTCGGTTTCTCTAATAACCAAGCTTGTGCCAAAAGACTATAGCATAATTAAATACCTGACATACAACGTTTTAAATCAAATTAAAAAAAATTAATGTTCATTTTCGAACAGTTCATGTACGGGAGCGGACAGTTTAATTAAATTTGCTTAAAGGAGGTGGTTTAGACGGTTTAGGTTTAAGAATTTATACCTCACCCCTTCATCCCCTCTCCTTGAAGAGAGGGGGGCGTGGAGCAGAAATTTAAAGTTAAACATAAATACAAATAAAATTATTAAGATAGCTTTGAATCAATCACAATCCGAAATTTCCCTCTCTTTAAGGAGAGGGACAACACAACAGAACAAATACTACTAACTTTAATAGGGTGAGGTAAATAGTATAAGCCAAATGAGGAAGGTTAAATAAAATACCTTACCCCTTCATCCCCTCTCCTTAAAGAGAGGGGGAGGGGAGCAGAAATCAAAAGTTAAACATAAATACAAGTAAAATTATTAAGATAGCTTTGAATCAATCACAATCCGAAATTTCCCTCTCTTTAAGGAGAGTGACAGCATAACAGAACAAATACTACTAACTTTAATAGGGTGAGGTAAAAAACAAATACGCAATACCCAAGAGCAATAAAAAAATATAATATGCTAGATGCCACAGTATTAATAATTGATGACGACGACGACATTCTTCTGAGTGCCCGTTTATTTTTGAAGCAGCAGGTTAAACAGGTAATTACCTGCAAATCGCCGAAAGAAATTAATGTTTTACTTAGTAAAAATGAAGTAGACATTATCCTGTTGGATATGAACTATCAAAAAGGCGCAAGCGATGGCAGAGAAGGTTTATATTGGCTGGAACATATATTATCAATTGATAAAGATTATGTTGTTATATTAATGACTGCCTTTGGAAACGTGGAGCTTGCTGTTAAAGCCATTAAAAATGGAGCAACCGATTTTATCCTTAAACCCTGGGAAAATGAAAAGCTTTTCGCCACAATTTCTGCAGCATCAAAACTTCGTGCTTCAACAAGAAAGGTTAAAAAGCTCGAAAAAATTCATACCTCGCTACAAAAAGATATGGCCAGAGGTTTTGAACACATTGTTGGCAAAGCTGATGTAATAACCAACCTTCAAAATACGCTTTTAAAAGTTGCACCAACAGACGCAAATGTTTTAATATTAGGCGAAAATGGAACGGGAAAACAGGTATTTGCCTACGAAATACATGGAAATTCGCAGCGTAAAAATCAGGTTTTTATGCATGTAGATTTAGGCTCATTAAACGAAAACCTTTTTGAAAGCGAACTTTTCGGTTATGCTAAAGGCGCTTTTACTGATGCAAAAGAAGATAAACCCGGGAGATTTGAACTTGCAGATGGCGGAACAATATTTTTAGATGAGATTGGAAACTTAACTTTGCCCTTACAGGCTAAATTATTAAGCGTGCTACAAAATAGAACGGTTATCCGATTAGGAGAAAGCAAAGAGCGTAAAGTGAATGTTCGTTTAATTACAGCTACAAATATGCCTTTGAATGAAATGGTTGCTAAAAATACCTTCCGCCAGGATTTACTTTTTAGAATCAATACCGTTGAATTATTATTACCGCCGCTAAGAAAACGCGGTAACGATATTTTATTGCTTTCTGAGCACTTTATGCAGGTATTTAGCACTAAGTATCATAAAGAATCACGAAGTTTAAGCCCCAGAGCAAAAGAAGTATTACTAAATTACAATTGGCCAGGCAATGTTAGAGAACTGCAACATGTTTTGGAACGTGCTGTAATTATGAGCGATGGGAACGAAATAACCGACCAGGATTTACAGCTTAGCCCGCAGCGGTTTGCACAAAACAATAACCTGCCCGATGAAATGGCACTTGAAGATATGGAGAAGATGATGGTACAAAAAGCCATTGATAAACACAAAGGAAATATTTCTAAAGCCGCAGCAGAGCTAGGTTTAACCCGGGCAGCTTTATACAGAAGAATAGAAAAATTTGGAATATAAATAGGGCAACAGTATAGGTTTTAAGCACAAACCGCACAAACCTTACAAATTTAAAATTTGGCCATGTACCTTAAAACTTTAGCCTAACAACGCTTAAGAAATGTTTTACAAACGCTTTACCTTTCGTTTAATATCACGCTTGCTCATCATTAATTTGCTGGGCTATTTACTGTTTTATTTAATTACGACAACCGAATTATGGTTTACAATTATTGGTGTAAGCTTAATTTTATTAGGTTCGGTAATTTCGCTTTATTACTATATAAATGAAATCCGATCGGATATTAAACGCTTTATTTTAGCCGTTAAAACCCGCGACCATACCTTAAATTTTAAGAATAAAGCCACAAAAGGTAGTTTCCCAGAATTATATGAATCTTTTGGGGAGATACTTCAAGTGCATAAACAGATTCGTTTAGAGCAAGAGGCAATGTTTCAGCTTATTAAAACTATTTTGGAGCAGGTTCCAGTTGGTGTAATTGTGATAAATAAAACTCCGACAGCGCAAAATAACGAAGAAATCGCTTTTTTTAATCAGGCAGCCTCTAACCTATTAGGCGTACCGGCATATAAGTATTGGCATCGTTTAAAACAGCATTTACCAAACTTTACAAACGAGGTTGAACAAATATCAAGTGGTGGAAAAAGATTTCTGGAGCTTAAGATTCAAGATAAATTGATTCAATTATCCACCGAAGTTATTCCGCTAAATCTGTATGCAAAGGATTATACCATCATAAGTTTTCAAAACATTAAGGATGAAATTGAACAGAAGGAAACTGAAGCATGGAACAGATTGATAGGTGTAATATCTCACGAAATATTAAATTCCATCACCCCTATTAGTTCATTATCTGATACCATAAACAGCATGGTAACGGATAAAGAAAACCTCGATTTGGATGAAATGGAAGATCTGAAAACGGCACTGCAAACCATTAAACGTCGCTCTGCCGGATTACTTGATTTTGTTAAAGATTACCGCCTTATAGCTGAATTACCAACACCAAATCTCGAATCGCATACCATAGGCGAAATATTGAAACACATAAAAGTGTTGATGCAGCCTTTTGCAAAAGTTAAAAATGTTAGGTTAGATGTAGAACAAACAAGCTCTAAAATTACGATTCAGCTCGATTTAAAACTGATTGAGCAAGTTTTGATAAACCTGATTACGAACAGTATTTACGCTGTAGAAGAACTTGAAAACCCACACATTTCGGTTAATTATAGGTTAGAACATACTAAATTATACATAGATGTTACCGATAACGGAAAAGGCATTGAGCCCGATGATTTAGAGAAAATTTTTGTGCCTTTTTACACTACCCGAAAAAATGGTTCGGGCATTGGTTTAACCATAAGTAGAAACATTATGAAAATGCATCGCGGTAGTATAGAAGTTGCTTCTACACCAAATGAACAAACTACGTTTTCGATACTATTTAATTACGTTTAAGCTTCTGCTCTTTAAATATCCTCCTATTGATGATGCAGAAAATTTAGTTTTTAATGGCGAAACGATTATGTTAAAAAGAACCACAAAATGCCGTAAAACAAACCTGATTGAAGTGAGCATGCAGCGAAGCGAAATAAAACGTAAAGCAGGACTGCTGCAACCGAATATAACAGAAACTTGCTTTACAAAAGCTTAATAAAAATGAATAATTACCACAAAAATATTCGTTAAAATACAATTTTAGCCAAATCATTTGAATGTTTGTTTTACAAGAAAATTGAAACAAAAACGGAATTAAGCGCTTTTATTTATGTGGATACAACAAATACAAGCATGAAGACAGTTATAATTTCGAACAGACTACCCGTTAAAATCATAGAAGAAAACAACGAGTACACGTTTATTCCGAGTGAGGGCGGCCTTGCTACCGGACTTGGCGATGTGTACAAAAATGGCAACTCTATCTGGATTGGTTGGCCCGGAATTGAAGTGCCTGAGGAACGACAAGAGGAAGTTATCCAGAAATTGGCCGAGCTAAATCTCTACCCTGTTTTCCTTACTCAAGAAGAAATTAATTTATACTACGAAGGCTTTTCTAACGAAGTGTTATGGCCGGTGTTTCATTACCTGGTTACCTACGCACATTACGAACAAAGTTATTGGGATTGCTATAAATCGGTTAACGAAAAATTTGCAAAAAGTGCCATGCAGGTACTTGGCATAAAAGATAAAATCTGGATTCAGGATTATCAATTACTTCTACTACCAGGAATTTTAAGAGCTAAATTTCCAAATTCAACCATCGGTTTCTTCCAGCACATTCCCTTTCCATCTTATGAGATATTCAGGCTTATTCCCTGGCGGGAAGAAATACTAAATGGATTAATTGGGGCAGATTTGATTGGTTTTCATACCTACGATGATGTTCGCCATTTTATAAGCACGGCCACTCGCTTGCTGCCGGTAAATTCCTCATCGAACGTGTTGCATAGTAGCGAAAGGCAAATTGTTATAGAGGCTTTCCCAATGGGGATAGATTACGAAAAATTTGCTTCGCTAACCATTTCTGAAGCCGTTAGAATGGAAATCGACTATTTTAGAAGTGGCAAAGAAAACATGAAAATTATTCTTTCTATTGATAGGTTGGATTATAGCAAAGGAATTCTGGAGCGTTTAAAAGCTATGGAATTGCTATTGCAAATGCATCCTGAGTTTATCGGTAAAATTGAACTATTTATGATTGTAGTGCCATCCAGGGATTCGGTACCGCAATATAGTGAATTAAGAGAACAAATTGACCAGTTTGTAGGAAATTTAAACGCCAGATACCGGTCTATGGATTGGATTCCTGTAAATTACTTTTATCGCTCCTTCCCAATCGAAGTGCTCTCGGCGCTTTATTCATCGGCCGATGTTTGCCTGGTTACGCCAATGCGTGATGGTATGAATTTAGTAAGTAAAGAATATGTTGCCAGCAGGAACAATGAAGACGGCGTACTGATTTTAAGCGAAATGGCAGGTGCTTCAAAAGAACTTACTGATGCCATATTGGTTAACCCAAATAACCTTGGCGATATAACCGAAGCCATTTTAGTAGCGCTGAAAATGCCCCTTGAAGAGCAACAACAACGTATGAAAGCCATGCGTGCCGTTGTAGAAAAATTCAATGTTAAACATTGGGTAAATAATTTTATTTTAAGACTTAACGAAGTGAAAGACTCACAAAAATCATTACAAACAAAACATGCGGTAAATTCTGTAAATGAAATCATCGCCAAACAATACGCAAAAGCGAGCAACAGAGCTTTATTTCTGGATTACGATGGAACGCTGGTAGATTTTACCGGAAATATAGAAGATGCATCGCCAGATGATGAACTTTATGATTTAATAGAAAACCTTACATTGGATAATGCCAATACCGTTATAATTATTAGCGGACGTAGACATGAAACATTAGAAAGCTGGTTTGGACACATGAAAGTGGATTTAATTGCAGAACATGGTGCGTGGCAAAAAACACATGGAGATAAATGGAACTGTTTACCTTTATTAACCGACCAATGGAAAGCTGAAATAAAAGCCTTGCTTGAAACCTACACAGATAGAACACCGGGTTCATTTATAGAAGAAAAAAGCTACTCCTTAGTGTGGCATTACCGCAAAGCGGATGAAGGATTAGGCGATTTACGAGCGAATGAGATTGTTAGTCACATGAAAATTTTAGCTGCAGATAAGGGCTTGCAGCTTATGCCCGGAAATAAGGTTATTGAATTTAAAAATATAGAAGTAAACAAAGGCAAAGCTGCACTGAATTGGTTGTATAATAAAAATCCTGATTTTGTTATGGCACTGGGCGACGACCATACAGACGAAGATATTTTTAGAGCCTTGCCCGAAGAGGCCATTACAGTTAAAGTAGGCAACAACCTATCTGAAGCGAAATACTACCTAAACGATTTTAAAGAAGTAAGAAAGATGCTTTGGAGTTTAGTTAAGGAAGAATTTGTAGAGAGAATTTAACAAAATTAGAAGTCGAAACAGAAAACAAAAATCCCGCAGATTAAAATGATTTACGCAAAAATTTAATTTGCGTAAATCTCTTAAATCTGCGGGAAAATATTATTTAGGTTAGAAACTTCCGCTGTTTATTGGTATTTACAGGAAAGCAATCCAACAATAAGCTTATAATCTTCCATCATCCTGAATGGATTCGTTATAAGGGTTGGCATGTGAATAATCAACAGCCGAAACTTTATAATCAGTTGGTGCAAAACTTGCAGAACTGCTTAAAGCCATACCCAATTCAAACCTAGTAGGGTAAGGCGTTTGCAATAAACTTCCTGCAGGTATGTAAGGGAAACTTTCTAAATAACTTTGTATCAAATTGGCACTCACACGTCTGTTTATATAAGCTCTGCTTAACTGATGTGGCTCACGCAAACCTGCAGCACCTAATAATTCTACTGCACTGGCTACGGTTAAATTATGAAAATTCTTAACCCTTACTTTTTTATCATCCACCACAAGACCTTTCATTAAACTTTGGTCTTGCGTAGCTACACCGGTTGGGCAAGTATTGCTGTTACATTCTAAAGCCTGAATGCAGCCCAAAGCAAACATCATTCCGCGGGCAGTGTTACACATATCTGCACCCAAGGCAATGTTTTTAACCAAATCAAAGCCCGTAGCTACCTTACCCGAAGCTATAATTTTAATATGTTTTTTAAGGTCGAAACCATTTAAAACATCGTAAACAAAGGCAACACCTTCACGTAATGGCATACCAACAGAATTAGAGAACTCTTGCGGAGCCGCACCCGTACCACCTTCACCACCGTCAACCGTAATAAAATCAGGATAGATTTTGGTCTCAATCATCGCTTTGCAAATGGCATAAAACTCGCTCCTTCTGCCAATACAAAGTTTAAAACCAACCGGTTTACCTCCAGAAAGCTCCCTTAATTTTTTGATAAACTCTAACAAACCTATCGGCGTATTAAATGCTGAATGTGCCGGAGGCGATAAAATGTCCTTTCCTTGCGGTACTAAACGGATACGAGCAACCTCGGGAGTAACTTTTTTTGCAGGCAACATACCACCATGGCCAGGCTTAGCACCTTGAGAAAGTTTAATCTCAATCATTTTTACCTGATCAGCCTGAGCACGTTCTGCGTAAGCTTCATAATTAAAAGTACCGTCATTGTTTCTACAGCCAAAATAACCGGTACCTATTTGCCAAATTAAATCGCCTCCAGGTTCGCGATGATAATCGCTGATACCACCTTCGCCGGTATTGTGTGCAAAATTACCCAACTTTGCACCACCATTTAAAGCCAAAATTGCATTCTGACTTAAAGAACCAAAACTCATCGCTGATATGTTATAAATACTCGAAGAATATGTTTTTTTACAATCTGGTCCGCCAACTATAACACGGGGATCTAAATTCAATTCGTGGTGAGAAATTGCAGAAATACTGTGGCTAAGCCATTCATATCCGTTTTCGTAAACATTTAATTGCGTACCAAATGGAATGGTATCATTATCTGTTTTAGCACGTTGATAAATTAATGAACGATTTAGGCGATTGTAAGGTGTTCCATTTGTATCACTTTCTACAAAATACTGATAAACTTTTGGCCTTAATTCTTCCATAAAATACCGTAAACGACCAAAAACAGGGTAGTTTCTTACAATACTATGTTTAGGTTGATACAAATCGTAAATACCTAAAATAACAAATGGACCGGTGAAAAGGAATGTCCACCACAGAAATGGGTGATACAGACCTAGCATAATGGTAAGGGCAACTAAAAATGCAGCAATTGCAACGAAAGCTTTTCTCATAGTAAATGGGTTAGCGTATGTTTTGTTTGTACAAAGATTAAGAATATTAAACAACTGACACTATTAAATTGTTATTTTTACGCTATGCTTATTAAGATTTATCCGGAAAACCCTAACGAAAGAGCCATTGAACAAGTTGTTGAAGTATTAAAGAAGGGCGGTTTAATTATCTATCCTACCGATACAGTTTATGGGTTAGGTTGCGATATTACCAATCCAAAAGCAATTGAAAAAATTTGCCGCATACGCGGGATAAAACCTGAAAAGGCTAATTTTTCGTTCATTTGCCACGATTTAAGCCACATTGCCGATTATATTAAACCAATAGACAATACTACATTCAGAGTTGTTAAAAAAGCTTTACCGGGCCCATTTACATTTATTTTTAATGCGAATAATAATGTTCCGAAATTATTAAGCTCTAATAAAAAAACCGTCGGTATTCGAGTACCTGATAATAACATTGCCCGCTGCATTGTTAAAGAATTAGGTAATCCGATTTTATCTACCTCAATTAAAGATGATGATGAACTTGTTGAATACTCTACCGACCCTGAATTAATTTACGAAAAATACCAGGATTTGGTGGATTTAGTTATTGATGGTGGCTACGGAGATAATGAAGCATCCACTGTGATTGATTGCACCACCGGAGCCTTTGAAGTAATTCGTGAAGGTAAGGGCGATATTGAACAGTTTTTGTAAATCATTTTTCCATCTCCTTAAGGAGCTTAATTAATGATTATTACTTTCAGTTTCCCTGAGGCTACATTACAACTGGTAACAGTCACATAATTAGTCTTTCTTTTTATGCTCATTCTTCGCAACATCATGCACAAATACATCATGTTGCTGAATAGGGATTACAATATCATTTGCTGCAAAAACCTTAAGTATTTCTTCAATAACATCGCTTTTAACCGCACCGCTATCCTTTAAGCTTCTGCTCCAGAAATAGATGTTTAAATCAATTATACCACCCTTAATTTCTTCAAATTGTAATGCGTATCTAGGGTTTTTAAGTATCCTTTCATCCGCTTCCAGTAGCTCAATAATTAATGTTTTACACCGTTGCAAATCAGTTGTAGCAGCAATGCCAATACTTATTTTGCTTCGTTTACGGTTTCCGGCTAAAGTCCAGTTCATTAAATGCGAATTTAGTAAATCGCCATTTGGCATCACCAAATCTGCACCATCTGAAGTCGTTATTACACTACTTCTAAAACCTATCGATTTCATTGTTCCGCCCTGGCCATCAACGTTTACCAAATCGCCA
This sequence comes from Pedobacter sp. Leaf132, assembly GCF_920984695.1. Taxonomy (NCBI): domain Bacteria; kingdom Pseudomonadati; phylum Bacteroidota; class Sphingobacteriia; order Sphingobacteriales; family Sphingobacteriaceae; genus Pedobacter; species Pedobacter sp. Leaf132. The sequence continues at coordinate 155,200 of NZ_CAKLBO010000003.1, read as the reverse complement.
ACATTAACAGGTTTTTCAAAGGCAATTATTAATCCGCTAACCAGGTTATTTACCAAAGTTTGCAATCCAAAGCCAACGCCTACACCTAATGCACCAATAATAATTGTAATTTTATCAATGGGGATACCTGCTGCCGCGATAGCGAGAAAGAGTCCAACAGATAAAATAAAAATTCTAACCAATAATATCCAACTGCCTAAACCTCGACTTTTGCTTTCTTCCTTTGTAGAAAGATGATCATCTGATGCAAAAAATGAAACAATTTTTGATGTAATAACCGATATGACCATTATCAACAGAAATAAGGCTAAACCATTAATACTAAATGAATAATCGCCGATTTTACGTTGATTAGAAAAGAAAGCAAGTATTGGCCGGGAAAGATAATCGAATAAAGGAAAATTTCTTCCTATCAAAACACACCAACCAAAAACCAGCAGCACGTATAATATCATTGGTGCCCTATCGCCTACTTTGCCAAAATTTAAATAAAATAGTTTCCTATCCTGAACGGTGTAAACATTATAAGCCAGTAAAAGTCCTTCGTTAATAAACCGCACCACCCAAAGAAAAGATATTGCTACAACAACATTTAAATATCCTACTATCATAAAGGTTTTTCCTAAGTTATAGCGGCCATATAAATTCATCGATGCAGATAATACTTCAAAAACAACCATTCCTGCAATAGAATAGATAATCCATTTTTCTTTCAGCTCAGTTTTTCTCTGATGATTTATAACAACCGAACCAGTCAAAATACCTACCAGTGAGAAGATTAACATACCATATCTTTCAACTCTCGAAGGCTGTAAAATTAAGTTGCTACAAGCTGTTATAAAGAAAAACACGACCATTATCATCCAAAAAACAAACCAATACCGGGCAATAAAACCATTAAGTATGATGCTGAGGCAGATGAATGCGATAGTCCAGATAATGATATTAAATATGAATGGCGGAGAGATGAAAACAAATTGATAAAGGCTAACCACCAGCAAAATTGCCGAAAGCAAAGGAAAGCGGATTACCAACTGGCCCTGGTAAGTTTTATCGATAAGATTTTTTGATTGATATATCCTTTTTAACGAGTTTAAGTAAATAAAAGAAAATAAAATAAGTATTGGCAGAACAATAAGCTTCGCAATATTATTGATAACATAAAATTTTAATATTAAGCCACCTTTACTTACAGAAAAATCGAGAATTTGATTAAAAGTACCATAGTGAAGTGCAGCATTCCACAAGTATGGCAATTCTTTTTTCAAATATTCAGTACTTAAGCTACGTTCAAAATGCTCAGCTTCATCTTTACTTATAAGCATTTGATTAATGGCCACATTATAGGAATTAAGCTGTGTTTGGATTTTTAAGTCAGCTGATTTGAGCATAGAATCTACCGGATGACTTTCTCGTGCAAGTGTTTTAAGGCTTTGCACATAACTATAAAGCAAAACAGAATCTTTAGGAAAAAGAAACAGCTCCGGAACATTTAAAAGCGAATCTAACTTGAGGCGATATTTGCTTAAAGTTTGTTGCCTGTTATCAAGCGTCAATTTGGATATTTTTGCCCCAATCAGCAACTCATGTAAAATCTTTTTTGTGGTTGTTAAATTTCGATAGGTTTGTATACTGCCTTTGTTAACGAATACACCCTGGGCAGCAATGGCATAATCTTCACGGATATCTTCTAACTTTTTTCTTAAACTTAGTGTATCAAGCCCTGTAGCAAGGTAACTTTTGGCTTCTTGAATAGTAATCCGAACTTGACTTATCACTCTCATTTGCATGATAGCGGCTTTATCCATAGCAAGTTCTTCAGCGCTGGTTTTTGCAGATGCTTTAGCTAAATCCTGCATTTTATCAACAAAACCAGGCTGTTTAAGATTTTTCTTGATTGTATCTTGTCCATTTTGTGCTTTCGCACACATAAATAACACACAAAAAAATAGGGAGAATGCAAATTTTTTGATAAACATGATTATCGTGGTTTGTACACCACGTAATAATAACCAAAAGTTGGGAGCAATCCTAAATTTCAATCTACATTAATGCTTGATGTTAATGATAATATACCTTTAATAGTTTATTTAAATTATTTACGTATTTTGAACTTTAAATTCATTCCCTATGAAAAAACTGTACATAATTGTGCTTCTTGCACTAATTTCCTCTTTAGGATTTTCTCAAAATCAAAGCGCTCAAACATCGGATGTTATACAAAAAACAAATGGTGAAGAATTAAAAGGAAAAATTGTAAGGGTTACTGATAAAGAAGTAACATTTGTATACAATGGGGAAACTGCCGAGTATTTGATTAATAAGTCAGATATTTCTCGTATAACTCATTCAAGCGGACGAGTAGAAACATTTACTTCATCCGGCTCATCTGCACAAACCAGACAACAGGATGCTGTTACAATGAGCGCTACGCCAGCAGATCATCATAATAAAATTGCAATACTTCCATTTACATTTATAATGGATAGTCAACCTGGTGCCTTAGCTATTGGCCAAAAAGCACAGCAAGATACTTATGGAATATTATCTCAACATTCAGCTGGCTACACCATACTCGATCCACGTACCACAAATGCAACTTTAATAACAGCAGGTGCTACGCCAGATAAAATAGCAAGCTTTACGATGAAACAACTTTGTGATTTATTAGGGGTAGAGTATATTATTGATGGGACGGTAACTCAGTCCAAAGGATACCAAACAGCCACAAATAGTAGCTATGGCAATACCAATGTAAAGAGAGACGATGCAGAAAAAGTTAAAGGTGTGTCCAGCTACGGTTCCTCAAATAGTAGTGCGGTGCAAAGATATGATGTGAGTGTAAGCCTTCAAATTTATATGGATAACAACGCCAATATCTATAACCAAAGCCATAAGGCCTTTATGAGCAATACAGATGGTTCATACAGTGGACCATTAGAATTTCTGCTAAAAAGATGTCCGTTATACAGAAAGTAGATGGTTGTTTAATAAACTACTGACTTAACTAAATTAGTGAGTTCGTTACAAATCGTTACTAACACGGTAACTAAAAGTTTCTCTTGCAGGTTGACCAACTTTGTTAAATCCTTCTATCACAACTCTATAATTTCCTTTAGCATTAGCATTCTTAAATGTCACTTTTGCAAAGCCTTCGTTGTTTGGAACAATATTAGGATTCCAATAAATTGTGCTTCTAGCTTCTTCGGCAGTGGTATTGGAAACATTATATTTCGGTACATAAAAAGTTCTTGAAGGGTATATTCCTTTTGGCTTTATAGTTAAATGGTCAAAACTTAAATCTTTTACTTGCTTAGCTGAATATCCTAATCCTCGTTTAGAAGTTATAATTATTATACCTGGAGCTCTCATAGGGCCATAGATTACCATTCTTGAAATGCTGGTTAATAATTCAACACACTGCACATCCATTGGATTAATCATATCCAAATTGCCGTCTGGAAGTCTTGTACCATTGTAATATACATCTAATGAACCTTTCCCATCATCGTTTGCTAAATCTGGCATACCAGGTAAACGATAAGCACGTCCCCTGATTATTCGTACACCCCTTAACATATTTCCTAATGATTGGCTCAGCGTGCCGTAATATGGTGGTAAATCATCAGCTGTTAAAACCTGATCTGCATTACCCGGACCGTTATAATTAGCAGAATATTGTACCGCTTTTTTAATTCTACTTGATCTAATATCTACATCTTTTAATTTAATTGATTTCTCTAACAAACCGAGTCTCGTCAGTTCACCAAAATAACGATCGCTGGCTTTAATGTACTGCATTAAGCTTGTGTTTACATTAATTTCAACATCTGCAATACTCTTATTTTTAGTTACTTTCTGATTATCAGCCGAATCGATTATCAACTCCAAAAAACTACCTTTTTTTAATGGTGTGGCCTGCACCAAAAACTGTGTGCTATCTGTAAACGCTAGATTATCAAATTTGAATTTTCCATGCACATCTGTAATGGTATCTCTAACAATATCACCACCATTTTTTGATAGCAAAAACACTGCTGAACCTTTAATAGGATTTTTACCTCTAACAACTGAACCTGAAATATAAGATGATTTTTCGACCTGAAAAGTTAGAGGCAATACTTTATCCTGAAGAATATCAATCCAACTATACCTCCGCCAACCTTGTGTAAGCATTAAGTTATCAAGTTCTTTTCGGGTTTGTTCATCAGCATTTAAAAAATAATGATTTGGCTTTTCTACATAACCACTTAAATCACCAGTTAATAAAAGTGAAGTTAAAATATTACTTTCATTATCCAAATCGGGTTTTACAACATCAGTATTGGTTACTGAAATTGAAAAACTTCCGGTTAAATTTTCATCATTATCTGTTAAATTTATTTCTGATGAGGCTCCAGCATTTTGCGAAATTTTGTCTTTATTTACTTGTAATTTTAAATCACTTGCATTGTTTTTAACGAATATCATCCTTTCGGCAATAGGCTCATTCTGAGCAGAAAAAACCGTTATCTGAGCAATTCCTGTTGTAAATTTCTCAATTGGGATACTTTTAATTATTGTTTGACTGCTGAGTTTGGCATTAAAGGCGAAACGTAGATTGCCGTCTTGCTGCCCTACAATTCTTACGTCATCGGTATTAATTAAATCAGAACTAGCTGTAAGCCTTATGGCGATTTTACTTGCATCATTATTATTAACCGTTAAAGTATAGCCTGATGGTTTAACAGTGGGCAAGTCGAATGTTTTTTCAGAGCCATCACCAAAATTAATTACTGCTGAATATTTTTTGCCAGATTTTAAATTTGTAGAAAAACTACCCATTCCGGCAAAATCTGTATTAAAATTACCGATTACAGCATTCCCATCTAAAATTTTACCTTTTACATAAATACCTAAACCATTTGAACCAGTTGCCTTAAAGGCAATTTTTTGTGGTTGATCCTCTACGAGATACCCACCCTCAGGAAAGAACTGTACATCTGCCAGATTTGAAAAAGAACTAACCGGAATTACTTTTTTTACAATTTCTTGTCCGCTTAAATTAATGGTTGATACGATTTTGGCAATTTTATTTCGAATATCTGGAGAGGTAAAACTAATGGTTACTTTCCCATCTGCATCAGTTTTAGAACGTTCCTTCGTATAAGATTTTTCATCAACCAAAACATCAAACAAAACATTTTTATTAGCGTAAGGGAGGTCGTTTTTATCCCTAAATTGAACGGTTGCATTTACTTTATTGGCAGAAGTAAAATCAAAAACTGTGTTTATGAATACGTTATTAGACCAACTATTGCCTATTTTAATCACCTTATCATAAAAAAAATCTGAAGAAAAATTACGCATGTAGTTAGTATATGCTCTCAATCTATAATTTCCTTCCCTCAACGAGTCAGGCAATTTAAAATCTCCCCATGCCACACCTTCGTTTGCATTTAATTTGATTTGATTTTTTATCTCATTATTTTCATCAATCAATTCTACATATAATATTTTGCTGATTTTTGAAGGTGCCTGAGTTTTAGTATTTAGGATATATGCTTTTAACCAAATATCATCTCCAACTGCATAATACGGCTTATCAGACTGAACATAAACCTTTTCATTTGCATAATTTGAGGTAAATTTTTCCAGTTGATTTAAAAGTTTCAGTAACGGATCATCTTCTACTTTAAAAGCAAAAACCAAAGCAATAAATAAAGAAAAGAGAACAAATAGCGAGAATTTAGACTTCATAATTTTTAGATGAACTCTAAAATACTATTTTTTCGATATATTGGATTTTAATTTATCATTAATTACGCTCACAATCTTTTTTAACACATGCGATTTATATCTACACTTTTATTGCTTATCGTTATCGTTCAATTTTCGTTTGCACAACAAATATTTAGTATAAATGGTAAAGTAGTTGATCAAAAAAGTGAGCCTTTGGCCGGTGTATCCGTGTATGTTAGTGGAAGTAAAATAGCTACCGTTACAGATAATGATGGAAAGTATAACCTCAAATTAGAGCCAGGAAACTACGATTTACTGTTTAAATCCATCGGTTATAAATCGCTCACCAAAAAAGTTATCTTGCAAAATGAAGATGTTAGTGTAGACATTAGATTGTTAGAATCTACAACTAAACTAGCTGATGTAAATATTAAATCCAATCCTTATAGAGATAAAGATTTAGAACGATTTAAAGCATTGTTTATCGGAGTTTCGCCTAACGCCAAATATTGTAAGATACAAAACCCATCGGTTTTAGATTTCGTACGCAACCAAAAGAACAACAATTTAACAGTTTACACATCAGATTTTTTGATAATTGAAAATAACGCTTTAGGTTACAAACTAAATTGTTTGTTGCAATCATTTGAATATGATGAAGAACGCAGAAGAGTTTCTTATAAAGGTTCTATTTATTTTGAGGATTTAGCAGGCACCGATAAAGACAAAAAAAGGTGGAATGAAAACAGAGTTTTAGCATACAAGGGTTCATCCAGACATTTTTTTAATGCACTATTTAAGAAAGAGCTGGAGAAAGAAGGTTTTTTATTGGTCAAAATCGTAAACCAGCAGAATTCTAAACGTCCATCAGATAGTGTTTTGAAGGCCAATATTGCAAGGTTAATGCTTAAGCAACAACAAGAAACAGGTTTAATCAACATCAAAGAAAATGATTCTCTAACTTATTGGCTTAACCTAAAAAAAATGCCAGTATTGTTACCTAAATTAAATGCTCAAGCGGTTCAAATTGATACGTTAGTGCACAAAACAGGTAAAAATTTTAAAGCGATAACGAGTAGAGATAATATGTTTGTGGTTTACACAAAAGCTGATGAGGAAGCCGGCTATATAAATTCATTTAATCCGATGGTAAAAGATGTACTTAATTCAAAAAATGCACAGGTTTCGCAAATAAAAGTACTTACAGATCAATGTGAGTTTTCGTCAAATGGAATATTGGTAGATCCACAATCTATTTATTTTTCGGGTTATTGGGGTTGGAAAAACATGTCGGATAATTTACCCATCGACTATATTGTACCGCAATAACAGCAACAAAAAGCAGCTTTTTTCAAAACTGCTTTACTCAACAATCACGCGAAGTTTTATAACAACTTTAGCCATGTTGGGCGAAAAATAAGTTGAAGAATAACAACAAAATCAGGCTTACAATTACGGAAAGCCTCCATAATTGCCAAAAATTCTACTTTACACTTTTACATACTCTATCCGCCAAGCGCTTGTACCGTACCAATGACTATTTCTATCTATTTTTTCGTTGATTTTTGTATTAGAATTATTTACCAGAAAATTTCTTGAAAATCACCTTCATCATTTCTGTATCCAAACTATTCATATCTATCAGTTTTAAATTCTTTACCATTTTTAAAGTGGCGGTTTTGTAATGTTTAAAATGTGGTGTTGTTAAATGCGATTGGTACGAATGTTTATTTTTGTAGATTTCTATAATTCTTATTTGCGTTGGATTTTCTTTGATAAACATCGGAAAAATGGCAATTACGCCTGGTTCAATTTTTACCGATGCAGCCGCTTCTTCCTTTAAAATAGTATTATATTCTTCTAAATACGCTGGTAGAATTTCAATTTCAGAAATTCGAACCATCAGCTCATCTTTGGTTGTTGATTGGTTCTGTTTTTCCTGTGCTTTGATAGAATTTATACTCAAAATAAACATAAGAATAAAAACAATTTTTAGGATTTTATGGGTTCTCATAATTTTATTTATCATTAATTAAATACTGTGCATCTGTAACAGGTTCGTCCCAATTTACAATTCCTTTCTCAATATTTGGAACGATATATAATTGCTGTAAACCAACATCAGCGCTTGCACCGTGCCAATGACGAACATTTGGCGGACATTTTACAATGCTTCCTTTTTTGATGATTTCAATTTTTTTTCCTTCTATTTGATGATAACCAACCCCATCGGTAATAATTAAAATTTGACCAGCAGGATGACTGTGCCAATTGCTTCTTGCACCGGGCTCAAAATATACATTTCCAACAATGGTATTGTAAACGCTGTCTGCTTCTACCAAAGCTGTTGGATAAGCATTTCCGGTAAATGTTTCGCTTGAACCTTTTTCACCTTTAGGGAAAATTTCGGCCAACTTATTTTTATCTGTTTTCATCTGTTTTTGATTTTTATTGCAAGACAACATTATTGTTGATGTGATAATTGCAAATGCGATTTGGCCTATTTTCATTTTTAAGTATTAAATTTCTTTAATAATTTTTGCCGGAATTCCCCCCACTATTACATTATTAGGAACATCTTTAGAAACCACAGAACCTGCTGCAACAATGGCATTTTCGCCAATCGTTACGCCTTGCAAAATGGTAGCATTCGCACCAATCCACGCATTTTTTTTGATGTGAATGCGCTTTGGAATTAAGGAATGTCTTTCATTAGCATTAATGGGATGACCTTCACTTAGCAAACTCACTTTTGGTGCAATCAGTACGTTGTCATCAATGGTTATGCCACCTAAATCCAGAAATACACAATCGAAATTTATGAATACATTTTTGCCTATTTTGGTGTGCTTCCCGTAATTAATGTGAAACGGCGTGAAAACGGTAACGCTTTCGTGAATTTTGGTTGCTGTAATTTGGCTTAAAAAGTTTCTAACCTCACCAGGGTTTGCAGTGTTGTTCATTTTTAACAGCAAGGCTTTTGTAGCAAAAGAAGCTTCACGCATTTTGTACGCTTCTGCATCATTGGAAGAAATGGTTTCTCCAGCTAAAAGTCTTTCAAAAATATTTGATGTTCTCATTGTCTTATCCTTGAAGACAAAGTTAGCCTGATAACAAGTGTGTTTTGTTACATTTATCTCGCTGAAAATGTCAAATATCACGTATTTTTGAGAACAAATATTTACGATGCAGAAAAATACGCTTCCTAAAATCATTTTTCTTGAAATTAATGGCGTTACGGCTTTTACTGAAAGCATTCTTAAACAGTATCATACGCATTTGTACTGCCATCGCGGGAGTATCAAATTTTTGTTCAATGAAACGCCAATGACCTGTAAAGCCAGACAGTTTTTGTTTTGGTTTGCCGAAAGCCGGTTATCGCAAATATGGAGCAGTAAAGGATTTAAAGCCAGTGTATTGTTGGTAGAAAAAGATTTTCTAATTAATAATATTCCAGATCAAGGTTGGAGCATCAATGCACAGTTACACTCAAGGGTTTTTCCAGTAAAAAATATTGCAACTATTGAAGAAAAAGAGCGAATTCTGAATAATTTTAATTGGATGAACCAGCGTTTTAATGAAATGAAGCACCGCTTTTACGATGAAATGCTGAATCTACAAATGCGAATTTTCATTTTGGAAATGTGGCACACTTTTGCAAACGAGTACGAGCAACGCCGCCACAGTTTGCAAACGGGAACACTATACCAGCAATTTATTAATCTGTTGCCGCAACATTGTCTCACAGAACGGGAAGTACAGTTTTACAGCAATGTGCTGAACATTACGCCCAAATATCTCAATCACCTTTGCAAAATCCATTCAAGCATTACAGCATCAGAATGGATACAGCGTCACGTTAAAGAAAGGATATTGATTTTACTTCAAAACAAAGATTTTAATATCTCCGAAATTGCCGATGAAATGGAATTTTCGAGCCGTTCGTTTTTTACAAGGTATGTTAAGAAATTACTTGGTATTACGCCAAAAGAATATAGAGAGCGGATATAAAATATTATCTCTTATTTTGTGATAAGTTGAATTTATGAATTATACCTTTTTAATTGCATATATGCATTAAAAAGGTAACAGATTCTATTGCAAACTGAATATACCTATAAAGTAATTAAAGGATTGAATAACAAACCAATTGCCTGTGTTTCCAATCCTTTGTTATTATCTCTCAAGCACATCAATTTTTTTAATCATGTTCGCTATATCAAATCGATTACATAACTTAATAAACCGCCTATCAAACAATCGGGAACATAGCGTTGCCGCTAACACTTTTTTCTGCCGGCACTTCTTCCTGCATTACATCCCAATGCTCTACCAACTTTCCATCTTTTACTTTAAAAATATCAACAGCAATGTAGTTTTTTCCAAACCAGTTAGCGAACCGCCCATGAACCATTACAATATCTCCACTTTCAGCAATCGTAGCTGGCTCGTAATTAAAGTCGGGCGGTAAAGTAGGAATTAATTGTTTCAACCCTTCAGTACCATTGGGCATAAAGGGGTTATGCTGTATATAATTATTGCTAAAATATTGGTCGATAGCATCTATATTTCTATTGCTGAATACTGCTGTCACGGCTTCTAATACTAATTCCTTATTACTCATATTTTATTAATTGTTACGTTTAAATATTTTCTAACTATTTCACCCGAACCACCACTTTTCCTTTAGCCCTACCACTATTCACATAATCCAGCGCATCATTCAGTTCCTTAAACCTAAATACTTTATCTAAAACAGGCTTTAAAGCACCTGCTTCAACCAATTTAGTAACCTCAGCTAACTGTTTTCCGCTTGCCTTCATAAAAAGAAAATTGTAAGTGATGCCTGCTTTTTTAGCCTGGTTACGCACTTTCTTACTAATAAGATTAAACACAAATTTTAAAAACCATGACAAGCCCATTTCTTTAGCAAAACTGGGGTCTGGCGGACCCGAAATAGAAACCGCTTTACCACCACGCTTTAGAATACGTATTGATTTTTCAAGTGTTTTTGCATCCTGACTGTTTAGTACCAAATCATAATCTTTCAATTCATTTTCAAAATCCTGGCTCTTGTAATCAATTGCAACATCTGCACCGAGATTTTTAACCAGTTCAAAATTACCTTTACTGGTTGTAGTGGCAACGAAAGCTCCCAAATGTTTAGCCAATTGAATAGCAATTGTACCTACCCCACCAGAGCCAGCCTGGATAAAAACTTTTTGACCTTTTTTCAAATTTCCTTTCTCAAAAAAAGCTTGCCATACCGTGAGTGCAACTAATGGCAGAGATGCAGCTTCATCCATCGAAATGTTTTTTGGTTTTAGTGCAACATCACTTTCATCAACCGCTATAAATTCTGCAAAACCTCCAATGTTGTAATCTGCCGGACGACTATACACTTCATCACCTATTTTGAATCTTTTTACATTAGAACCAACTTCAGTAACAACACCGGCCACATCGTGCCCTAAAATTAGTGGCATTTTATACTTCAGCATCATTTTAAATTCGCCGGTTTTTATTTTGGCATCCAGCTGATTGATACCGGCTGAGTGGATTTCTATTAAAACCTCATTTGGCTTTACTGTAGGTTTGGCAACCTCGCCAAAATTTAAAGGCTCAGTTTTACTATATCGGTTAAGGGTATATGCTTTCATTATTTTTTTTTAATAGAGTTAAACTGGGTTCAGGAAAACAAATTAAGATAAATTCGCTCCGACTTTTTTATATGAATTACAGAAGCAATAGTTTATCTGCTTTCTTTTTGTTTATCAATCCATAAGCAAATTTTGGCAACATTTTATTGATTAGGTAAACTGCTTTACTATCGCCAACACGGATGGTTAGCACATCTTTTTTAATTCCTTCGAGCAAGCCATTTATCAATTCCTGCGGACTGATTTTTTTATCGTCTCTATCTGCAACCATATCAGTATCTACCAAGGGCGGCAAAAGTTCAAAAACTTTAACGCTGCTATTTAGAACCTGTAAATGTTTGCGAAGTGAGATGGTGTAGAATGCCAATGCCACTTTTGATGCAGAATACGTTGCTTCAACTGCGGATGGAATTATACTTAAAATGGAAGTGGTGTGAATGATGGCCGCTTCTGGTCTTGATTTTAACATATCTAAAAATAGATTATTCAGCCTGATAACACCATAGTAATTAACATCCATTTCATGCATAGCACCCTCTAAATGTTTTTCATTGGGGTTGCCCAGGTTAGTCGATGGAATCATAATCCCGGCATTATGATACAAAATATCGATACCGCCTAAAGCCTCTACTTTTTTGTAAAGCTGCTTTGCATCTTGCTCATTTGAGGCATCACTTTGGATAATCGTTAACTCTGGATACAAATTCTTTGCAGCAGCTAATTTATCCAAATTTCTTCCAGTGATAATTACCTTATTTCCGAGCTTTAAAAATTGTTTTGCAGCTTCTAATCCTATACCTGAACCTCCACCGGTAATAAGAATTGTTTTTCCTTTTAAATTCATTTTTTAAAAATTAATGAGGCACATTTTCGGTAACCGGAACTACTAACTCGTGTATTTTTTTGGTATTACCAACCGGAACTTCAAATTGGTTATTTGCGAAGGCTATAAATAGCTCATCGGCTACTTCTGATGGAGGAATTCCATTTGCACCGCCAATTTCTGCCGAGAAATCTGTATTAACCAATGGTGGATAAACTTCATATACATTAAGCTTTTCGTTAGCAGCGAAAGTATCTCTTAACCCTTGCGTATAACTATGCAAGGCAGCTTTGCTGGCAGAGTAAGTTGGCAAATACTTATTCGACCTGAATACGGCTATTGAAGAAACGTTAACAACAGCCGCTTCTTCCTGTTGCAAAAGTAAAGGTAAAGTGAGCGCTGTAAAATCGATTACACTAATATAATTTGTATTCATTTCATGATAAGCCTTATCAGCAGCCTTGTTATTCTTATCGCTCAAATCATTCATAAAAGCTGCCCCTGCATTATTTATGATAACATTTAATGAAGGATGATTCGTTTTTAATTCTTCCGCAATGCGAATTCTATCTGATGGTAAAGCTAAATCTCCCTGAATGGCAACACCATTTTCTAATTCTTTTAAAGCGCTTTGAAGTCGTTCTTTACTCCTGCCATTTATAATAACTTGATTACCCGCAGCACTTAATTTTTTAGCAATTGCCAATCCTATCCCTGCACTTCCGCCACTTATAAATATGGTATTTCCTGATGTTTTCATTGTATGTATAATTTAATTTCGTAAATTTGCTTGCGTTTTGCAAGTGCAAATATAAAAACAACTTTCATTTTGCAAGTAATTTTTTAATTTATTTTATGAAAAATTTAAAAAAGCGTTCTGAATGCCCAATAAGCAGCTCTTTAGATATATGGGGAGATAAGTGGTCTTTATTAATTGTTAGGGATTTGATGCTCCTAAAAGCGTGTACTTATGGCGATTTTCTAAAATCAGAGGAAAAAATAGCAACTAATATTTTAGCATCAAGATTACAAATGCTGGAAGATAATGAGGTGATTTTAAAGCAGGAGCATCCTGATAGTAAGGCTAAAGTTTTATATAAACTGAGCAAAAAAGGAATTGATTTATTCCCCCTTATGGTTGAAATAAATTTATGGGCGGATAAATATTTCACGCTACCGGCAGAACGAAAAAAAATGGTGGAAGCGGTAAAAAGAGATAAACAAGGTTTTATAGAAGAAGCTATTGCCAGCATGCAAGAACAACCAAAATAGTTGATACAAAAAAAGCAGTTCTAAAAAAGAACTGCTTTAAAAATTTCGGGGTGGCTGATGGGGCTCGAACCCACGACCCTCGGCACCACAAACCAATACTCTAACCAACTGAGCTACAACCACCGTGTTTTTAGTGTCACAAAAGTACAAATTATAATATTCCTTGCAAATATTTTTTTCCAAAGATTTAATTGCTTTAATTAAACACCTATTACTCAATTAATTTAATTTTAAAATATTGTTAAATAATACTTTTAAAAGCTAAAAACCTACCTTTATACTGTTTATGATTGAAATTTATACAGACGGTGCGGCAAGCGGAAACCCTGGTCCGGGTGGTTATGGAACCATTTTAAGAGCAGGACAACATTATAAAGAACTAAGCGGTGGTTTCAGGATGACCACCAATAACCGTATGGAATTACTGGCGGTAATTAAAGGTCTTGAAGCACTGAAAAGTCTTAATCAGCAAGTAACTGTTTATTCAGATTCTAAATATGTGGTAGATGCAGTTGAAAAAAAGTGGGTATTTGGCTGGGTAACCAAAAATTTCAAGGATAAAAAAAATAAAGACCTTTGGCTTCGATTTTTAGAACTTTATAAACTGCACAAGGTAAAGTTTGTTTGGATAAAGGGCCACAACGACCATCCAGAAAATGAGCGTTGCGACCGGCTAGCTGTAGCTGCATCACATGATAAGCAAAATTTGGCAATTGATACTTTTTTTGAAGCGGAAAAAAATAAACCTACGCTACTTTAAATTAGTCAATACCACCAACTACACCCAAGTCGTTAAGCTTTGCATCAGCAACTTTATTTTCTGCAGGTGATTTTTCAGTATACATTAACATCATTTCTTCGGCTTTTTCAACCATTTTTTTAGAGCCTATAAATATCGGAACCCTTTGATGCAATTCCGTTGGTTCAATATCAAGAATCCTTTCAAAACCTGTGGTAGCCTTCCCTCCTGCCTGTTCAATTATTAAGGCCATTGGGTTACATTCGTAAAGCAACCTAAGCTTACCATTTGGAGAGCGTGAGGTAGTTGGGTAAATGTAAATACCACCTTTTATTAAATTTCTGTGAATATCTCCAACCATAGAGCCAATATACCTCGATGTATATGGCCTTTTGGTGCTTTCATCTTCTACCTGGCAATACTTAATGTATTTTTTTACACCATCAGGAAAATGGCCGTAATTCCCTTCGTTAACAGAATACATATATCCGCATTCAGGGATACGCATATTTGGGTGCGATAAACAAAATTCGCCGATTGACGGATCTAAAGTAAAGCCATTAACACCTTTCCCGGTTGTATAAACTAACATAGTTGATGAGCCGTAAATAACATAACCTGCTGCCACTTGTTGAGTTCCTTTCTGCAAAACATCTTCTAAAACTGCTCTACCATCAATCGTTTTCCTGCGGTAGATAGAAAATATGGTTCCTACGGCCACATTTACATCAGTATTTGATGAACCATCAAGCGGATCGATACAAACAATGTATTTTGCATTCTGAGAAACCGGAGATTCTATATGAATAATTTCATCCTCTTCTTCTGTAGCTACAATACAACATTCTCCACCACTAGTTAAAGCAGCTATAAATTGCTCGTTTGCATAAACATCTAATTTTTTCTGTTCTTCACCCTGGATATTTGTTGTACCCATATCTCCCAATATATCAACTAAACCTGCTTTATTTACTTCGCGGTTTACAATTTTGGAAGCGATACCGATATCCCTCAAAAGCCTTGATAATTCTCCCTTGGCATAAGGAAAATCTGATTGTTTTTCAATGATAAATTGACCGAGTGTTTTAACGCCACAAACCATACTTAGTGTACTTTTTACATTATCTACCTGATAACTCTATAACCTCTAAGGTATGAATATTTTCTTCAGTTACACTAAAACGAATCAAAGTTCTTACTTTATGCCAGCCATGTTTACCAGCTGCTCCGGGGTTTATATGCAAACATTTTAACTTTTCATCATATATTACCTTCAAAATATGGGAGTGCCCGGCAATGAATAATTTAGGCGGGTTAGTGTATATTTCTTCTTTTATATATGATGAATATTTACCTGGATATCCGCCTATATGCGTCATTAAGACGTTTATTCCTTCGCAGCTGAACCTGTTTTGCTCAGGAAAGGCCGATCTGATTAGCGCATCATCAATATTTCCAAACACACCTTTAAGGGGTTTAAATGCAGCAAGGGGCTCGGCAACATTCGGACCGAAATCGCCTGCATGCCAGATTTCATCTACAGCATCAAAATGTTTATAAACCGCATCATCCAAATAGCCATGCGTATCAGAAATTAGCCCAATTTTTTTCATTAATTATATTGATAGTTTTTATAATAAGTCATTTTTCGAATAAACAAAATCAGAAGGCAAGAAAGAAATCCTTCAATAATTCCTTATACTCATCAGTATGTTCTTTATAACTTTTGTAGATGTAAAACGCTTTAATGTTTAGTTCCTCAATTCCAAATGTTAAACTGATTATTACTCTAAAAGTTTTCTTAGTGCTATCAGAATGAAGATTAACCTGCTCGCTAACTTTCAAGTGATATTTCCTTGCAATTTCTTCAACAAGTTTTGCCTGCTTTACCGGTAAAATAAAACAGACTTTTCCGTTTTTATTTAGAAGATGAGCAGACTTTTGCACCAGCATCTCGAAAAAATCAACACTTGCATGTCGGGCTAAGCCTTTACGCTGCTCCTCATTTTTTAAATCGTTAATAAAGAAAGGCGGATTGGAAACAATCAAATCGAATTTTTGAGGGGATTGGAATGTTTCTATTGTTGTATGATGACAAAAAAGCCGGCTATTAAAACTAGAATTTCTAAAATTTTTATTAGCCGTTTCGGAGGCATCTTTATCAATTTCAACTGCATGGACTTGTGCATTAGGAAAACGCTGTGCCAGCATCATAGCTATTACACCAGTACCGGTACCAATATCTAACACATATTTCGGCTCATTATGCTTAACCATTGCCGCAATCAACACGCCATCAGTATTAATTTTCATAGCGCAATTGGTTTGATCAACATCAAATTTTTTAAACTTAAAAATCTGCTTATTTTCTTTATCCAAAATATTTAAACTTAAAACAACAACACAAATCTTCGATTATCAACATTGTAAAAATATACAAAACACTAAAAGTCAATTAATTATAAATAAATAAACTTATTTAATCTTTCATTTCAGAAAGCTGTTAATAAATAAATCAAACGTTTGTTTTACAAATTAATAATCATAACATAAGTTTGTATTAGCAATTTGAATGAATCGCGTTTCGACCGGGCTTTGAATTGTTAAAGTAATTAATACTCGATCGGTATCTAAATAGCCAACAACAAAATTGTTGGCTATTTTGTATTATTACTTTTCGTAAATTTCTAAAGGTAAGCCATCCGGATCGGTAAAAAAAGTAAACCTCTTATTTGTAAGTTCGTCAATACGAATGGGCTCTGTTGCAATATTCAGCCGATTTAAACGCCCTGCCTCAAGCTCAACATCATCCACTTCAAAAGCTAAATGACGCAAACCTAAAGCTTCTGGTCGGGATGGTCTTTCGGGTGGATTTTCAAAAGAAAATAATTCAATCTGATAAAGTTCATTTACAGCCAAATCTAACTTATAAGATTTTCGTTCAGCCCGGTAAAACTCACTAATAACTTTTAAACCTAATTTATTAACGTAAAAATCTTTCGATTTTTGATAATCAGAACAGATAATGGCGATATGATGAATACGATTAAACATGTTTTAAATTACGATTTTAGATTTTCGGATTACGATTAGATGCCTCAAATATCCACTAACTTTCTAACATTTCAACCTCTCAATTTTCAACAGCTAAAAAGCATTACGAATAAACCGAAAACCTTAACCTTTTTCACTTAAAAAAGCTAAATTTGCATCTTCAAAAAAAAAGCATGATTCATTTCTTCTTAAATCAATCCGATACGGTTTTTGTTTTACAGACAGACCATCCCATATCTTCAACTGATATTACTAAACTTGAATGGTTATTTGGCAACGCCAAGCTACAAAATGAAACTGCGCTAAGCGGTTTTTTTGTTGGCCCAAGGGCTGCAATGATAACCCCATGGAGTACTAATGCGGTTGAAATTACCCAAAATATGGACATCCATGGGATAATAAGAATAGAAGAATTTAAAAAGGTTGAAGAAGATTTTACGGCTTTCGACCCAATGCTTTCACAAAAGTATGATGGACTTAATCAAGAGGTTTACACCATCAATATTAAACCTGAGCCAATTTTAGAGATTACTGACATTGCCGCATTTAATAAACATGAAGGTTTATCTTTAAGCGATGATGAAGTTAATTACCTAACTGAGCTTGCAACAAGGTTAGAAAGACCCTTAACAGATTCTGAAGTTTTTGGCTTTTCTCAGGTAAATTCGGAGCATTGCCGCCACAAAATATTTAACGGAACCTTTGTTATCGATGGTGAAGAAAAACCAACATCATTATTCAAACTTATCCGTAAAACATCAGAAGAAAATCCGAACGATATTGTTTCGGCATATAAAGATAACGTAGCTTTTATTAAAGGTCCGCTTGTACAGCAATTTGCACCAAAACGTGCCGATGTGCCCGATTATTATGAAACGAGCAATTTCGAATCGGTAATTTCTATAAAAGCAGAAACGCATAATTTCCCAACAACTGTAGAGCCTTTTAATGGTGCCGCTACAGGTTCTGGTGGTGAAATTAGAGACAGGTTAGCTGGCGGACAAGGTTCATTACCTTTGGCAGGAACTGCAGTTTACATGACAGCACTTTCCCGTTTAGAAGAAAATCGCGATTGGGAAAAAGGTGTTGAAGAAAGAGCATGGCTTTATCAAAAGCCAATGGATATTTTAATTAAAGCCTCTAATGGTGCAACTGATTTTGGAAATAAATTCGGTCAGCCACTTATTACGGGTTCTGTTTTAACTTTCGAACATGAGCACTTCGACAAGCTCAGCATGACAAGCAGAAAGTTAGGTTTTGATAAGGTGATTATGCTTGCCGGCGGTGTTGGATATGGTAAGGCAAGTCAGGCTAAAAAACAAAAACCGCAAGAAGGCGATAATATTGTTGTTTTAGGTGGAGAAAATTATAGAATCGGGATGGGCGGTGCTGCGGTATCATCTGCAGATACAGGCGCATTTGGAACGGGCATTGAATTAAATGCTATCCAACGCTCAAACCCCGAAATGCAAAAAAGAGCTGCAAATGCAGTTCGAGGCATGGTAGAAAGTGAGCACAACACGATCATATCTATACATGATCATGGTGCTGGCGGACATTTAAATTGTTTATCTGAATTGGTTGAAGAAACAGGTGGATTAATCAACCTGGATAAACTTCCGGTTGGCGACCCTACCCTTTCCGCCAAAGAAATTATTGGTAACGAATCTCAGGAACGCATGGGATTGGTCATTAGTAACGAAAATATCGAAACCCTCCAGAAGATTGCGGATAGAGAACGTGCTCCAATGTATACAGTTGGTAAAGTAACAGGTAATCATCGTTTTACATTCAAATCGGAAACTACAGGTGCAAAACCTATGGATTTTGAACTGAAAGACATGTTTGGCAGCTCACCAAAGGTGGTAATGGAAGATAAAACTATCGATAGAAAATATGAAGAACTAAGCTACCAGGCAGATAAACTGAATGATTATCTTAATCAGGTACTTCAGTTAGAAGCCGTGGCATGTAAAGATTGGTTAACCAACAAAGTTGATAGATGTGTTGGTGGTCGTGTGGCTAAACAGCAGAATGCTGGTCCGCTGCAATTGCCCCTAAACAACTGCGGTGTAATGGCTTTAGATTTTCTTGGAAAAGAAGGTATTGCAACATCAGTAGGACATGCACCAATTTCAGCATTAATTGACCCGGCAGCAGGAAGTAGAAATGCAATCGCAGAATCGCTTTCCAACATTGTATGGGCTCCACTTAAAGATGGTTTAAAAAGTGTTTCACTTTCTGCAAACTGGATGTGGGCTTGTAAAAATGAAGGTGAAGATGCTCGTTTGTACAATGCGGTTAAGGCTTGCTCGGATTTTGCTATAGACCTAGGCATCAATATCCCTACAGGAAAAGATTCGCTTTCGATGAAGCAAAAATATAAAGATGGTGATGTAATTGCTCCGGGTACGGTTATTATTTCTGCTGGCGGAAATTGCGATGATATTACTAATGTTGTTGAACCCGTTCTGAAAAAAGATGGTGGCTCAATTTATTATATCAACCTTTCTAATGATGGCTACAAATTAGGCGGTTCTTCTTTCGCACAGATTTTAAACAAGGTTGGAACAGAAACACCGGATATTAAAAACGCTGAGGCTTTCAAAACAACTTTTAATACAATACAGCAACTAATTAAAGAAGGAAAAATTCAAGCCGGCCATGATATAGGTAGCGGTGGTTTAATTACCACCTTACTGGAGATGTGTTTTGCGGATATTGACCTGGCTGCAAAAATTGATTTATCTGCCCTGAAAGAGGCCGACTTAATTAAAGTTTTATTTGCTGAAAATATTGGTATCGTTTTTCAGGCAGATGCTTCCGCTGAAGAAATTTTGAAGGCAAATGGTGTAGAATTCTACAATATTGGAAATCCGATAAATGGAAATACGTTGACCATAAATCACGCAGATGTAGATTACAAATTTAATATTTCTGAATTACGTGATACCTGGTTCAAAACTTCTTACTTATTAGATATAAAGCAAAGCGGCGATGTTAAGGCTAAAGAACGTTTTGATAATTATAAAAATCAGCCTTTAAAATACAACTTCCCTGCACAGTTTGATGGTAAAAAACCTTTAATTGACAATAACAAACCACGACCAAAAGCGGCTATTATCCGTGAAAAAGGAAGTAACTCTGAGCGTGAATTAGCAAATGCAATGTACCTTGCAGGATTTGATGTTAAGGATGTACACATGACGGATTTAATTAGCGGACGTGAAACTTTAGAAGACATTCAATTTATTGGTGCAGTTGGCGGTTTCTCAAACTCTGATGTTTTAGGTTCGGCGAAAGGTTGGGCTGGAGCATTTATGTACAATGACAAAGCCAGAATCGCATTAGAAAAATTCTTCAGCAGAGCTGATACACTTTCTGTAGGGATTTGCAACGGTTGCCAGTTATTTATTGAGCTTGGCTTGATAAATAAAGACCATGCAGAAAAACCAAAAATGCTGCATAATGAAAGTCATAAGCACGAAAGTATTTTTACCTCTTTAACAATAGCTAAAAACAAATCGGTAATGCTTTCTACTTTAGAAGGTGCAACTTTGGGCGTTTGGGTATCGCATGGCGAAGGAAAATTCAGCCTGCCTTATGCAGAAGATAAATATCAGATTGTATCTAAATATGCGTATGAGCAATATCCGGCTAGCCCGAATGGCTCTGATTACAATACAGCAATGATGTGCGATGAAACTGGCCGCCATTTGGTAATGATGCCACACATTGAACGCTCACTATTTCAGTGGCACTGGGCAAATTATCCGGCAGGCAGAAAAGAAGAAGTTTCTCCATGGATGGAGGCTTTTGTAAACGCCAGAAAATGGATTGAAAACAAGTAAAATGATGGATGATGTGAGATGGATAATGGAATTCTTTCCCTCATCCATTTTACCAAAACACATATAATACTTTTAACAACACGGCTTGAGCAAATGCTCAAGCCGTGTTGTTTTATGCTATCTCCAATTTCATCAATCCAACATCTTCCATTCCACATTTTCCATCCAACATCTTCCATTCTACATTTTTTAAAGCTGTTCGACATGTTCCGAAAGGCATGTCGAACACATAATAAAACAGGATTTTACAAATCCTAAAAACTTCAAACCAAGCCGTTCAGATTTATGCTCTGTTCAACATCATCCATTTCACCTCACCCTTCCTACATCATCCATCCAACACCTTCCATTCCACATTTTCCATCTTACATCCTTCCATCTTCCAAAATCACATCTTTTCTAACGTCTTTTCGCCAGGCTTTGCCATATTTAGCGTCCAGATAATTGGCCACAACTTTATTATAAGCGGCTAAACTAATATTTAAGGGCAAAACACATCCAAACTGATAATAGTTAACATTATACTTTTTCTCGAAGGGCTTATCACCTTCATAATGTTTTGAAGCTATGCCACTCCAAATTAAAAACTTTATGTTTCCTCTGCTGATGTCTTTTTGAGCTAGTTCAATGCTGTACGATTGGCTGGTATCTGAGGCAAGAACATCAGCAGCTTTTAGTTGAAAGGTAAAAATCAGGCCTAGTAAAACAATCAATAAATTTTTAATAGGTAGCATTTTAATTATTTAAGGTAAAAGTTATAGGCAAGTTGAAGCGAACACGAACGGGATTGCCTTTATTTTTACCCGCTTTCCATGCTGGTGATTTCTTGATTACTTTTAAAGCTTCCTCATCGCAACCGAAACCAATACCTCTAACCAGATTAACATTTGTAATCGAACCATCTTTTTCTACAACAAAACTTATAAAAACTTTACCTTGTGTTCCGGCTTCTTGCGCTTGGTAAGGATACCTTAAATTACGTTGTATGTATTTCGCCCAGGCTTTCATTCCACCTTCAAATTCCGGATATTCATCTACACCAGAAACATCTGTAATTTCATTACCGCTAGGCTTATCGCCTTCACCAACTTTGCTACCATTGCCATTACCTTCATCAACTTTAGCTGGCAAAACAATGTTTGGATTTATTTCACCATTCTGAGTAATGTTACTTATAACTGCATCTTTAGTATCATCAATTGTAGGCGCAGGTTTTGCAATCGCATCATTTACCACTTCAATTTTCGAGGGCATATTAATGCTTTTCACTTTTACAGGTTCTTCTTTCTTAATTTCCTCCTTTTTCTCAGGTTTAGGCTCTTCAATTTTAAAAATCTTATCATCAGGTATGCTCACCTGAACGCCTGTGTCAACAACTTCAGCAGGATTTAATCTGCTATAAATTAAAGGCGCAACACTTAATAGTATAAACACACCACCGGCAACAAATAAAGATTTAGTTAAAATTGATGAAGATTGTGCCCTTAATGCGTAAGCGCCATAGTTTTTGTTTCTTCCAGAAAATACAAGATCGAGCCACTCGGTTTTGTAAATGTTAAATGATGAGTTAAACATAGTTTTTGAGTTTTATACCATGATGTAATTAAATCATCAATTCCATAAAACTTTAAAAAATCTATATTATTTGCTAAAAATGAAATTTTAAAGAACAAAATCATTTTCATATTTCATTTTCGATAAAATTGAGATATTTCTTACAATTGTTTCATAAAAATTAATAAAATATACTATTTTTGACAAAAAACATAACGAATTAATGAAAAGCTTAAGAACCATCGCATTAAAAGAGGCTCAAAACAGAATTTCACCAGAAGTTAAATCACCATCTACAAAAATTTCTGACTTTTTTGGCGCTAATGTATTTGATAAGAAAAAAATGAGAGATTTCTTATCTAAAGACGTGTACGAAAAATTAATTTCATCTATCAACCAAGGTGAATTAATCAATACTGAGGATGCAAACCACATTGCAACAGCTATGAAAGCTTGGGCAATGAGCGCAGGAGCAACTCACTACACACACTGGTTCCAGCCTTTAACAGGTACTACTGCAGAAAAACACGATTCATTTTTTGAGCCAAGTGGCGAAGGTGCTATCGAGAAATTTGCTGGTAGCGCATTAGTTCAACAAGAGCCAGATGCATCTAGTTTCCCTAACGGAGGTATCCGTAATACTTTCGAGGCTCGTGGTTACACAGCTTGGGATCCATCATCTCCGGCTTTTATCATGGAAAGCAAAGCTGGTAAAACACTTTGCATCCCTACCGTATTTGTTTCTTACACAGGCGAAGCATTAGATTATAAAGCACCTTTATTAAAAGCATTAGCTGCATTAGATAAAGCTGCTGTTGATGTTTGCCAATATTTCGATAAAAGCATTACTAAAGTAAATGCGTCATTAGGTATCGAACAAGAATATTTCCTGGTTGATGAATCTTTATTTAACGCCCGTCCGGATTTATTATTAACTGGTCGTGCTTTATTCGGACACATGTCCGCTAAAGGTCAGCAATTAGAAGATCACTATTTTGGTTCAATTCCTGAGCGTGTATTCACTTACATGGTAGATTTCGAAAATGAAGCCTTAAAATTAGGTATTCCTTTAAAAACCCGCCATAATGAGGTTGCACCTTCTCAGTTTGAGTGTGCACCTATTTACGAAGAAATCAATTTAGCAATCGATCACAATCAATTATTGATGGATTTGATGGAAAAAGTTGCTCGTCGTCACCATTTCCGTGTTCTATTACACGAAAAACCATACGCAGGCATTAATGGTTCTGGTAAACACAATAACTGGAGTTTAATTACTGATACTGGTAAAAACTTATTAGCACCGGGCAAAACGCCTAAAAACAACTTAATGTTCCTGGCTTTCTTTGTAAATACAATTAAAGCAGTTAGCGAGCATGCAGATTTATTACGTGCAAGTATTGCATCGGTAAGCAACGATCACCGTTTAGGTGCTAACGAAGCGCCACCTGCAATTATTTCAATCTTCTTAGGTTCTCAATTAAATGATGTTTTAGATGAAATTGAGCACTCACGTATCAGCAAAAAAATTAAAGAAGATAACGCACTTTGGTTAGGTATCCCTAAAATTCCACAAATTTTATTAGATAATACCGACCGTAACCGGACATCTCCTTTCGCTTTTACAGGTAACAAATTTGAGTTAAGAGCAGTGGGTTCGTCAGCTAACTCATCAGCACCAATGACTATCTTAAACGCTATAATGGCAGAACAGTTAGTTAAATTCAAATCTGAGGTTGATAAATTAATTAAGAAAGGTGATAAAAAAGACATCGCTTTATTAACGGTTATCAAAAAATACATTAAAGAATCTAAATCAATTCGTTTTGAAGGAAACGGTTATAGCCAGGAGTGGGAAGATGAAGCTGCAACACGCGGTTTATCAAACATCAAAACTACGCCTAAAGCTTTAGATGCTTATTTAACAGAAAAATCTGCTACTTTATTTGAAGCTACAGGAATTTACAGCAAACGTGAAATTCATGCCCGCCATGAAATCATGTTAGAAAACTTCTACAAGAAACTTCAAATTGAGGCTCGTGTAATGGGTGAAGTTGCAAATACTGCAATTATTCCTGCTGCTATCGCCTACCAAAATTCTTTAATTGAAAACGTTAAAGGATTAAAAGAACTTGGTGTAAATAGTAAATCATCTTTGGATATTGTTAAGAAACTATCTGAGCATTTAGATATCGTTAAAACCAATATCGATGCCATGTTAGAAGAACGTAAAGTGACCAATAAGATTGAAGATACTCGCGAAAAAGCAATTGCTTACGACGAGAAAGTTAAATCTTACTTCGATACTATTCGTTACCATGCAGATAAATTGGAGCAAATTGTTGATGACAGCGTTTGGCCATTACCAAAATTCAGAGAATTATTATTCATGAAATAAGCCGCAAGCACAAAGCTGAAAGCTCAAAGATTAAGGCGTAAGGTAAAACTTTACGCCTTTTTTTTTGGATCATGATTTTCAGGATTAACGATTTTAAGATTCAATTGTGTTTAGCGCCAAACATAAAAGCTTACATGCTCTTAATTTCTTATATAGTAAAAAAGAAATAACATCTTATGATTATTAGAATATAAAATCATCAGACTGCTAATTCCCCCATTACCAATCCCTATAACCTATTTTCCATCATCCATTTCCTATTCTTTATTTCCATATTTCCAATTACCTATTCTTTATTTCCCATCTTCCATCAAACATCTTCCATTTCCAAAATCCTTTGACCTTTCAGCTTTAGTCTTTCAGCTTAAAAAGCTATCTTTGTAGCAACATGAGTGATAATAGGTACAATCAAAGGGGTGTTTCTGCCTCAAAAGAGGATGTGCATAATGCCATCAAAAATATTGACAAAGGAATCTTCCCGAAAGCATTTTGTAAAATCATTCCGGATATTTTAGGCGGTGATGATGAATACTGTAACATCATGCATGCTGATGGTGCTGGCACGAAATCTTCACTAGCTTATGTTTACTGGAAAGAAACCAATGACTTATCGGTATGGAAAGGCATTGCACAAGATGCCATCATCATGAATATCGACGACTTAATCTGTGTTGGTGCGACCGACAATATCCTTTTATCCTCAACAATTGGCCGTAATAAAAACCTTATTCCTGGTGAAGTACTTGCTGAAATCATTAATGGTACAGAAGAAATTTTAGCCGACTTACGCGACCAAGGCATTTCTATTTATTCTACCGGTGGCGAAACAGCAGATGTTGGCGACTTAGTGAGAACTATAATTGTTGACTCTACGGTAACATGTCGCTTAAAGCGTGAAGATATCATCAGTAATGATAATATTAAACCTGGCGATGTTGTAGTAGGTTTAGCATCGTACGGACAAGCAACTTACGAAACCGAATATAACGGTGGAATGGGCTCAAATGGATTAACCTCTGCCCGTCATGATGTTTTCGATAAATCAATCGCTAACAACTATCCTGAAAGTTTTGATCCTGCTGTTCCATTTGATTTAGTTTTTTCTGGAAACCAAAAGTTAACGGATGAAATTGAAGTTGAAGGTTTTGGAAAAATTACTGCTGGTAAATTGGTCTTATCTCCTACCCGTACTTATGCACCTGTTATCAAAAAGATTTTAGAACATCACAGAAATAAAATTAATGGCATTGTACATTGCAGTGGTGGCGCACAAACTAAAGTGCTTCATTTTGTTAATGATGATGTACACGTGATTAAGGATAATTTATTTCCTGTTCCGCCATTGTTTAAATTGATTCAGGAAGAATCGGGTACAGATTGGAAAGAAATGTACAAGGTATTTAATATGGGTCATAGAATGGAGCTTTACGTTCCTCAGGAAATTGCAGATGATATTATTGCAATCTCAAAAAGCTTTAACATTGATGCACAAATTATCGGTCGTGTTCAAAACAGCGATAAAAAGCAGGTAACCATCAACAGCGAAAAAGGAATATTTGTTTATAATTAATTCCTCTTCCGTCATTTCGAGCGGAGCCGAGAACCACGAATGTGCTCAGCGAAGCTAAATCTTTGAACATAGCAATAAAATTTTCTGATTTCTATCGGTCATCCTGGGTGGAATCGAATGACTTACATAATAAAATATTACTAGCTCTTAAATATGTTCTGAAAGATATCTGGAATCTGCAAAAAATTTAATCTTAAATCCTAATCCATTTATTATTTTGGACTCGCCTTGCTAACATTTAGCATCGCTAAACTAACAGATAAACACTTACTTAATAGATAAAGCGTAGATCAAGCATGGATAAAGCATAGATAGAGTACTGTAATAGTACTAAACTATATTTATTGCATCCATTAGGACTTGAAACCTTTTATAAACGAAAAAGTCCCGATTTGCATCGGGACTTTTTAATTAATACTAATTTTATGTATTAGTTAAAGTTATAACGTACACCAAACTGCATGTAGTAAGTAGAAGAAATGGTTTGAGAAGTACCAAACGTTTCTCTTACGATATCACCTGAAGCGTTAGCAACTCTAAAGGTTGGTCTTGTAGTTGCGTTGATTGCACTAACATTTTGAGGAACCAAAACCTGAGCATTATTAACGAAGTTTACATTACCCCAATTACGGTTTAATAAATTTCCAACATTGAAGATATCAACAGTAAATTGGAATGAATTTTTAGTTTTACCAAAGTCTTTGAAAACTTCCTGAGTTAACCTGAAATCGAACTGGTTTCTCCATGGAGAT
Source organism: Pedobacter sp. Leaf132 (assembly GCF_920984695.1). Lineage (NCBI taxonomy): Bacteria > Pseudomonadati > Bacteroidota > Sphingobacteriia > Sphingobacteriales > Sphingobacteriaceae > Pedobacter > Pedobacter sp. Leaf132. The sequence continues at coordinate 127,806 of NZ_CAKLBO010000003.1, read as the reverse complement.
ACACCACCGTTACGCTCAGCAACTTTACCTCTATTTTTACTCAAATATTTATCCTGAGCAATATAAGCTTCAAAGATATCAGCTTGCTCTTGGGCGCTATATGCTCTAGCGTAATTTGCTGTATTCGCTGGAATAGCCACAAATGATGCAGCAGTTAGCTCTCCTGGATTTGGAATATACATTAAATCGTTTCCTGATACGCCATCACGATTAAAATCTCCATTATAAGCATAAGAAAATCTACCTTGTTGTGCTCCTTCGTAGAATAAATTGAATGAAGTAGCTAAGTTACCGAAGTATGATTTCTTGTAAGAAATATTTGCAACAATTCTATCCGGGTTCAAGTTACTTGAATAACTTAAAGTTGGAACGTTAGCGTTGTTTTGAGTTTGCGGAGCGTTCCATAAACCAGCTAATTGGTCACCACTTTGGTCACCATAATTGCGTTGGTCAGAACGTGTATAAGCAATCATTGCTGAAATACCGTTGCTGAATTGTTTTGTTAATTGAGCAGTAGCCATCCAATTATAACCGCCTTTAACATTCTCCATTTGGATGGCGTTAAATCCTGTTACTGTACCGTTAGTACCACCACTTGGGGTTCCGTTAGCTACTGGTAAACCAGCTGCATTAATTGGGTTAATGTATTTATCAGAATTACTTACAGGATAAAACAATCTACCGTCTGGATAACCTGAAATTTGAATAGTCGGATTCACTAGGTTTAAGTTTTTAGCAACCGCAACATTTAAATCACGACCATAAATACCTTCTAAAGTACCAACGATACCACCTGGTAATTTAACATCAAAAGCTAAACTAGATTTCCACGTTTGAGGGAATCTAAGGTTTGGTGCCATTACACTAATACCTGCAGAAGGAATTGAAGTTCCAGCAGCTGGAGCTGCAGAAGATAATTGTGGAGCAATTGATGGATTAAAAAACGGCACTGCATTTCCTGTATAACTTTGAGTGTATTGGATTAAACCAGCATCACCTGATTGAGAAACAATCCATACGAATGGGATACGACCAGTAAAGATACCAGAACCACCACGTACTTGGAATGAACGATCGCCCATTACATCCCAGTTAAAACCGAAACGAGGAGAGAAAGAAATTTTGTTTTCAGGTAAAACACCTGTGTCAACTTTTTGTCCACCAAAATTCAAACCAGCCACCAATGGATGAGTTCTAACTTCAGTTATATCTGGATAAGTAGCTTGTTCAACACGTAAACCAGCAGTTAATTTTAAACGATCACTTACGTTAAACTCATCTTGTAAATAAGCAGAGTATTGATTGAATTTAAAACTTGGATAAGCTTGAGAACCGTCAGCTGTTAGAGGATATGTAACAGTATATTGAAGTGGTCTTTGATTAGTAATAAAATCATTCCACGTTCTGAAAGTATAGAAACCTGTACCAAAGCGTTGGAAACCATTTTTAGTTGTACTAAACTCAGCCTGAACACCTAATGTTAAATTGTGTTTACCCAAAGCTAAACTTAAATCATCACTATAAGTATAACCTTTCACATCTCTTAGGTTACCATAAGAAAAGGGCTCATATCCAAAAGTGGTTAGAACACTACCAAAATTATTTCCTACAGGAATACCATCTAAAATATCAACCAATGGAAAAGGATTTCCGTCAGTTGTACGAGGATCGTTCTGATGAGAATAAGTAGCTCTTAAAACATTTGTTACTTTACTACCAAAGTTTGAGTTTAACTCAGCAACACCAGAATATAAATTAGCTGCTTGATAATAATTTGAGTTGAAGAATGGTAAACCGGCAGTTCTAGCCGTTCCAGATCTAACATTAGCATAAGCAAAACCAGTTATCGAGCCAATTGGCGAACCGCCAGTTGAAGTACTTGCTGATGAAGGTGATTTACTTTCTACCTGATTATATCGAACACTAAAACGGTGATTTTTATTAATGTTCCAATCTAAACGAGCAAACATTTTTTCGTTATCGCTTCTGTTTTGATATCCTTGATAAGGACCAGTAGCATAGTTGTAAGTATTTAATAAATATGAACTAACCTGATTCAAGAATGTTTCTGATGCCTGAACAACATTTGGATTTGCTGTTGAGTAAGGATTTGCAGGGGTTGCCGCAATTCTTTGTGTACCTGGAGCGATAGTTAGTTTTTTCTCATAGTTAACAAAGAAGAATAATTTATCTTTAATTATCGGACCACCTAAACTGAAACCAAAATTTTTCTCATCGAATTTTTGTAAAGCCGGGATACGGTAAGTTTCGCCAATTCTCTTTCCTTGTTGTTCTTCACCACGCATTGTATAGAAAGCATTACCAGAGAAAGTATTCGTACCAGAACGAGTAACCGCACTTACCGAACCACCTGTAAAACCAGTCTGACGAGCATCATAAGGCGTTACGTTTATAGAGATTTGCTCTAATGCATCGATTGAGATTGGAGAACCACCCGCAGGGATATTACCACCAATACCAAACTGGTTATTAAAGTTAGCACCATCTACAGTAAAGTTGTTCGAACGATAGTTACCACCACCAATTGAAGTACCATTAGCTTGTGGCGTTAAACGCGTTAAATCGTTAACACTACGTGTGATGGTTGGTAAGCTCTGAATTTGCGCTTTGTTAATAACAGTTGAAGTTCCGTTTTTATTAGAATTTAAAATTGTATTTGAACCTGTTCCAACAATTTTAACCTCAGATAAAGTAGAGCTGTTATCTACCAAAGTAGTATTTAATACATAAGGCTCGCCTAATTTCAAATAAACCTCTGTTTGTTTTGCAGGGTTATAACCAACAAAACTAATTTCAATTGTGTACGGTCCGCCAACACGCATACCACCAATCGTAAAACGACCGTCGTTGTTTGTTGATACGCTGTAAACCGTTCCTGTAGGAGTATGCGTAGCTTTTACACTAGCACCAGGCAGAGCGCCCTGATTATCCTTAATTGTTCCTGTCATTGACGATGTGGTTACCTGTGCATTAGCACCTAAAGTAATCCCTACAAAAGCCACAACAACGAGTACTAATCTTAAAAGTAAAGATTTCTTCATACTTTGTTTTTTTAATTGTTTTTTGTTGAATAATAAATCGGGAAGATTTTGTGCCGCAAATGTAATTATTAATTTTTAACACATTTTAACATCCAATGTTAAATTATTATTAATTGTGTCAAAACTTTTCAACATTTAACATTGGTATTTCACATTTAACCTTCACTTTATCAATAACTTGCTTATTTATGATTTTAATAATGAATCCAAGTGCTTTATATGTGTGTTTTTACACCCATTATAAACTTATTGTAACGAATTTTTCAATTGTCGTTTATTAAGAAACATTTTTTTAGTTTTGGCAAATGATAAGGCGATTATAGCCTTTAATGGTAGTGTATAATTATTGAGATTGTACGGGATTAATTTGCATCAGGCAAAGACTTCTTCATCAGAAGATTACCAAATTTAAAATAGATTAAAAGCAAATCTTTTTGAATAGATAAGAACCATCCATAATTAAAGGATATTTTTTTTTTAATTATGGTAAGCTCCATCTGACAGATATAAAAAATAAGAAGAAACAGATGAATTACGACGTTATTGTTTTAGGCAGCGGCCCAGGTGGTTATGTAGCTGCAATCAGAGCTTCACAATTAGGAATGAAAGTTGCAATTGTAGAGCGTGAATCTTTAGGTGGTATTTGTTTAAATTGGGGCTGTATCCCTACTAAAGCATTATTAAAAAGCGCCCAGGTTTTCGAATACATTAACCATGCTGCAGATTATGGTATTACTACCGCCGGAGCGACTGCAGATTTTGCTGCTGTTGTAAAACGTAGCCGTGGTGTTGCCGATGGCATGAGCAAAGGTGTTCAATTCTTAATGAAAAAGAACAAAATTGACGTTGTTATGGGTACCGGTAAAGTTAAGCCAGGCAACAAATTAGAAGTTAAAGGCGCTGATGGTTCTCAAAAAGAATTAACTGCAAAAAATATTATTATCGCTACCGGTGCTCGTTCAAGAGAGTTACCAAACTTAAAACAAGACGGTAAAAAAATTATCGGCTACCGCCAGGCAATGGTTTTACCTGAATTGCCAAAAAGCATGGTGGTTGTAGGTTCTGGAGCCATAGGCGTAGAGTTTGCTTATTTCTATGCAACAATGGGTACTAAGGTAACTATTGTTGAGTTTATGGAAAATGTAGTTCCGGTTGAAGATGAAGATGTATCGAAACAATTATTACGTAGCTTGAAAAAAGTTGGTATCGATGTAATGACTTCAGCTTCTGTAGAATCTGTTGATACAAATGGCGCAGGCTGCAAAGTTTCTGTTAAAACCGCTAGCGGCATGCAAACCATCGAAGCAGATATCGTTCTTTCTGCGGCTGGTATTGTTGCTAATATTGAGAATATTGGTTTAGAAGAAACCGGCATCAAAACTGAAAAAGGTAAAATTGTAACCGACGGATTTTATAACACATCTGTAAAAGGTTATTATGCCATTGGCGATGTTGTTGGCGGACAAGCCTTAGCTCACGTTGCCTCTGCAGAAGGTATTATCTGTGTAGAGAAAATTGCTGGTCAGCATGTTGAACCTTTAGACTACAATAATATTCCTGGATGTACCTATTGCACACCAGAAATAGCATCAGTTGGTTATACTGAAAAAGCAGCTAAAGCAGCCGGTTACGAATTAAAAATTGGTAAATTTCCTTTCTCAGCATCGGGTAAAGCAAGTGCAGCTGGTGCAAAAGATGGTTTTATAAAATTAATTTTTGATGCTAAATACGGCGAATTATTAGGCGCACACATGATTGGCGCTAATGTTACCGAAATGATTGCGGAAATTGTAGTTGCCCGTAAATTAGAAACTACCGGACATGAAATGATTAAATCTGTTCACCCGCACCCTACCATGAGCGAAGCCATAATGGAAGCCGCTGCTGATGCTTACGGAGAAGTAATTCATTTATAGCATTAAATTTCATTGATATTAGAAAGGAAGTTCTTTTTGAACTTCCTTTTTTGTTTAAGAACAATCCAATTCTGAGAGTTTACCCCCCTCAAAGTATAAATCCTCCCCATGCCTCCCGAATAGTCAGGACAGGCTTCTCCAAAGGGGGATAGCGTGGCGCATCTGCAATCCCTAACAATTTCTTAATAATTTGCGCAGAAAACTCGCTATATCCACCCTGCAATCCGGCATAGGAAATGATGGATGGATAAAACGTTAAAGCTTATGCAGAAAATTGCAAATACCAAAAAACCAAAGTAACACGTTATGCCCTATTCTTAATCGAGTAATTGTGTTACTGAAATCAAAGCTTTAAAGAATTTACCAGACAGCAGTTCCACCTGTCCCGAGCATTCGGGAAGCCTTGATTTTTTGTTTCTTTTGTATCAAGACGAAAGAAAAGGCCATTCGGCGACTAACCAAAAAATACTAAAAGATTGCTTCCTCGAAGTATTATGATAAGCTGTGCCTTGCAATGACGAAAAACATTCGATATTAAAGTTTAACAATAATTTGAAGCGCAAATGCAGAAGCCATTCGGTTATTTCGGTCCCGCTAGGGGCTATTTTGCAAATGGTTTGTGAATGGCAAAACTTAAAAATTATCGACAATACAACATTTCGATTGCAAAGAGAACCACTAAGTGCTCAGTGCAATTAAATTTTAAATATGAGAGGAATTGTTCAAACATCACTCCATTTCGCTGCGCTTCAGTCGAGATGACGAGTACGGCTTTTAAGCACAGACCTTTGTAAGTAAACCCGACATAAACGAGCATGAAGCGCAGCGGAATAAAGTGATTGGCGGGGCTGTAATCTGCCATTTAAACTGAACGCTCATTTCCAAAAAATTAAAACAACCCAAGCATTGTGAAGCTAAGCCATTAAAACATTTAGCTCTTTTATCTGTTCAAAAATTGAACTAATTATTATTTAATAAAAAACAAATAGAAAATTATGCATTGGATATTACTTATTATTGCAGGCCTTTTCGAGGTTGGATTTACCACATCGTTAAAATTATCAGAAGGATTTACCAATTGGAAATGGGCTACAGGATTTGTAGTTTGCGTTATCATCAGCTTTGTTTTCCTTACAAAAGCTATTTAGCAGATTCCGCTCGGTACAGCTTACGCAATATGGTCTGGAATTGGAGCAGTTGGAACTGTTTTGGTAGGGATACTTTACTTTAAAGAAGATGCTAACTTTTGGCGAATCTTCTTCATCGGATTACTGATTCTATCTATTGTAGGCTTGAAAATGGTAACCCCAGATAAATCAGCTTAAGCAAAATCATTTTGCCCATCGCTTAAAACATCCTAAATTTAGCGTTCATATTTTATTAGAGCGATGACATTACATACTATAGATACCGGTTTGTTTAAATTAGATGGTGGCGCAATGTTTGGCGTAGTACCTAAAGCGATTTGGCAAAAAACAAATCCGGCCGATGCAAATAACCTATGCACCTGGGCAATGCGCTGCCTTTTAATTGAAAACGATAATAAATTAACTTTGGTTGATACCGGCATTGGCAATAAACAGGATGAGAAATTCTTTAGCCATTATTATTTGCATGGCAATGATTCGATGGAGCAATCTTTAGCTGCGCTGGGTTTTAATGCTGCCGATATTACAGATGTATTTTTAACTCATTTACACTTCGACCACGTAGGTGGTGCCATTGTACGTGACGGAGATAAATTATTGCCAGCTTTTAAGAACGCAAATTATTGGAGTAACGAAAAACACTGGCAATGGGCGGTTGAGCCCAATCAGCGGGAAAAAGCATCGTTTTTAAAAGAAAACATTCTGCCTATTTACGAAAGTGGTCAGCTAAAATTTGTTGAAGAACGAGAGAATATTGAATTTCAAAGGAATATAAACATCAGCTTTGCATATGGGCATACTGACGCGATGATGTTGCCAAAAATAAGCTATAAAAGTAGAACGATTGTTTATATGGCTGATTTATTGCCATCTGTAGGGCATTTGCCCCTACCTTATGTTATGGCTTATGATATGTTCCCTTTAAAAACTTTAACTGAAAAGCAGGCATTTCTGGAAGAAGCGGTAAATAATAGTTACATTTTATTTTTGGAGCACGACCCGATTAATGAATGTTGTACATTACAAAGAACTGAAAAAGGCATCCGCGTTGCGGAAACTTTCAAATTAAGCGAAATTTAATTGATGATTCGTTTTGCAACACCCGAAGACGCAGCTTCTGTTGCACCGTTAATTATCTTGGCGATGGGCGATTTAGCAATCAAATTTAGCAACGATACAGATGCTGTTAAAACGCAGGCTTTTTTCGAGCATTTTTTTCGGCTACCCGATAATCAATACAGCTATCAAAATACTTTAGTTTTTGAAGAAAATGGTTTGATTTTGGGTTCGCTTAATGCTTATGACGGCGCAAAACTTTTAGCGCTCCGGAAGAATTTTCTTGATTATTTAAAGTTTCATAACGGTTTATTAGATTTTAATCCAGAGCCCGAAACAGAAGCTGGCGAATTTTATCTAGATAGCCTGGGTGTAAATCCTGAAGCTCAAGGCAAAGGAATTGGCAAGAAACTGATTAATGCCGGTATAGCCTGGGCAAAAGAACTTAAACATAAAACGGTTGGTTTAATTGTAGAATTTGATAATGATAGGGCGCTGAAGTTTTATCTTGATAGAGGTTTCACTATCAATAATCAAAAAGAATTTGTGGGCGGCAAATACCACCACATGATTTATCAGGTTCATCTATAAATAGCTCAAAAAGATTTTTGCAGTTTTATTTGTATTTAATCTAAATAATAACAATTTTTGTATCGATGGAAAAAGCTTGTATCGATATTAACGAACTGGTTAACGTATTCTCAAATAATTATGGTTCCGTTTATCAATCTGATAAATTAAATTGCTTTTATATTGATTTTGGCGGCAAGTTTGCCCGTTACAATTGCCTTTCACTTCAAAAACTAAAGAAAGTTGTAGAAGATATCGATATTGAATCGCTTCTGCTAAATACCAAAAAGGCAGATTTTGAATTGGTTACCTACAATGGTTGCGATCATATTTACCTACTAAACGCACTGGAAATTATTGCATTAAAAGATTTTTTGCAAGGAACTTTCACCATGTTTAAACTAAATCACTTAATTAGCGATTGCCTTTATAGATTGGTTTTTTAGTTAGTAAGATTGTGCATTCGGTATAATCCGTGTTATAATCTTAAGTCATGATAACTCGTATCTTCCTAATACAAAAAGAATATACATTCGAAGTTGCAACACATCTTCCATCCTACATCTTCCATTATCCCTCTTACATCTAACATCCTCCATCTCAGTCCATTTTTCAATTGCTATTTAAACTAATTACAAATACCTACTTATCAGCAATTTAGACTAAGTTCATATAACAGATAGTTTCTATTTTTAAACAAATACGTGGTACATTTGTATTCTTACTAAAGCAAAAGAATTATGAAAGATTTAATGCGTATTAAATGTTTACTATCTCAGGATATTGAAACACTTTTAAATCAGCAGATAAAAAAAGAAGCTCACTCTTCATCACTATATTTATCAATGGCATCATGGTGCAATCAAAATGGCTATGATTTCTCAGCAGATTATTTTACAAAGCAATCTGAAGAAGAAAGAATGCACCAGCTAAAATTGTTTAAATATGTGTTAGACATGGGTGGTAATGCAGTATCTCCGGAGGTTACAGGAATTAAAACGGAGTTTTTGGGATTTAGAGAAGTTTTTGAAGATGCTTTGGAAGCAGAAATTGCAATTACCCAAAGTTTTAAAAACATTGCTGCCAAATGCCATAAAGAACAGGATTTCGTAACGATGGAATTTTTAAACTGGTTCTTGAAAGAGCAACGTGAAGAGGAATACAAAGCCCGTCGTGCTTTGGAATTATTTGAAGTTATTGGAGAAGAAGGTACCGGAAGATGGGAAATTGACAAGCACGTTAATAAAATTACCTATTCAGAAGATTAAGCAAAACAATCAACAAAACAAATACAGAAAGCTACCACATGGTAGCTTTTTTTTTGAACAAAATTTACAACAAAAAAAGAAAGCTTCCCGATTTTAAACAGGAAGCTTCACTTGGTTTAGTTTGTTTGGTTTATGTTGATTATGAATAAGCTTAATTTTATAAAAAAAGCGCCGTTACCAGCGCTTTTCTTAAACCAAATATATAATAATAATTAACGAGCATTACAAAAGTACACATATTTTACATATTCACAAATAAATATTCAATTTATATCAAAATATTTTTAATTAATTACATTAAAGCCTAAAAATGAGGTAAAAAAATATACTAATAGGGATATAATTCCTATAAAATTTAAATTTATATTAAAAATATTCTTTTTTTATTTTCAAAATCATACTTTAATAGAAAATTTAAGTTAAATGATAGAAAATTTTATACAAAATTACTTAAATCATCCAAAAACATACGACGAGATGTTTCTTGATAGTGAAAATTACAGAAATCACTATTCAAATTTCATTAAAAACTTCTCAAAAGAATCTTTAGAAAATCTAAACAAGAAGGAAGAACTGGCAAAGAAGCTTTTCATGAGTCAGGGTATTACTTTTACGGTTTATGATAGTGGCGAAGGCATCGAAAAGATTTTCCCTTTTGATATTATCCCTCGCATTATTACTTCGAGTGAATGGCTTTTTATTGAAAAAGGTATTAAACAGCGTTTAAAAGCTTTAAATCTTTTTCTTAAGGATGTTTATAGCAATCAATTTATTTTAAAGGATAAAATTGTTCCAATAAATGTAATCTACTCCTGCCCTCACTTTTTAAGAGAAATGTACAATGTTAATGTACTACACGACATTTACATTCACATTGCCGGCATCGACTTAATCCGCGACCACGACGGAACATTTTATGTTTTAGAAGATAACCTGCGAACACCTTCTGGCGTTAGTTACATGCTCGAAAACCGGGAAATTACTAAAAGGCTTTTCCCAGATTTAATTCCGCAATGCGGTGTAAGGAGTGTAACAGAGTATCCGGCAATCTTGTACAAAAATTTGATGGCCCTTTCACCCCGGGCGGTATCGAACCCAACTATCGTATTATTAAGTCCGGGTATGTACAATTCTGCCTATTATGAGCATACAACCTTAGCCCGGTTAATGGGTGTAGAGTTGGTAGAAGGGCGGGATTTGGTTGTAAAAAATCAAAAGGTTTACATGAAAACCACCATAGGCTTGCAGCAAGTTGATGTAATTTACCGCCGGGTAGACGATGATTACATTGACCCGCTTGTGTTTAACCCAAATAGTGTGTTGGGCGTTGCTGGCTTAATGGGTGCTTACAGAAAAGGTAATGTTGCCATTGTTAATGCCGTTGGTAATGGCGTTGCCGATGATAAGGCGGTTTATACCTATGTGCCGGATATGATTAAATATTACCTGAATGAAGAACCTATATTAAAGAATGTTCCAACCTATCAATTGAGTAATCCTGATGAGTTAAAATTTGTTTTCGAAAATATCAATACCATGGTGATAAAAAAAACGAATGGAAGTGGTGGTTATGGAATGCTAATGGGCCACGCGGCAAGCGAACAGGAAACCGAAGAATATAAATTGGAAATACTAAAAGACCCTCGCAATTTCATCGCTCAGCCAACCATAAGCCTTTCATCTGCTCCTTGTTTTATCAACGGAAAACTTGCACCACGAAGAATAGATTTAAGACCATTTGCACTTAACGGACCGGATGGAATATCAATTGTTCCGGGTGGATTAACAAGAGTTGCCTTAAAAGAAGGCTCTTTGGTTGTTAATAGTTCGCAAGGCGGAGGCAGTAAAGATACCTGGGTTTTAACTTCTTAAAATACAAATATGTTAAGTAGAGTTGCATCGAGCTTATATTGGTTAAGCAGATATGTAGAACGTAGCGACGGTATGTTGCGCATGTTAAAAATAAATTATGCTTCATCTCAGGATACCATTCAGGAATTTACCTGGAAACCAATCATCAGAATTTTTTCTGCTGATGATGAGAATGAATTGCTAAATATACAACACGATAGCAGGGCGGTTATTGAATATTTGTTGCTAAATCGCGAAAATCCGAATTCGATATTAAATATTATTACCCTTGCCAGAGAAAATGCCAGAAGCGTTCAGGAACATATTCCGAAAGATTTATGGCAATGCTTAAATGAATATTATCATACCGTAAAGGATGAAAAACTGCTTTGGTATGTTCAAAAAGACGACCCCATAACAGCTTTAGATTTGCTTATTAAGCAAGTTATGCTTTACCATGGCACTGCAGATAGTGCAATGGAACGGGGTGAGAGCCGTAGTTTTATGAAAATTGGCAAACACCTCGAACGCAGCATACAATCGGTTGATATTTTGGATGTAAAATTTAGCTCTGTAAGTACTAATCCTGATTTGTTAACAGATATAGCGTACTGGAAACACCTGTTACTATCCTTAGGAGGGTATGAATTGTACCTTAAGACTTACAGACAGGGTTTTGATGCTAAAAATATTATAGAATTGGTGATGCTAAATAACGATTTCCCTCGTTCGGCCCTTTATTCTATGAATAATATCGAAAGGTATTTTAACAGATTAAAAAGCGAAAGCAACATCGAACACTACAATAGTTTATCATTTAAAATTGGAAGACTTAAAAGTATGATTACCTATAGTTCGGTAAGCAGTATGGAAGAAGAAAGTTTACACAATTATTTAACAGAAATGCGATCAGAACTTTTCGGTATTGGAAATATGCTAAATGAATATTATTTCGCAAATTCATAATGTTTTAATCATCCCAAAGGTTAAGTTTCAAATCATTATCAAAATCAAATATGCCAATTTTTAAAATTAAACACATTACCAATTATAAATACGAAACACCTGTTCGGGATAGTGCCAATCAGGTTATCCTCTTCCCTATTAAAGATGATTATCAAAAAGTTGTTAAACATGATTTAAATATTTCCGGCAGCCCGGAGATTGAAATATTTATCGATTATTATGGCAATGAGGTAGGCACATTTACGCAGAACGAACCGCATACCCAACTCAAAATTTTTTCGAAGGTATGTGTAGAAACTTCGCCTAAACCGCTACCTCAGGATGATATGTTTGGTAACGAGCAATGGAATCGCCTGGATGCGCTGAAATACGAAGTTCCTTATATTGATTATCTCCGCCAGGAAGTTTTTGAGGGCATTGCACAGCTTAAAGAAACTGCTTTGAGCATAAAACAAGATGAAGACACGCCATACCAAACAGCAATAAAGTATAGTGCACACGTGTTTAATAATTTCGAATATATTAAAGGTGTAACTGCTGTTGATACTACCATTGATGAAATACTTAAATTAGAAGCTGGCGTTTGCCAGGATTTTGCACATGTATTAACGGCAATGCTGCGTTTAACCGGAATTCCATCGAGGTACGTTAGTGGCTACATTTGTCCAAACCGCGATGGTATGCGTGGTGAAGGGGCAACCCATGCCTGGGCAGAAGCTTATTTACCAGAATACGGATGGCTTGGTTTAGACCCAACAAATAACTGTATTGCAAATGAAAACCACGTCCGCCTTGCCGTTGGAAGGAATTTTGCAGATTGTTCTCCGGTAAAAGGTGTTTACAAAGGTGGTTTTGAACACATTATGGAAGTAAATGTTTCGGTTGGTTATAATGATGAAGATTTGAATGATAACGAAACCTATTTTAAACCTACAGAAGTAAATTACAGCAAACCATCTGCAACGGTAACGAATGTAAGAAAGCAGAATAGTTATCAGCAATACATGGAAGCTATTCAGCAACAGCAGCAACAACAACAGTAGATAATTTAATTATTTATCTCCGATGCAGAGGATATAAACTTAATATTTAAACAATAAACCCATTCCAATAATTTAACCTCATTTTTTTTCATAAATTTGCGCCTTTTACAAATAACAATATGATTAAGAGACAGCAAATTAGAGATTTATTAAAATCGACTGCATTTAACACAGAAGTAACGGTTATGGGATGGGTTAGAACCTTCCGTAATAATCAGTTTATCGCCTTGAATGACGGAAGTTGCATGAGCAATATCCAGGTAGTTTTAGATTTTAATAATTTGCCTGAAGAGTTGTTAAAAAGAATTACAACTGGTGCAGCTATTTCTGCAACCGGTAGTTTGGTAGAATCTTTAGGAAAAGGGCAAACCGTTGAAATAAAAGCAACTTCTGTTGAGATTTTGGGCGATAGCGACCCGGAGAAATTCCCCTTGCAACCTAAAAAACATAGTTTAGAATTTTTACGTGAAATTGCACACTTGCGTTTCCGCACCAATACTTTCAACGCTGTTTTTAAGGTTCGCCATGCTTTGGCTTTCGCCATTCACCAGTTTTATAACGAACGTGGTTTTGTTTACATGCACACGCCTGTAATTACAGCTAGTGATGCAGAAGGCGCTGGTGAAATGTTTAAGGTTACTTCTCTCGATTTTGATAATACACCTCGAACGGAAGATGGCAAAGTAGACTTTTCTCAGGATTTCTTTGGAAGAGCAACCAATTTAACAGTTTCTGGTCAGCTGGAAGGTGAATTAGCGGCAATGGCTTTCGGACAGATTTATACTTTCGGACCAACATTCAGAGCTGAAAACTCAAACACAACACGCCACCTGGCTGAGTTTTGGATGATTGAGCCCGAAGTTGCATTCGCTGATTTAGAAGACAACATGCAGCTTGCAGAAGATATGATGAAGTATGTAATAAAATATGCTTTAGATAACTGCAAAGAAGAACTGGAGTTTTTAAATAATCGTTTGGCTGAAGAAGATAAGCAGAAACCTCAAAATGAGCGTAGCGAATTTACTTTATTAGAGAAGTTGGATTTTTGCCTGGCTAATGATTTTGAGCGTTTAACTTATACTGAAGCGATTAAGATTTTAAAATCATCTAAACCAAACCAGAAAAAGCAATTTAAATATTTAATTGATGAGTGGGGCGCCGATTTACAAAGTGAACATGAACGCTATTTGGTAGAAAAACATTTTAAAAAGCCGGTTATTTTAACGGATTATCCTGCAGAAATTAAATCTTTCTACATGCGCCAGAATGAACCTGATGCTGAAGGCAGACAAACTGTTGCCGCTATGGATATTTTATTCCCTGGAATTGGCGAAATGATTGGCGGTTCGCAACGCGAAGAGCGTTTAGACCGTTTAACAAAACGTATGGATGATTTAAATATCCCGCAGGAAGAACTTTGGTGGTATTTGGATACCCGCCGTTTTGGCTCTGCTCCGCATGCGGGCTTCGGCTTAGGCTTTGAGCGTTTAGTATTATTTGTTACAGGTATGACTAACATCCGTGATGTAATTGCATTCCCTCGTTTTCCTAAAAATGCAGAATTTTAATTTAAAGCTTAATGTCTGTGGTTAAAAATATTAGCTGCAGGCTTAACATAAAAAAGTCCGTTCTCTTTGTAAATCAAAAGAACGGACTTTTTATTTTAACTATTGTTGGTCATTATAGCAAAATAATAACCTCAAATACTACAAAAATATTGGCCTATCTAATTTAATCGCAATGCGATAAGCTGCATTCATCAATCCAACATGACTGTAAGCTTGTGGAAAATTACCCCATTGGCTACCCGTTTTAGCATCCACATCTTCGCTAAAAAGCAATAAATGGTTACAATATTTGATGATGTTTTCAAATTCTGTAATGGCTTCATCAATTCTACCCACGCAAGCCAGTGCTTCTACATACCAAAAAGCACAAATCAAAAATGTAGTTTTTGGTTTTCCAAAATCATCGGCGTGTATGTAACGATAAAACAAGCCATCTTCGGTTTTCAGTTCATTTTCTAAAGCAATCAGGTGATCTTTTGCCTTATCAGATGCCGGATCCAAATAGCCCATCATAATCAATTGCAATGTACTGGCATCCAAATGAGTACTGCCAACGGCATTTGTGTAAGCCTTTCTTTCCGGATCGTAACAAGCTTCTATGTGCGCCGCAGCTTTATCAATTAAAACCTGTGCTCTATCTTCAAAATCTACGTTTCCAATAGTTTTTGCCATTTTTAAGGCGGCATGAGCACCTGCCCATTGAAATAAATTACTATAACAATGTACATTTGCCATATTCCTGAACTCCCAAATTCCGGCATCCTTTTCATCAATCGTTCTTTCGATTTTAGATAGCACACTTTCTATCCACTTTACAGAATCACTTCTTTCAGAAAACACAAAGCGATGGTCTGTGTAAAGCGGCAGCATCGAAATTAAAACCTGACCATAAATATCATTTTGTATATGTTCGTAAGCCTGATTTCCAATCCTTATCGGTTGTTCGCCTTCATAACCTTCCAGGTGATCTAATACATGTTCGGTAATATCTCTTTCGCCTGCGATGCCATACAAAGGTTGATAACGGGTATCTTCTGCATGAGAAATATCAGACAGATAACTGAAATATTTCTCCATTTCTTCGAAATGGCCAATATGGTTTAATGAAGTTAACACATAGTGAGAATCTCGCAACCAACAATAGCGGTAATCCCAGTTTCTGGTACTTCCAGGTGATTCTGGCAAACTGGTTGTACTTGCAGCAATAAAAGCTCCGGTATCTTCGTATTGATGTATTTTTAAAACCAAGGCAGAACGAATTACAAATGGTTGGTAAAAGCCAGCAATAGATGAATGTTTAATCCATAATCGCCAATAAGCAATTGTGTTGCGTAGAAAAGTTTCTGCCGTGCTTACAATTGGTGCTTCTAAATCCTGTCCATAGGTAAGAATCAGATATTTAGCATCATTCAACACAAATGCCTTTTCATCAATAATATAACTTAAAGATACATTTGTACTTAATCTTACATTTTCTTCGCAGCCTTTATAATCAATATGGTTACTTCCTCTTACAGGATGCAACTTTTCCTTCCCATAGTCGCTAACCGGATCGCATTTTATCGTTATCCTTGGATTTCCTTCCAAAGGCTCAATTTTTCTGATAAGCATCAATGGCTTAAAATACCTTTCGTGCAAACCGAAACGGGGCGCAAAATCGGTAATTCGATAGGTACCGTCTTCAGCTGTAATTTCGGTTCTTAAAACATTGGTATTCTCGATGTAATATTGATTGGATGAATACTCGCCTTGAGGTAAAATAGAAAATTCACCTCCTTTTTTCTTATCCAGTAAGCTTCCGAAAACAAAAGGACTATCAAAACGAGGCCAGCAAAGCCATGATATGTCTGTATTTTTATTAACATGCGCCATAAAAGCGCAGTTTCCTATTATTCCTGTTTGATATAGGTGTTTTTCGGCCATAAGTTTTTTAGAGTTTTATAACTAACAAGCTTTTGGGGAAAATGTTGGCAGGAATATAAAAAAGCTTGCCTGTTGATTAGGATTTGACCGATTTGGCGGGTAAAAACATTGTTAATCAAGCCTGATTGAAGTGGAAATATTTTTTATTTGCCGAAACCATGAATATCCTGTCATGCGGAGGCACAGCCTGACCCGACACTTCGGAAAAGCATCCGTAACCGATGGAACATCTGCCTGCGGTAGGCAGGGAATGCAGGATTACAATTGGCAAAGGAATCAATTTGGCTAAAGAATGTAGTCCCTATACTCGAATAGAGGGAAAAAAGTTTATGCCACCAACTAGGTTTCAAATTACTGAACTTAAAATCCCTCTTAAAAGTAGCGGAACAGCACAGCAGAATATGTTACGCATAACTTTGATAGAGAGAGGCTAAAAAAAAGCCAGCTCCGAAATATTCGAAACTGGCTTAGTTAGTGATAATGATTATCTTAAATTACTGTTCCACTTGGTAAAACAGCACCTTTTTTAATTACAACAATTCCATCTTTAACGGCGTATAGCTCATAGTCACCATCAACTAAATGCGGACCGCCATTGATTTTAACATCATTGCCAATTCTACAATTCTTATCGATAATTGCATTATTGATATAACATCTATCACCAATACCAATTAGGGCATTACCTTTACTATTTTCGGATTGAATTTCCTCTAATGTTTGGTAACGGTCGCTACCCATAATGTAAGCATTTGTTACAACCGTATGCTTACCAATACGTGCACGAATACCTAAAACAGCATGTTCTACCCTACTCGCCTGTACAATACAACCTTCGGCAATAATAGCTTTCTCTAGAGTTGTACCCGATATTTTTGATGGCGGTAACATCCTTGCACGAGTAAATATGGTATGATTACTATCAAACATATTAAACTTCGGAATCTCGTCTGTTAAGCCAAGGTTTGCTTCAAAGAATGATGAAATATTACCAATATCAGTCCAGTAGCCCTCGTATTGATAACTTAACACTCTGCTTTGTTCAATCGCTCTTGGTAAAATTTCTTTACCAAAATCTTTTTCCTCTTCGTTTTCATTTAAAATGTTAATTAAATAATCGCGATTGAAAACATAGATACCCATCGACGCTAAGAAGTTTCGTCCTTCGCCTTGCATTTCTGCACCTGTGTCTGACACCCATTCCTCTAAACCCGTTTTAGGCTTTTCGATAAATGAAGTAATCATGTTCTCTTCATCAGCTTTTAAAATACCAAAATCGGTTGCATCTTTTGCCGTAACCGGAATAGTTGCAATGGTAATTTCTGCATTGGCTTCGATGTGTTTTTCGATCATATCTTTAAAATCCATCTGGTACAATTGGTCGCCAGAAAGGATTAAGATGTAATCAAATTCATGAGAAACGATGTGATGCATACATTGGCGCACGGCATCAGCCGTTCCCTGGAACCAGCCTGCGTTTTGCACGGTTTGTTCTGCCGCCAAAATATCAACAAAAGCCGTACTGAAATGACTAAAGTGATAAGTGTTTTTAATGTGTTTATTTAGGGATGCCGAATTAAACTGGGTCAGCACAAACATACGGTGGATGCCAGAATTAAGGCAATTAGAAATTGGGATGTCTACCAACCGATACTTACCCGCAATCGGAACCGCAGGCTTTGAACGTGTTTGTGTGAGTGGCGATAGTCTAGAGCCCTGGCCACCGCCAAGGATAACGCCTAAAACTTTGTCAGTCATGTTTAAGCTTATTTTAGTAATTGGTATAAATCTATGTAATTCGTTGCTGCCCTATCCCAGGAATGGTCAATTTTCATCATTGTTTTTCTTACAGCTTTAAATGCTTTTTTATCATTGTATAAATCTACAGCACGATTGATGGCGTGGTTTACATCCCAAATGCTGGTTTGATCATGACATAAGCCAAAACCACCGTCTCCAACATCTATAACTGTATCTTTTAAGCCGCCAACCCGCCGCACAATTGGTACTGTTCCATATCTCAATGCATAAAGTTGATTTAAACCGCATGGTTCAACCCTCGATGGCATTAAAAGGAAATCTGCACCGGCATAAATTTCGTGCGAAACCTGCTCGTTGTAGCCAATATATGCGTTGTATTTTCCTCCAAAAATATCTTTTAGTTGATTTAATCTGCCTTCAACCCAGTTATCGCCCGAACCTAAAACCAATATGTTGATGTTATCGCCATGTTGTTGTAAAGCAGTGTAGAATATATCTGGTAGTAAGTCAGCGCCTTTCTCATCCACCAATCTACCTATAAAAGTAAAAAGAGGTTTAGAAGAATCTAACTGAAAAACATCACAAAGTGCCTTTTTGTTTGCAGTTTTTCCAGCCTCAACGGTTTTTAAGCTGTAACTTTTGCTCAACATCGGGTCGGTTTGAGGATCCCAAACCTCGCTGTCAATTCCATTTAAAATGCCTACAGATTTCCAGCGTTCCTGTCTGAGTAAACTTTCCAATCCACGGGCGTTATCCATCATTTCTTCAAGGTAACTTGGTGAAACTGTGGTTACTCTCCATGCGCATTTGATGGCTGAAGCTAAAGGATTTATGGCATCGTCCCATCCTAATAAGCCGCCTTTCCACAAATCAAAAGCTGGTATGTAATACAATTTATTCCAGCCAAACTGGCCTTGATATTGTGCATTATGGATGGTTAAAATAGTTGGAACTTTTGATATATTTTGATATTTCAAACAATTGGCCACCATAAAAGGAACCAGACCGGTGTGATGATCGTGGCAATGGATAACATCCGGACGATGCTCCCATTGTGAAATCCAATCTAAGGTTGCGATTTGAAAAGCTACAAAACGTTCGGTGTCATCATCATAGCCATAAACACTTGGCCTATCTGTTAAACCCTGTATATGAACGATGTATAAATCGAAGCCAAGCTTATTGGTTTTTTCTTTTAAAATTCTGTATTGAAAATGGTGGTTGCCGTAATTTGACCAGGCGTCATAGGTAACTTCAAACTCACTTTCGCGGATAAATTTTGTATCGTAAGCAGGCACAACCACTTTGGCAATATGCCCCACTTTATTCTGGTATTTCGGTAAAGCCCCAACAACATCTGCTAAACCTCCAACTTTAGCAGCCGGGTAACACTCGGCACTTATATGTATAATTTCCATTAAATATTTGGTGTAGATAACTGTGTTAAGTTAGTAATTGTTTTCTTATTTAGAAATAAAGAAACCTATTTAATCTTAAAATTTATCATTTTTTCAGACGCAAATATTCGCATCATTAAAGGATTCGCCAATTTTTCATATTTTCGGGCGGAAAAGGTATAGTTTATGGAAAAACGCAAGGTTTTAATTACAGGTGCAAGTAGAGGTATTGGCTTCGAAATCGCTAAGAAATTAGCAAACAAATATGAATTAATCTTACATGCAACCAGTGAGCAAAGTTTTAGTGAAACCTTACCAAATACTAGTTTACTTTGTGCCGATTTTTCAAATCATGAAGAGGTAAATAACTTTTGCAAAAGCCTAAAGAAATTACATGGAAAAGATTTGTATGCCGTGGTTAATAATGCCGGCATTACTTTCGATAAATCGTTAATTTTTCAGCCTGAAGATGAAATTGATAAGATGTTGCAAATTAATTTAAAAACGCCAATATTAATTTGCAAAACGGCCATGAAAATTTTCGGATTGAATAAAAAAGGTGTTATTATAAACATCAGCTCCTGCGTAGGCGAAAGCGGAAATGCTTTCCAATCTGTTTACGCAGCAACTAAGGCCGGTTTAATTGCCTTTTCAAAATCTATAGCTAAAGAAATAGGCATCTTAAATCAAGATCATAATATTAGAGTTGTTACCGTATCTCCAGGTTTTATAGAATCTGATATGACGGACAAGATTCCCGAAGGTGAAAAGGCAAATTACTTGAAAATGGTTCCCGCTGGTCGTTTTGGCAAAGCCGATGAAATTGCCAATGCCGTTTCGTTTTTAATATCTGATGAAGCTTCCTATATCAATGGTTCAAATATTCAAATTAACGGCGGAATTTTATAATGGACAATTTAATTGGTGTATCGCCACAGCAAGTGCTCCTCCACGGACCAACAAAACAATTATTACATAAATACCATTGGCACGAACCGAAAATTGGCATTATTGCAAGTTATACGCCTAATGCACATGATGTTAAAGACCATTTTGGATTGTTTAGAGGCGTAGATCAAATTGAGGCTTTTGCACAGGCTTCAATTGTTTCTTGCGCAGGTTTTTTAGAATACAAAAAGCAGAACGGCAGTTTCGAAGATGTAAAAAACAAGTTCTTACCGGTGTTTATCAGCATTGGTAATGTTAACTTTCATCATTATATAGAAGAAGGCGAAACATTTGTAAGCTTAGGGATAATTAAGTTTAATAAATTTAGGCAAATGGTATGCGATGGCAGGATTTATAAAGTCGTTACAAAAAACCTAAATTTAGATGAATATTTTGCTGAATTTAACGAAGATAAATTATTAAAATACGAACTTAGCAACGACTTTAAACTTGTTGCTGAGTTATATGATGTAACGGGCAGGGCGATAAAAAGAGAAAAAATTAATCAAGAAATTAAAAATGAATAGACAAGAAATAATTGCTGATTTAGTTGAAATATTGAAGACGGTTAGAACAATCGACCCCGAAAAATTAAAAAATCTGACAGAAGAAACTGACTTTATTGCTGATTTAAATACGCCATCAACCGAAATGATAAATATTGCTGCAAAGGTAGAGCAGAAATTTGATATCGAATTTGAAGATGATGATATTGATGATTTAGGCTCTAAAGTTAAAGATATTGTAAACCTGATTATTGCTACTCAAGAAAAAGCATAATGCAAAACGCTATCAAAAAAGTTGCGGTAGTGGGTATGGCTGGAGTTTTTCCAACCTGTACCGATTTAAATGATTTTAGAGATAAACTTTTTGCCAATAAAAGTTTAATCAGAGAGTGGGATAAAGCCACTGCTCATGGCAAAAATATTCGTTCTACTGTGGCTGGTTTTGTAACCGAAGCAGAAATGAGCCTGGAAGTCGTTCCATCTTCTATCATGGAAAACTATCCAGAAACTTACATTGATACACTTAACAGGATATCTGCAAATAACCTGGCTACGGCCGATGTTGGAAGTATTTGGGCAATGTTAAGTTCGCTTGATGCAATAAAGATGGCTGGCTGGACAGATGCAGAAACGCAATCGGAAGAAACCGGTGTAGTTATCGGTTCGGGCGGTGGTGGCCATGAAATTCTTCGTGCTGCATGGCATAACTTTTTTGAGCTTAAAAAGAAATCGCGGTTAGCGGGTTCGCACAATGTTGATAGAGCAATGGTTTATCGCGATGCGGCAAATGTTTCATGTTTAATAAAAAATAAAGGCGTTTGCGAATCAATTGGTTCGGCTTGTGCAACAGGCTTGGGCAATA
The DNA here is from genome assembly GCF_920984695.1 of Pedobacter sp. Leaf132. NCBI lineage: Bacteria > Pseudomonadati > Bacteroidota > Sphingobacteriia > Sphingobacteriales > Sphingobacteriaceae > Pedobacter > Pedobacter sp. Leaf132. Next base: position 105,961 of record NZ_CAKLBO010000003.1, on the reverse strand, counting down.
TCGGTTATGCATATCGCCTTATAAAATTTGGCTTGCAAGATAGAGTTATTGCAGGCGGTGTTGAAGGCACATCAATTGAAACATTTTTAGGCTTTGATTCGATGCAGGTTTTAAGCAAAGGTTTTAGTCCTGATAAAAGCTCCCGACCTTTTGATGTAAACCGAAATGGTTTTGTTTGTGCTTTTGGTGGTGGCGTAGTGGCTTTAGAAGATTACGATTTAGCTAAAGCACGTGGTGCTAAAATTTTAGCCGTGATTGATGAATACTTTAACAATTCTGATGGCGATGGCGATATGTTTGCACCTTCATTTGCAGGGCAGCAGCGTTTGTGGAAAGGTTTGCTAAAAAATACAAGTAAAAAACCTGATGTTGTAAAAGTACATGGAACCTCTACGCCTGCCGGAGATGCGATTGAACTTTTAAGCGTTGTTGATGCTCTGGGAGATAGCGGCTACCATGTTTCGGCGCCAAAATCACAATTTGGGCACATGCTTGGCGCAGCCGGAGCGGTAGAATTTATAGCTTCAGTTTTGATGTTAGAAAATCAAACCGTATTGCCTTGCCTAAATTCAGATGAGTTAAATCAAAATCCAGAAAGTTTTCAATTGAACGAAAACTGGGCCGGACCAAATACGCCACTTGCATCTTTCAAAGATTTGATTCCGCAGCAAAGTTTTAAAAAAGAAATAAATACGGTTACCTGCCTTAACTATGGGTTTGGTGGAACAAATAGTTCCATCATGATTTCAAAAGATAATTAAATGCTTAATAATCAAAATAAAGTTGCCCTGGTATATGGCGTTCGTAACGAAAGTTCTATCGCCTGGAGCATTGCTTTAAAGCTGCACCAATCGGGTTGTAAGGTTGCATTAAGTTATGTTGATGATACAAAAGACGAAGTGCTATACCTGATGCAGCAAGCCGGAATGGATAATTCCTTATCCATGTTTGTTGATGTTCGGGAGGAAAAGCAACTGTCTGAATTTACCAAAAGCATAGCTGATAAATTTGGAGAAATCCATTACATATTACACGGTGTAGCTTATGGCAGTCAGCAGGTTATGTGTTACAGTTTACCAAACAGTACAGAACCTGCACCAAGTTATTTAGATATTCCATTTGATGAATTAATGGATGCCTTTAACATTAGTGCTTACAGCTTGCTAAGAATTTGTCGAGTGGCCGAGCCGTACCTGGCTAAAAATGCATCCGTTCTTACGCTCACCTACAATGCATCGCAACGCGTATTTCCGGGTTATGCAGGCATGGGTATAAATAAAGCTGCGCTTGAAAACATTATGATTTACCTGGCAAATGTTTTAAGAGATAAGCAAATCAGGGTAAATGCAATTTCTGCCGGCTTGGTGATGACAACCTCTGCCGGAGGCATAAACGGTGTTAGAAAATTGCGCAAAATGGGTAAAATTACTGCGCCACTTGGCAATATTACCGCTAATGATGTTGGCGATGCGGCGCTTTATTATTTCTCAGATTTATCAAAAAAAGTAACCGGAAATATCCACTATGTGGATGGGGGTTTTAATATAATGGGCGTTTCTGTAGATGAAGAATAAAATTGGCGATATTGATATTGAAACCAACCAACAATTTTATGTTGGCAACGATATTGTCTATTTACCAGATTTTGAAAAAACGTTTTCAGAATTATTCAAAAAAAAAGTTTACACCGAAAAAGAAATAAATTATTGCACTCAATTTGATAATGCTTTGCTCAGATATGCATCAACCTGGGCTGCTAAAGAAGCCGTGTATAAAGCACTTAAACAGGAGAATTCAAATCCATTGCCTTTTAATAGCATCGAAATAATAAGAAATAAAATTGCAGGCAAACCAACTGTTCATTTATTAAAATGGCTCAAGCAACCTAACATCAGCTTAAGTATTAGCCACGATGGGGATTACGTTTGGGCGGTTGCAATCATCAATATAAAAGAATGATAACGCAACACCAGTTCGACCATAAATTGGCGCACCTAAACTATTATAAATTTGGTAGCGGTAAAAAAGTTATGTTATGCTTTCATGGTTATGGCATGCACGGTAAACAGTTTAAAATGCTCGAAGAAAGTATGGGAAGCGCTTATACTTTTTATGGCTTCGACTTATTTTTTCATAAGGAAACTAAGCTAAAAGATGAAAATTTAGCCATTATAAAAAAAGGGATAACCAAAACCGAACTCGCCAATTTTATATCTGATTTTTGTGTTGAACAGCAAATTGATAAATTTTCTGTAATTGGTTATTCGATGGGTACACATTATGCCGTAGCACTAACTGAGATACTTTTTAAAAGAATTAAAAATTTTATCCTAATTGCTCCTGCGGCACTTCAACCCGGCAAAATGATAGAGTTTTTATCTAAAAATAAAGTCGGAAACAAAGTTTTGGAGAAACTTGTTCTTTCTGAAAAAGCTTTGATAAATCTTTTAAAATTTAGTAAACGTTTTAATTTTGTTGATGATATTGGCTACAATATTTTACTCAAAGAAATAAATACCTCAGAACTAAGGTTAAGTTTATATGCTATTTTTACCTATTTAAGGTTTCTGGATACAGATAAAAACCATCTTCGTAAGATTTTAAAAGAAGAACCGATAAGGGCATTTTTTATATCAGGCAGCAAAGATAAAATGTATCCACCTTCAATTGCAGAAGCTTTTTGTAAAGATTTACCAAATGCACAATTAATTATTTTAAACGAAAATCATGAAATGCTCAATAAGCCTTTTGTTGATGAATTATGTAAATTTTTATTATGATTAAAGATAAACCACTCCCAGATTCATTGCTACGCTTTGGAGGAAAAGTGCTTTCATGGTTTATCAAAAAAAAGTTTAAGAAAATTATTCTTAATGAAATCGATATAAAAGCAAACCACTCTTACCTTTTAATGTGTAACCATTTTAGTTTTTGGGATGGATTATTGGCTTGTTTCATCGTTGTTAATGCAATTGATAAAAAGCAAAGGTTAAAAGGTATGAAAATAATGGTTTTGGAGAAACAAATGGAAATGAACAAATGGTTAAAATACATTGGCTGTTTTTCTATCGCACCAAAAAGTATAAGGGCTAAAGAAAGTTTAGATTATGCTATTGATATTTTAAATGAAACTGGAAATGTTTTAATAATTTTTCCTCAGGGGAATTTAGAATCCATGTTTATCAGATATATAAAATTTAAAGATGGTATTACCTCAATAATTCCTCATGTTAAAGTTAATTGCCAACTTATCTGGAGCTCTAATTTTATCGAATTTTTTGAAGGATTGAAGCCAAGAGTTTATTTAAATATGTTGGATGCAGGCACAAACAGTGATTTTGATTTTGAAAGGCTTAAAAGCGATGTTAATGCTCATCATCTAAGCTCCATGAAAAAGAATTTTAGGTTTACAGAAGAGCCTAAAAACTAAAAAACCGCAAGCGTAACTTGCGGTTTTAACAACAAAACAAATATGTGATTTAATCTATTTTAATATTCTTCTGCAATGATTTCATAGAAATCTCTGATGGGTTGAAATTGCGGATGCAGGGAAACAACATCGCCAAAAACCAGTAAAGCTGGTGCCGCTATTCTCTTATCTTCTACCACTTCAGCAATCGTATCTACAATGCCAACAGCAATTTTTTCTTGCGGAGTTGAACCATTTTGAATCACTGCAACAGGCAATAAATTTTTACTTTCAGCCTGAAAAATAGCGGCAATTTCTTTCACTTTTTCAATCCCGTTTAGCACAACAATGGTTGCCTTAGTTTTGGCCGCGATATACAAATCTTCAGAAATTTCTCCTTTTGAATTTGTTCCGGTAACTGCCCAAAAGCTTTCGCTTAAATCTTTATAAATCATCGGAATTTTCTGCAAACTTGGCGCACCGGTTGCACTCGAAATGCCTGGAATAATCTCCGTTGGAATGCTATATGATTCTGCAACATCAATTTCTTCGTATCCCTTTGCAAAGAAAAATGGGTCACCACTTTTTAAACGAACCACATGACCATAATTTAAAGCATAATCGATAATCAGCTTGTTAACGGCATCTTGCGAAAAATCTTCATCATCGCTACGTTTACCAACGTAAACCTTCGGTATACCCTCTGGCGCATAACATAGTAAAGCTTCGTTCACATTTGCATCATACAAAACAACATCAGCTGTTTTTAATGCTTTAACACCTTTTAAACTGAATAAATCCGGGTCGCCAGGACCAGCACCTATTAAAGTAATTCTTGGTTCAATGTTCGCTTTTTCTACTTTACTTAAAATCATGACAGAAAATTTTAGCTCGTAATAATTTTTATTAATTGTACAAATATATAAAGTCTATAGAAATTGTAGTAATTTATTTTAAAATAATTTTGTTTTAAAATGAAGATGGTCTGTGAGGACACAGACCATGGACTAATTTTCAGATAGCCTTGACCTCTCCGTCATGCGGAATTTATTGCGGCAACTTAGTGACGGTTTATTTAGCTAAAATTATGAATTTACTTACAAGGAGCTTCCTGAAAAGTAAATTTACCCGCTTCGTAGTTAATAGGTTTTCCTTTTACAAAATAAGAGCGACCTAAAGTTGTTTCAATCTGCCCCACTCCCATTACTAATTTATTATCTTTCTTTAAAAATGCTAAAGGGTTGGTATATTTTCTGGTAGAATCTGTTCCAGTCATAAATCGATAGTCAACCAAAAGTGTATCGCCACTAAATTTGCCTTCCAAGGTTCCGTTATTTTGTGGTTTTTCGGCATATTTAACTAAAAGCGCACCTGTAATTTTACCCGATGCCATCTTTTTTACAATCATCGAAGCGCTATCTTTTTCATAATAGGCTGCATAACAAGTTTCACTAATAACAGAATCTGCCTTTGCGGTATCAGCTTTTTTTTCTGATTGATTACATGCAAACACAAAGGGAATTGCAGCGAAAGCTAAGTAAAGGATGTTTTTTTTCATTTTTTATTGGTTTAATGATGAACAATCTTAATATAAAGATAACTACAGGATGAAATGTTTGTTAAAATTCCACAATTAAATATTTACATCAAGATATTATTTTCCGGCGTTATAGCCGGTGGTAAATCAGATTCATCGAGCATATCCCGCATATCAATTTCTATAGTTCGCGAAATATTTGTAATCGGAACATCGTTGGCACTGCCCTCAAATGGATTTGTAGAACTTTCACCAACAACATCTAACGAATTGAAAACCCATGTTAATAATATTGCAAATGGAATGTTTAGCCAGATGGAGTAGCCTTCTAATAAAGTCCCGATGCCTAATTTATTAAAATCGTTAAGCAAACCATAAGGAACAAGAAATACAAAAAGGTTAAGCATAATATTGGCAATTGAAGAAAAATGACGCGGATAAGGAAAATTCTTTATCCTTTCTGCCTTACCCTGATTATCATAAAAATTTGTAATGGCTGCCTGTACAGATTGAAGCTGTAAATCGGTAAAATTATGCTCGACCGCCAATTTATTAATATGGCTTGATTGTAAAGCCATTAATTGAGTTGCTTTATTTTTCTTGGTTAAAACATAATCTAATTCTTCAGCAGATAAATATTTCTTCAGCACTTCTTCAAGTTTATCCGTTTTCTCTGCAATATGATAGTTTTTTGCATATTCTACATTTCGTGGATCATCTATATTTTCCCAAACACGCGGCTCTCTAAGTTGAAAACGCAAAGCAGTTAACCATGCAAAGTGACGGTAAAAAATTATCTGTACATCTTGCTTCTTGTCTTTTGAGGATAAAAAATCGCGAACCATAACCCCGAACGACCTGCTTGCATTAATAATTCCGCCGTAAATTTGGCGTGCTTCCCACAATCGGGCATAACTTGCATTATTTTTAAAACCGATAATAAAAGAAACTGCCGTACCTAACAACGCTACCGGAACCCAGGAAATTGACAAGAAAGTAAAACCGCAGAAATGGTATAATACCGTTGGAATAATGGCTAAAATACTCAGTCTGAGTATATCTCTGCGTGTCCATAAAATAAATTCTAAAAGGGTGTACTTTTTTCCAGCATGCATAATTTTAAAGTTTTTATTTGTGGGATGCTATTTATTTGGGACAAGCGAAGATAATTTTTTTAGTAAAATGTTTAACAGAATTGTTTGAACAAACGTTGTTTTGTTCACAAAATAAGTATGAAAATCCGTTTTAGGGTAATGTCATCCATACATGTTTTTTGTTAGATTTATGTTATAAGCAGCGTGGTAAAATACTCAAAGGTTAATAGGCTATTAGCCAAAAAATAGCTAATAAATTTTTTATCCTTAGATATATCAAGGATTCGCAACAATATCCCAATTCATGTGTTAAATTAAATATGAAAATTCTGCTCACAGGGGCTACCGGTTACATCGGAAGAAGACTGATGCCTGCTTTATTGGATATGGGTCATGAACTTATTTGCCTGGTTAGAGACAAAGCAAGGTTAGATATCTCAGCTTTTAAAGCCGGGCAGGTTGAAGTTCTTCAAGCTGATTTGCTTAACCCGGAAACCTTAAAATTGCTCCCTAAAGATATAGACACGGCTTATTATCTTGTTCATTCAATGAGTACCGAAGGCGATTTTAGTAAGAGCGAATTGGATTCTGCGGAAAATTTTATTAATTATCTGAATGAAACTTCGGCCAGACAATTAATTTATCTTTCGGGTATTATTAACGAAGAAAAGCTTAGCAAACACCTTGAAAGCAGAAAGGCTGTTGAAGAAAAACTGTCCAATGGTAAAGTTCCGGTAACGGTGTTGAGAGCCGGAATCATCATTGGTTCGGGAAGTGCTTCGTTTGAAATTATCAGAGACTTAGTAGAAAAACTTCCGGTTATGGTTGCACCAAAATGGCTTAAAACCATGTGTCAGCCAATTGCCATCCGTAACGTAATAGAATTTTTAACGGGTGTTTTAGATAAGAAAGATTACTTCGGAAATCATTATGATATTTATGGGCCAGACTTGTTAACCTATAAGGACATGTTGATGGCTTTTGCAAGTGTAAGAAAGTTAAAACGTAAAATTATTGTAGTGCCTGTTTTTACACCTAAGCTTTCATCCTACTGGCTTTATTTTGTAACTGCAACGTCTTATGCTTTGGCAAAAAACTTAGTTGAGAGCATGAAAATAGATGTTGTGCCCAAAAAGAACCATTTACATAAAGATTTAGGCATTACCTTAATCCCTTATCGCGATGCAATTTCGATGGCCTTTGAAAAAATAGAGCAAAACTTAGTGTTATCTAGCTGGAGTGATTCGGGTAATAGCCGGATTTTTAACAAAGGCCTATCGGCACATATAGAAGTTCCAAAATTCGGTGTTTTTCAAGACAAGCAAAAAATGCCGGCAAAAGATGTAGACCTGGCTTTAAACCGCATTTTTTCTATAGGCGGCAAAAATGGTTGGTATTATGCAGATTGGTTGTGGGGATTTAGAGGTTTTCTTGACCGATTATTCGGTGGCGTAGGTTTAAGGCGTGGCCGAAAAAATGCATCGCAAACATCAGCCGGAGAAGCATTGGATTTCTGGCGGGTAATTTTTTCATCACAAAGTGAGAAACGATTATTACTTTATGCGGAGATGAAACTGCCTGGTGAAGCATGGCTGGAATTTTGTATTGATGAAAAAAATGTGGTGCATCAAACTGCTACCTTTAGGCCTTTGGGCATTAGTGGGCGGATGTATTGGATGGCAATGCTTCCTTTCCACTATTTCATTTTTAAAGGCATGCTTACAAAAATATGTTCAGCTGATGCTTCTAAACATCATTAAAGAAAAAAATCAGCCTTTGGCAAAAAAAATATATGGAAAACTTAGAATTATTACTGATACCAGCTGCAAGAAAAGGCGAAATCGCGGTACTGGCAGAACTGATTAGCAGAGGTGTAAACTTAGAATATAAAGATGAAAAAGGTTATACACCTTTAATTATTGCGGCTTACAACGGACAGACTGAAGCGGTTAAAACGCTTCTTGCGGCCGGAGCAAATGTAGATGCAACAGATTTAGGAGGTAATACCGCCTTAATGGGCTGCGCTTTTAAAGGAAATCTTGAAATTGCAGAATTGCTTATTGATGCCGGAGCAAATTTAAATTTACAGCATGGCAATGGCGGAACAGCGGTAATGTTTGCAGTAATGTTTGGCAGAAACGACATGTTGCAACTTCTTGTTAACCGCGGTGCAGATACAAAACTACCAGATAGCCGCGGACTTACTGCTTTGGAACACGCTTTTCTTCAAGGTAATCAGGAAGCGCAATTACTACTTGGTGGTCAAACTGCTTAACAGTTAATTTATTACATCAAAGCTAAAAAAGGCAAACCATCAGGTTCGCCTTTTTTGTTTTAAAAGCTATGCAGGTACTTTCCGTGGATTTTCTCTATTCCAAAACCTGTGCAAGGCTATCATTTTTTTAAAAGTCTGAATTAAAGCTGAAGCATCATCACTAACTAAAATCCCTTCGCTCAATACAGTTTCTTCTTTAAAATTGGCTGGCAGCTTTTTATGGAAAGCGGTTGCCTCCAGCAATTGCAACGCATCACCATCCGTAGCAATGGCTTTGCAATGTTTAAAAGCTTGATTTAAAAATTGCACCGCATTTGCTTCTGCTTCTAAACTAGCAACCGAATTTGTACCACCAGGAACATAAACAGCATCATATAAAACAGATGCCGCAGTTAAAAAGCTTTCATCTGGTTGAATTTTCTGGTCTTCAACAGAAGTTATTTCACCAAGTCTTGGTGCAATAATATGTACAACTGCTCCATCTGCAACTAATGCATCCTTTACCGAACTTAGCGTTTTACCATTTACACCGTCTGCAGCCAATATGGCTATTTTTCTGGTTTCTATGGTATCCTTAACGGTATTAACCATACTCAGAGCTTCAGATTTTGCTAAACTACCTTCAGGATTTTCTGAAGCATAATCAGCTTTGCTACCATCGGCAGGAATGCTGTTATTCAAATCTTCTAATTCAATTTCAGGAATATGTAATCCTAAAGCATAGGCAATAGCCGAAGCAAGGGCATCATCGATTTGATTCAGCAGCGCTAACATTCTTTCGCGTACCATAATTGATTTTACCTTTCCAAGCTCGAAACTTAAGGCATCGATAATGTGATTTTGCTCTGCCGGACTTTGTGAATGAAAAAATAATCTGGCCTGAGAAAAGTGATCAAAGAAACTTCTGCTTCTGGAACGGATTTTTCTTCCATCAATGCGTTCATTGTAACTTACAAAGCCACCATCGGCCGCTTTAACTTGTGCAGGGTTATTTCCAGCTAATCCATTCGGACCATAAGCGGTTTTACCACGGTTAATGGTTTGACGCATATAACCGTCACGCTGGTTGTTATGAACCGGATTTATTGGTCTGTTAATCGGAATTTCCTGAAAATTTGGACCACCTAAACGGATAAGCTGAGTATCTGTATAAGAAAATAACCTGCCTTGCAAAAGTGGGTCGTTGGTAAAATCAATACCTGGCACAACATGCCCGATGTGAAATGCAGATTGCTCAGTTTCTGCAAAGAAATTATCCGGATTACGGTTTAAAGTCATTTTTCCGATGCGTTGAACCGGCACAAGTTCTTCAGGAATGAGTTTAGTTGGGTCGAGTAAATCGAATTCAAACTTATGCTCATCTTCTTCTGCAACCACCTGGATGCCTAGCTCCCATTCTGGAAAGGCGCCTGCCTCAATGGCGTCCCATAAATCCCTACGATGAAAATCAGGATCCTTACCGGAAATTACCTGTGCTTCATCCCAGGCTACTGCGTGTACGCCTAAAAGTGGTTTCCAATGGAATTTAACAAAGCTCGATTTGCCTTCTGCATTAACCAAACGGAATGTATGAACACCGAAGCCTTCCATCATGCGGTAACTTCTGGGTAAAGCCCTATCACTCATCGCCCACATAACCATGTGTGCCGACTCTGGCAATTGTGAAATAAAGTCCCAAAAGGTATCATGGGCAGAAGCTGCCTGAGGCATCTCATTATCTGGTTCTGGCTTTACCGCATGAATTAAATCAGGGAATTTAATAGCATCCTGAATAAAAAAAACGGGCATATTGTTGCCTACCAAATCAAAATTTCCTTGCTGAGTATAAAATTTTACGGCAAATCCCCTAACATCTCTTGCCATGTCTGTAGAGCCGCGAGAGCCAGCTACTGTAGAAAAACGAACAAATACAGGCGTTTCCTGTGCAGGTTTACACAAAAAATCTGCACAGGTTAGTGCTGATAAATCTTCATAAACCTTAAAAACACCATGAGCACCTGAACCACGGGCATGTACCACACGTTCAGGGATTCGCTCATGATCAAAATGAGTAATCTTTTCACGAAGTATAAAATCTTCAAGAAGTGTTGCGCCTCTGTCTCCCGCTTTCAAAGAGTTCTGGTCATCGTTAATTTTGACGCCAGTATTGCTGCTCATTTGCTGTCCGCTGCTATCATTAATAAAATTTTCCAGCTGCCTGGTTTTATCATTTTCGGCATGATTTAAATTTGCCTGTTTATCGTTATTTTTGCTTTGCTTAGCCATTTTTTAAGGTTTTTATGCTTCTGATAAAGCCTGGTTAATAATATCTTCAAATCCGAGTGCATTAAGTTTCTGCTCTGCGGCTTGCTCTTCATCCAGCGTTTGCTGTAGTAATTCTGAAACAGATTCTAGCGATAGTTTATCAGCTAGGTTTTTTAAACCGGTATAACTTGCTATCTCATAATGCTCAACTTTTCCACAAGCCAAGATAATTCCCAAATCGCGTACTGCAGAATCAGATGGCGTTTGCTCAACAATGCCTTCTGCCTCCTTACTTAAGCCTTCCATCGCATCACACTTTTTTGCCAATGCCTTTTCATCTAACAGGTTAAAAATTTCTTCTAGCCTGGAAACCTGATTTTTTGTTTCAGCTAAATGAGCTGATAAAGCTTTTTGTAGCGATGCAGAACTTGCTGCAGATATCATTTTTGGCAATGCCTTTGTTAAATGATTCTCTGCCCAATACAAATCAGATAAACCATCTTTAAACAATTTAAAGAGTGGGGAGTTATTTTGAATGGGCTGCTTTTCTGTTTGGCTGTCGTTGTTTGGTGTGACTTGTTTTTTCATGGGATGTGTGATTAGGTACTACTATTACAACCCTGTATTTTTTGGAAGGTTTTGCCTATTATTAAATAAGTGTTAATGAAGATTTTCGGTATCTGTACGATGGAAATAATGGAAGTAAATATTATCTTAGTTAAGAACCTATTTACAACATTGATTTTTTAAAACTGAATTAAACCTAATGTGTTTATAGTATATGAAAATGAGTATTGAACTAAGGGAGCAGCTAAGATGTGGTGCAAATCCATACGGAGCTACACTGGCAGACAATATAAATAAATCATACGCCAACATTTCTGCCCGCTATGGTAATGGCAATCTATATCTCTATTTACCAGATTCCTGGGATAAATCGACCGTTCTAAAACCCTGGCTTGATAAATTTTTGAAAACTCAGCCACAAATAAATTGCCCGCTTGAGCGTCTTCAGGTTATTGTTTATCTCCACGATGCCATTCAATTGGTGAGCATATTAAATCCTTCTGAGCTCGATGCAATGGAAATGGATGAGGACAATTCTAAAGCAAGAAAATTTAGACACGACTATTCTCAAGATTGGAAAACACCTATGCCTTTAACGCACCCTTGGTATAAGGATAAAAATTATTTCAAAAACAGCCGTTAGCTTTCTGTAGAATATTTTGAATAGATTAGCATTGAATGCACCTATTGCTCGTCATTTATTAATTTTTGCAATCAAGCTATACTTTAAATCTTATTGTAATGGATGTTCTTCTGCTCATCAATGTACATTTCAAGGCTTATTGAAGTTGTACCGATTACGCAAGGCGACGATTTTGAAGCACCGCGGCTGTTTAAATGTTCGTACAATGGTGTATATAAGGGTTGTAAAGACTGAACTAACTCCTCAAATTCAGTTTCTGCAGCTTTAATTTCATTTTTATACCTTTCAATGTGCTCAACAAATCCGGTACTTTTATCTTCTTTTAAATCTTTTAAGTGTTCTGCCATCGTATAATCAATATGATGTCTTTGTAAAAGGGCTCTTTCTTTTAATCTAAAATAGTCGATGGCAAGTAATAGTTTTTCCATACCAACCTAACGAATTAAGCGGTGTATGGTTTTAATTTTTCATTGTAAAATGCATTTTGGCACATACTATTGAAATTGATGCTTTTTTATGCCAGTATCCATTAATTGTCGGTTTTTGTAGTCATAAGTTTTTAAATAAATCATATTGTTGTTATTGCCAATTATTATAAAAGGCAAAAAAATATAATTTATGGTGATTTACACTTGCTTTAATGAGCAAATTAGTTCAATAAACAAATGACATTTGGATAAATAGTGCTGAAACAGAATTATGTCTGCCAGAATATTGAAAATCAAAAATTTTGGTATTGGATTTGTAATTTAAAAATCATCTCTAAAAAAAGCTATATGACAAATTCTGAATTCAGTTTAAAAACAGCCAGCGTTGCACCAGAATTATTAAGTTTTGCAATGCGTTTCACAAATAACAATGAAGATGCACAAGACCTTTTACAAGACACTTTGGTAAAGGCTTATACATATCAGGCTCAGTTTGATCATCAAACCAATTTAAAAGCGTGGCTTTATACAATTATGAGAAACACTTTTATCAATAATTACAGAAGAAAACTTAAAACGTATGCATTAATTAATCAGCGTGATGAGATAAGCTATAGTGAATTAAGTTACAGTGCGAGCAAAAATTTAGCTGAAGGTTCACTGGTGTTAAAAGATGTTAGAAAAGCGCTAAATCAAATTCCAGAAGCTTATGCAATTCCATTTATCCGCCATTTTGAAGGCTATAAATACTTTGAAATAGCTGAAGAATTAAATATGCCTATTGGAACTGTTAAAACCAGAATTCATCTAGCCCGCAAAATGCTAAAAGAATATTTACAGAGTTATGCTAAGGTTGCCTATAAATCTGGCGAAGCTTAATACAAACCCTTCAAAAAAAGTATGATTATCAATAAACTAAAAGTTACCTCGCACAAAAGGTAGCTTTTTTCATTAATACTAAATTTTTAACATTGATATTCTACAGTTGGTAATACTTACGATTTTTAGGTAAGGGCAAATTTTATATCCTAGTTTTCAGTGTGATAACAAAACAAAAAACCAACACATTTGTATAGTTAGCATGAAACTGAAATTGATGCTTCTTCCTCTTGTGATGATTGCAGCCTGCCAAAATACAAATCCTGAAAAGGGCACCGGCGGAAATCATGTTGAAGAAAAGACTGTACTAAGCAATAAATCAATTGTAGATTCTGCAAAGTCGGTTTTAGATCAATCTTTTGCTTTGCATCAACAATTGCAAAAAGGTAAAATTACGGATGCTGATTTTGAAAAGCAAAATGCGAGCCTGATGGTGCATTTTGAAAGTTTAAATGAAAGTTTGTCTCCGGCTGATACCTTAATTATCAAAGAATATAAAGAAGAAAGAGAGCGGGTGCTTGCAGAGCAAAATAAAAAAAATAATTCATCCGGCATATGGGAGTAATGAATCAAGAAAGTAATCAAAATCAAACCCCAAGCAGATTCGGGCGTGCATTCATCGCCCTTTATAATGTATTTAACTTTATTGGTCGTTTTTTTAAAGAGGCTTTTCTGCCGCCTTATGAATTTAAAGAGCTAATGAAGCAATGTTATGAAATTGGTTACCGATCTGCTTTGCTAATTTCTACCACAGGTTTTATTACAGGTTTGGTTTTCACTAAACAATCACGACCATCCTTATCAGAATTTGGTGCCACTTCATGGCTACCATCTTTAGTGGGTATTGCCTTACTTCGTACCTTAGCGCCTTTACTTACCGGTTTAATTGCGGCTGGTAAAGTAGGCTCGAGTATTGGAGCCGAATTAGGTTCGATGAAAGTAAGCGAGCAGATTGATGCAATGGAAGTAAGTGCAACAAATCCCTTCAAATTCCTGGTTGCAACCCGAGTGCTGGCGGCTACGATTACAATGCCAATACTTACTTTTTATACTGCAATGGTGGGCATGCTTGGTGCATTGCTTAATGTATCTGTAAATGAAGGTACAAGTGCTACAACTTTTTTTCAAAGCGCATTAGAAAGTATAACTTTTCTCGATATTATTGCCTCCACTATTAAAGCCATATTATTTGGTTTTACAATTGCAATTGTTGGTTGTTATCAAGGATATAACTCATCTAAAGGTACTGAAGGCGTTGGTAAGGCTGCAAACTCAGCGGTGGTAACAGCAATGTTCCTAATTTTTATTGAAGAGGTTATTTGTGTGCAGATTTTTAGTTTATTTAATTCTTAAAGGAGATGGAATCGAAACCAAAAACTGATTTATCGACTGAAAAGGTAATCGAAATCCGGAACTTGAATAAAGCCTTTGGAGATTACCGCGTACTAGAATCTGCTTCGCTGGATTTACATAAAGGAGAAAATCTGGTTGTTTTAGGTAAAAGCGGAACAGGTAAATCGGTATTAATTAAAATTATTGTTGGTTTACTATCACCAGATAGCGGCCACGTAAATGTGCTTGGACAAAGTATAGAAACCATCAGCTATGCAGATTTATTGGAACTACGGCTTCGGGTTGGTTTCTCCTTTCAAAACAGTGCACTATATGATAGTATGACGGTTCGTGATAATCTTGAGTTTCCATTAGTGAGGAACCGAAGAGATATGGGCCGAAAGGAAGTTGATGCATTGGTTGAAGAAATGCTGGAGGCTGTTGGATTGTTGCAGGCAATTAATCAAATGCCTTCAGAACTTTCTGGAGGGCAGCGGAAACGGATTGGTATTGCCAGAACACTAATGCTTAAGCCTGAAATTATGCTTTACGACGAACCTACGGCAGGACTTGATCCAATTACATCTAAAGAAATAAATAAATTGATTAATGATGTGCAGGCACGATACCATACGAGTGCGATCATCATTACACATGATTTAACCTGTGCAAAAGAGGTGGGCAACCGGGTTGCTATGCTGGTAGAGCGCAGATTTGACCGCCAAGGCACTTTTGATGACATATTTAATGCAGGCGACGCACAAGCGCAGCCTTTTTTCGATTATAACTTTATACGCTAACAAATGAACGATAATAAAAAGAAAATTACAGTCGGCCTATTCATTGGAATTGGTATTCTGATATTTGTGGTGGCCATTTTCACTTTGGGCAGCCAAAAGAAAACTTTTGTAAAAAGCATTAACCTTAATGTGGTTTTTAACGATATTCAAGGCTTAAAAAAAGGCAACAATGTCTGGTTTTCAGGTGTTAAAATCGGTACAATTAAAAAAATTGATTTTTACGGATCTTCACAAGTTAAAGTACAGCTTAGTATTGAAGAAGATGTTCATAAATATATTCATAAGGATGCCGGTGCAAGTATCGGTGCGGATGGATTAATCGGTAATAAAATTGTGGTGCTTACTGGTGGCACCCCTAAATTTCCCTTTGTAGAAGATGGAGATATGCTTAAGGTAAATACTTCACTTTCTACAGATGATATTATGAAAACCCTTCAGGTAAACAATAAAAATCTTGTAGATGTAACTGGAGATTTTAAAATACTCGCCAAAAATCTGGTTGATGGTAAAGGCGCTGCCGGTGCATTGCTAAGTGACGAAGAAATGGCTAAGAACTTTAAAATGATGGTTGCCAATTTAAGTCAGACCTCTCAAATGACATCAAAAGCTGCCGTAGAATTACGCGAATTTAGTAAAACTATTAATACTAAGGATGGTTTGATGCATCAGATGTTAACCGATACAGCAGTGTTTAAGAGGTTTGAATCTGCTGTTGCAAACTTAAACAAAACAACACAATCTGCTAGTGCTATGGCAGATAACCTCCAAAGTGCATCTGCAAAACTTAAAAGCAACGATAACGCAGCCGGCCTATTGTTAAATGATGAGCAAACAGCTAAACAAGTTAAATCGATTATGGTTAACTTAGAAAAAAGCAGTAAGAAACTTGATGAAGATTTAGAAGCGCTTCAAAGCAACTTTTTATTACGTGGTTTCTTTAAAAAACGTGCTAAAGATTCTTTAAAACTGAAAAACAACTAAGGTAATTGCAGAATTTAAAACATAAAAATAAAATCCCGGCTAGCCCGGGATTTATTGGTTAAATAAGAATTTAGAATTGACTTTTTTATTTAATTCTGCAGTAAACCATCAGTAAGGCTTTTCCACTGAGGATAAGAAACACCTAGTTTTGCTGCAGCGCCAACTAAAAAATTTCTTGCCATATCAAGTAATCCAACTCCGTTAGTGTTTGTCGTTTCATTTCTTGCAAACTCTTCTGCAAAAACTAAATATCCTTCCCTGCTAACTTTAAATGTAGAGGTAGCATCTTTATCCAGAAAATGTGCAATAACTTCTGATTTTGAACAGGGCATTGATGATGGTCTGACGCGAATAGCAGTCCATTCATAATTCTCGTCCTCAGCACGGCCAATAGCTTCAACCCTAACCCAATCATAACCCATGCCGGCCTCAGTGCCAAGCCCTGGTATATCAATTCTTATAAAATCCCCCTCTTCTACTAATCTATCTGTTTTGTTCCTATTTTCATCAAATAACTGAAATTTTGAAGGACTACTGTATGTTCCCCATGCATTAACGTTCAATAATCTTTCAACGCTTCGCTGGTAAATAAGCTTTGCATGGGCTTCAGTTTCTGCTGCTACACCAGACTGAACATGCATGCTGCTACCTTTTTTTTGAGGTGGAATAAATTCTGACTTTATCTGTTTCATTCTTGTCTCTATAAATTGATGATATAACCTTTTTAATGAGACAAAGTTTTTTGAACTTGCAAAATGCGTATTTAATCAGATGAAGAAATGTTAAATTAATTTTAAAATAAACTGGAAAAAAAATCTATTTGTAGATTTGAAACAGCCTGATATTAACAAAGCAACACCATCCGATGTTGCTTTTGCACTTAACCAAATTAAGGCGACTTCAATTTTTCTCTTAATTTTATTTATTTAGTTCGAAAATATATTGCCCCTTAGCTGGTATAGAAATTTCTTTAGAAATTTGCATATTTTTTCCTGAGATGATATCTTTTCCTGAAGAATAACCAGAAGTAATATCTGTAAATCGCTCCATAGAGATTGATTGGTCTTTTAAAGAACTGTTAAGCACAACCATTACACTTTGGTTATCAGCCTTCCGACCGTAAACATATACACCATTTTTTGGTGCATAATGAATCAATTTTCCACCTGTTATCGCCTTACTGGTTTTGCGCCACTGTAAAAGATTTTGCAAATAATCCCAGGCTTCATTTTGAATTTCACTCCGGCCTGCTTTTGTAAATTCATCCTTTTTATCCTCTTGCCATCCGCCAGGAAAATCAACTCTTAGGCGTCCGTCTCCATCTTCTTTGGTACCAATCATTAACACTTCTGTACCATAATAAATTTGCGGAATGCCGCGTGTGGTGAGCAAAAAAGCCAATCCCTGCTTAAAACGTTTTAAATCTTTATCTTCTTTTCTACTAAATCTTCCTAAGTCATGATTATCCAAAAAGGTTAATATTTGATAAGGGTCAGCATAAACAAAATCCTGTGCTACATCTTCGAAAATTTCGTTTAAATAACCATTATCGGTTTCGCCATCAAACGCCTTTTGCATGGTAAATGTTAAAGAGAAATCCATTGGCGTTTTCAGGTGCGAATCTTTTTTATCGAAGGTAGAACCAGCTTGCCACCAGGCTGGAGATGTTTTTTTGTTATACCAGGTTTCGCCAACAATATTAAAATTAGGATACTCATCATAAACTTCTTTATTCCATCTGGCCAGAAAATCAAAATCCATATAGGAGTACGTATCCTGTCTGATACCATCAATGCGGGCATATTCTATCCACCAAATACTATTTTGAATTAAGTAAGTTGCAAGATGGGGGTTTCGCTGGTTCAAATCTGGCATGCCTCGAGTAAACCAGCCATTTAAAAATGTATTACGTTCGGTAGGCGACGCATGAACATCCATCACAGAAACTGTTGCATGGTTAGTTTGTAGAAAAACACCATCATTATTTATCCAATCTTTAGATGGCAAATCTCGCATCCACCAGTGCGAACTTCCACAATGATTTAGCACCATATCCATCACCATCTTCATACCTTTATTATGTGTTTCCTGAGTTAGTGCTTTAAATTCTTCATTGCTACCAAACCTTGGGTCTGATTGATAAAAATCTGTAATCGCATAGCCGTGATAAGAGCCACCTCTCATTCTATTTTCCTGTATCGGATTTAGCCAAACTGTGGTAATACCCAGGTCTTTCATATAATCCAGCTTTTGCCTTACCCCTTCGTAATCTCCACCATGACGAGCATTCGGGCTTTTCCTGTTGATTAAAACGCTATCCAGATTATCGTTTTTTGCATTGCCGTTTGCAAAACGATCAGGCGTTATTAAATACAAAACATCAGCGGCATTGAAACCCAATGCACCACTTTTATCTGTACGGTTTTTTAAAGGATAATTATAGGTAAACTTATCTGCACCATTAGAGAAGTCGATTGATACATTACCCGCCTTTGCGCTTTTAGAAACATTTACATACAGAAATACGTAATTTGGATTTTCTACCTTTACCGCTTCTTTTAAACTTACACCCGGGTAATTAAGCGTAACTTTTGCATTGCCAATTCCCGGCCCATAAACCAGAATCTGAAACTCCGTTTTTTTCATACCCACCCACCAGTTTGCCGGTTCTACCCTGTTTATGGTAATTTTTGCAAATACGCTATTCCAATTGCAAAGCAAAGCCAGTAGGCTTAAATAAATTATTTTCTTACACATTTCATTTTTTTTATTTTATGAATTAATGTTTAATTTTTAAAACCATATATTGATATGGCTCAAGTTTAACTTGTGCAGGCAAAACAGTCTTTTTATTACCAAAAACATCAATCCAATTGCCAGTTAGCGATGTTGGCAGATTATAATCTACCGACTTATTTCTCAAATTTGATAAAACCAACACCTTTTCACCGTCTAGAACCTTGGTAAATACGCACACATCATCGCTGCTGTAGGAAGTCATTTCTCCCCTACGCACCGTTTTATTTTTATTCCAAAAGTTTACAACTCTTTTGTAATCAGCAAGCACTTCTTTATTAGTTTCTTCTAACGACCAATCAATTGATTTACTTGTAAAAGGGAAAGTAAGGCGGAATGGTGTGCCAATTTCCTGACCATTGTATATCATTGGGATACCTTTCATGTAAGCGGTTACTACAAAGGCGGCCATAGAACCTTTTTTGCCACCAAATAAATCTAATGGAGTACCGTCAGAGCCATTTACATCGTGATTAGTAAGGTAGCGAACCACAGCTTGTCCTTCAGCAGCACCTTTATAATCTCTTTCGTTTAGCGCATCGATAGATTTTACAGACTTATTTTTATTGAAGATGCTTTTAAGGTTGCCAAAATAGTTGAAACCAAAAAAGTAATCGAAACCTACACCAAGGTATTTAGGGCTGCTTCCTTCTGCAAGCATTAAAAGTTTATGCGTTTTAATCGTTTTTAAACTATCGTTTACTTGCTTCCAAAAATCCAGCGGCGGACCATCAGCATAATCACAGCGAAAACCATCGATATTCGCTTTATACACCCACGATTTCATCGAATGAATTAATGATAATCTTAGTTCCTGATTTTTAAAATCAAGCTGGGCTACATCTCGCCACGTTTCCGGATATTTAATTTGACCAACGCTATCACGCACATAATAACCGGGTTTTTCTATCCATGGATGATCCCATGAAGTATGATTGGCTACAATATCTAACATCACAGCAATATTTCTCTTATGCGCACCATCTACCAATTTTCTTAAATCTTGTAGAGAGCCAAATTCTTTACCTACAGAATCATAATCCATTGTAGCGTATGGGGAGTTTGCACCTTTAAGCTTACCTACCGGATAAATTGGCATCAGGTAGATTACATTAACACCTAAATTTTTTATCGCGTCCAGGCGAGCCGTAACACCAGCAAAATCTCCGGTTTTACTAAAGGCACGAGTATTTACCTGGTAAAGAATTACATCCCGCCTATCGGGTACGCCCTTAAAAGGTTTTCCATATTGTGGTGGATATGCTTTCTCTTGACCTAAGCTTACAAGTGGTAAAATTAAACAGCAAATTGCTGCAAAAAGACGTATCGAAATTTTGTTTCTCATCATTTATTTATTGTTATGTTAATCTGGGGATATCAAAAGTATCCCCAGAAATACTATTAATAACCAGGGTTTTGTTTTAAATTAGGATTTGCGTTCATTGCCGCCGTAGGTATAGGGAAAATTTTCCAATGTGCATCAACAGCAGGAACCAATCCATGCCCTAAAGTAAACGTATCAAAGCGAATCATATCTTGCCTGCGATGTCCTTCCCAATTCAATTCAAACCCACGCTCATCATAAATGTTTTCGAGAGTTGGATTTGCACTAAGTGCACTCAATCCCGCCCTTACCCTAACCTGATCGATAAATGGTTTGCCAGAAGCCGCATTACCCAAGCGTACATTACATTCGGCCATCATAAGCAATACATCAGCATAGCGATAAATAGGAAAATCGTTTGAACTTCCGCTACCATCATTTGGTGCTACAGGATAAAATTTTACACCCCTAACCCCTTCTGTTATACCAGCTCCGGGATTTATTAATGAAGTTACCTTTGGCGTATAGGTAACACCGCCTGGCTGAGGACCAATTAAAAACTGTTTAATTCTGATATCGTTTGCAGCGTACTTATTGTATGTTTCTTCTGGCACTATTGTTCCATTCCAGCCGGCAAAACCAAACATTGCAACACCATTTGGTCCGTTTACACTTCTAAGCGCCAATACATTATTTCCAATTACATTACGCTTTAACCAAATTGCCAAAATAGTTTCATCATCAGGACAGGTATCGCCAAAAAGTTCAAAATAACGATTACCCAATGGACTTGAAGCATTTGCAGTTCCCGGATGCAAGGTATAACCTCCAGATGCTACTTTTGTGCATGCTGCCAAACATTCTGCCCATTTTGGAGTACCAGTATAAACACCAGCATTAAGATACATTTTGGCTAAGAATGTATATGCCGCCCATTTATTAAAGCGGCCATAAAAAGCACCACCCTTTGTTTCTGGCAGAATATCTGCATTGGCAGTAATTTCGCTAACAATCCAATTAAAAATTTGAGTTCTGGTTTGTGTTTTTAGCTGTGCAGTTGTAATATTATTATCAGTGTAAAATGGTACATCTCCAAAATCATCTATTAACAGATAATAAAACCATGCACGTAAAATCTTCACCTCTGCAAGTTTAGCTGCAGGTGCGCTGGCTTTTTCTAATTGCTCAACAGCCAAATTTGCAAGGTAAATTGAATTGTAACAAGCGTTCCAGGTGGTATTAATCTGGCCTAAGGCCGGTGTCCAGGCTCGGGTATATAACCACGCATTTTCTGGCCCCCAATCTCCGCTTACTCTATGCGGCACTACCTGTTCATCGGTACACATATTATTAGTGTCATAATATCCATTGTCTCCACCACCAAACTGTGGCATACGGGCATAAACACTAGCTAAAGCTATATCTGGTCCTTTCGGATCTGCAAAAAATTGGTCTGCTGTGTATTTATCGTAAACATTCTCGTCAACTTTTGTGCAGCTATTTGCCATTAATCCTGCCGCAATTATCGTGGTAATTATTAATTTTTTCATCACTTTTTATTTTAAGATAATATTTAAACCAACAGCAATATTTCTAACCCTTGGGTAAATACCATTGTCTCCGCCGGTTTCCTCTGGGTCAATACCCGAATATTTTGTTATCAGCAATAAATTTTGGCCGGTTAGCGAAAAGCGTACCGAACTAATGTGTTTTGATTTAGCTGTAGGAATTCTATAGCCAAGATTTACGTTTTCCAAACGGATAAATTTTCCATCCTCCAACCAGTAATCAGACGCTAAAGGATATGCAGATGTGAAAATATTATCATCGATAGCACTTTTAAGTAAGTTAGATTTTCCTAAATTTTCTAAAAAGCTCAGGTTTGAGCGTAAAGCATTAAACAACTTGTTACCACCAGAACCACGAACTAATATTGCTGCATCGAAATTTTTATAGCTAAAGCTCGGCGTAAAGGCAAAAGTATATTTTGGCTGTGTTTGTCCGGCGAAGATTCTATCAGGACTTGTAGCACCCGCATCTATACGCCCGTTTCTATCCTGGTCTACAATAATTTGTGTTCCATTTGTTGTTACACCTCCATGCTGAAGTATGTAAATTGAACCGATGGCCTGACCAACAACCAGATAAGCATTTTGCCCACCATACGGAACATTATTGGTAATTAATGGTACGCCATTAAGTGAGCCGCTTAAATTTAAAACTTTTGAATCCATTAAAGTTACATTTCCACCAAGTGTTAATCTTGTAGAAGCATTGCTGATGAGATCGTAATTTAAAGCCATTTCCACACCTCTACCTTGGATGCTACCAACATTGGCCTGAATGGAGCCTGTTGGGAAGGGAGGTTGTGGCACTGTATAGCCATACAGCAACTTATTTGTAACATTTTTATAAATATCGAAGCTACCATTCAGGCGGCCTTTAAATAGGGCAAAATCTAAACCTATATTTGTAGATTTCTTCTGCTCCCATTCCAAATCAGCATTTGCATTTTGCGTAACCCTGAAATTGGTTTGCACATTCCCTGCAAAAAATACAGTTCCAGATCCTTGTACAATTTGCAGAGATTGTAGAACATTTAAAGGCTGCTGATTTCCTGTAATACCAAAACCGGCCCTTAATTTAAGCGAAGAAAACACATTCTGATTTTTCATAAACGGTTCCTGGTCAATTTTCCAGGCTACCGATGCCGACGGAAAATTACCCCATTTATGATTTGCACCAAAAACTGTGGCACCATCTCTCCTAAAGTTTGCAGTTAATAAATATCGGTCTTTGTATGAGTAATTTACACGACCTAAAACCGAAACAGTTCTGCGTTGATTACGATATGAAGAATAATCTCCAGCTTGCACTTTAGAAAAATCTCCTAAACCAAGGTTATTATAGGTGGCCAAGTCATTTACAAATCCACGAGCTGCGCTACCGCTTCCAGAATCCATTTGGGCCTGCCATTCGTAAACCGCAGCTGCATCAAAATGATGATCTCCGAAATCTTTGCTGTAATTCAACTGAAAATCCATCAGTTTATAATCAGAATTATTGTTATTAACGCTTGCATATCCCTTCTGATCTATAGCTGCAGCCACAGTTGATATTGCTGGTGTATAATTTCCTGATGTACCATTAGTTTTCTGCCAGCTGCCAAATACCTCTGCTGATAAGCCACTGATAATTTTATAGTTAATACGCATCGAACCTAATAAACGGTTAGATTCAGTTTCACTAATGATGCTATTCGCAGCAGCCAATACATTCAAAGGCTGAAAAAGATTTGGATCAGTAAAATAACTGCCATCTGGGCGATAAACCGGATCTGTTGGCCTTGATATGTATGCGTTAGAAATGAGATTTGAAGTAAAAGCTGCACGGCCAATAGAACCCGGACTTCCATTATTTTGAGTATTAGTTCCGTTTAAAGTCATCGTAATGGATAATTTATTTTCCAATGCCTTTTGAGTAGCTTCAATTCGACCAATAAAGCGTTGATTATCAGAATTTATAACTATACCATTTTGCAGTACCATACCTAAAGATGCACGGTAAGAAAAATTATCACTACTACCACCTAAAGTAAGCGTATGGTTTTGTGTTGTACCATTTCTGGTAAGCAAGCCAAACCAATCGGTATCAGCACCAAAATTAGAAGATGCCGGTATACTTCGGGCAGCAGCCTGTTGCGACCATTCTGCAGCCGAAAGCATTTCGAGTTGTCTGGTTACAACATCTACTGAAGAATTTGCATTATACTCAATAGATGTACCACTTCTGCTTTTTTTCATGGTTACAATCAGCACGCCTGATGCTCCGCGTGAACCATAAATAGCCGTTGCAGAAGCATCTTTTAGCACTTCAATACTTTGAATTTCCGTTGGCGGAATTTGATTAAGGAAACTTACATCGCCCTGAACACCATCTATAACCACAAGCGGATTGTTATTGCCTTGAATTGAAGTAATACCTCTGATTTTAATATTTGGAGCACTGCCCGGTTCGCTCCCTGTTTGGGTAATTACCACACCGGCAGCCTTACCTGCTATCTGTTGCAATGGACTGGTAATAGCACCCTGATTAAAATCCTTACTACCGATACTGGCCACCGCACCCGTAACATCCGATTTCTTGGTAGTTCCATATCCAACTACAACAACATCAGAAAGTGATTTAGCATCTGGTTTGAGTTGAATAACAACTGCCTTGCCTCCTGTTAAGGTACGCTCAGCAGGGTCATAGCCCATATAATTTACAATAATGGTGAGCGCATTTTGATTTAAAGCAAGCTGAAACTCTCCGTTCGAGTTTGTTGTTGTTCGTTGATTTGTTCCTTTAATCTGGATTGTGGCTCCTGCTAAAGGCTCATTATTTTCATCTACAATCTTTCCATTAAAAGCAGATTGCTGAGAAAAGGCAATGCTGGAAATGATTAGGAAAAGTATGGTTAGTCCATACCTGAAAGAATAAAAAAAGTAGTTTTTTCTCATCATAATTTTGATTAGTAATTTGGTTAGTTGCAGCTGAAAAGGCTTCCAGCGATTACGAATCAAAGTAAGAAGAGTTTAAAAATAAACGCAAGAGCAGAAAATCCAAATATTAAAAATATATGAAACACAAAACATATAATATATTAATAATCAGATACTTGAATAATAAATTATAGAAATAATATATAGATCATCTATAAGAAAACGAGAAGATAATACACCTTTTTAAACACATTTTAACACTCACAACAAGAGCGATTAAAGACTTAAAAATCAAATGTTATGTGCCGAATTAATAGAATATAAAAACCCAAATATTAAAATTTATTTGGATTGGTCATATTTGATATTTTTCTTTTATACTAATAGTCGAACGGGAATTCGTTTTTTACAGTTCGGATATTCATAATCTTTTCTTTAAAAACATCATTTGCTATTAAAGATCTGTTTTTGACTTTCGTTTTGTAAGTATAAATAGTATTTACAGAATAGTTCAAAATCTTGGCAATGGTTTCATTCTCATCAATGCCTAATCTAATTAAAGCAAAAATCCTGAGTTCCTTATTTAAAAGCTGCCCGGCAGTTGGTAGAGTTCTATCCTCATCTGCAAATAACGCATTAAACTCTTGTATAAAATCTGGAAAAAGATTTAAGAAAACTTCATCGAAACGCTGAAAAAAATGTTCCCTTTCGATATTGGTATTTAGTCTGTTAATAATTACCTGCAATTCATCATATTGCTTATGATGTACAATTTTTTCCAGGCTTCGTTTAAGCTTTTCGAGTTTCTCGATAGAATCTGCATTGATGTTAAAAAATTGCCCAATGTATTCCTCCTTAATCAGATTTACTTCGTCAAGTTTACGATTGGTACGTGTTAATGAGCGATTGGCCACATCAAGAGAATTGTTAATATTGAGCAGCTCAGCATTAGCAAGATTTAAATCATGATTTTTTTCCAATATTAATGTATCGGCAATCCTAATTTTCTTTAATTGTCTAAAAGTTGTGGTTGCAAAATAGATTGTCAGAATAATTAAGCCGGTAATAATCGAAGCATATATTAGAAGCGAACGTTTTTGTTTTTCAATATCATTGATTTTATCCCTTTCTATTATAGGTAGTATATTACTGATTTCAACCTTGCGCTGTTTCGCTCCATAAAAATTATTATCCTCTATAGCACTATGAATATAAGTGAAAGCTTCTTTAACACTTCCTTGGCTATATAAGTATTTAGCAAGATTAACTAAAGCTAATGATTCTTTTATAGAATGAGTATTATCCAGTATTGAAGATTTTATCAGATAGCTAACCCCTAAATCAGGCTTATTAACGCTAAAATACAGATAACTCAAACAGCTGTAATTAATTGCGCTATCCTGATAAGTTGATTTCATTTTCAGCAACCGCTCGTAAGGCTCAATTGCAGCCTTAAATTGTTTACTTCGGAGTAGTTTCAAACCCTTACCCGAAAGATATTCATAAGAAGCTATTGGATACTTATTCATTATTGTATCACAATATTTTATACCTCTTTCCTTGTAATGCTCACTAAAATCATGGATTTTATTGTAATCAGTTAAATCGAAATTACTCCTGGCCATTAGAAAATAATACTCAAACTGGTGGCTTTCATTTAATAATTTCGGATTTACACCTTGCAATGTATCCAAACCTTCTTTAAACATACCAGAAGATATCAGTACAAACCCCACATTAACTTTGGAATAATTAATTTTTGCGGGGTCTTTTAATAAATGAGCACAATCACTTGCTTTACGAGAATATACGTATGCCGAATCGTGTATATAAGACTTGTAAGCGTTAAACAAAGCCAGATAAGCCTGATAACGCAAATCTACATTGTTAAAATTGGCTTTAAGTTTTTGCTGAAGCCTACCAATAGACGCCCTTTTTTTAGCATCAAAAAACGCCTTATCTTTTAGTACATTCGTTAATACTTTTTTAAGGCTATCAATATTCTCCTTTCCAAAAGCCGGAGCAGAAAAAGTAAAAGTGACCAAAAAAATTAGAAGATTAATGCCAAACCTTAAACACCGAATTATTTTAAAGCTTGTGGAGCGTAACATCATTTTGGTATATAATGAAATGATTTAAAGCAATAAACAATTGCATGTTTTGCTTAAATATTTGGTTAAATCAAATATAATGAATCACCTTAATAAATTCCATTTCCTGCATGGATGTTACAATGAATTAGCCATACAAGCTAAAAGTAATTTTAGTTAGATATAAAACTTTTAAAAAAGAAAACCGCTTAAAATTAATTAAGCGGTTTCTATTGTTTTTGTGGAGCCGAAGGGAGTCGAACCCTTGTCCAGTTGTGAGATAACCTATACCTTCTACATGCTTATTTTTCAATTAATTTTCGAGAAATAAACGGGCTGAAAACCGACCTTGTTTAAATCCTTAGATACTTTATCTCACCTTAAGCCATACCTTCTTAAGGCCAGCACTGTTATATCGATGCTCCGGATTCTAACCTAACAATGCAGCAGTTAGAGGAACAAAAGCTATGCTAATTCTAAATTAGGCAGCTAAGGCGTAGTTATTTTCGCCAACTATTGTTTTGAACGTTCTCTTTAAAGTGCTCTCCGTACAACGCACTGCATGCTAACATAACCTTCGCCACCCTGTCAAATCCAAGAACGGCCCCAAATTTTAGTTTTTTACTTGAGAATCAAAACACTACAACAAAGATACAATAAATATTGTTTTTTAAATATGTATCTATAGCTACTTTTTAAAAACCTTAAAAATCAGAATAATCTGTAGGGTATAAAAACAGTGTTACATTTTTTGATACATTATGCTGGTATTGCGGCAAACCGCTAATCTTTTTATACTCCAGACCAAAATCTGCCCAATGTTTATCTCTATCAGCTTTATTATTAAATGTAGTTAAATACATTAAATTAGGCATTTTGCTGCCCGATATTACTTGTCCGTAAAAAACGGCATTAAAATTAAGCTTTGTAAAAATATCAACCTCGGCATCGTTAAACATTCCAATCTTATTTAGCGAAAGGTTTTCTGTTGCAGCTTCGTAACTTCTTAGTTCGTAAACGCGTTCGCTTTTAGCCGTATTTAGTTTAGGTAATGCATATTCAGGCATAGCCGAAAATGCTTTAAGAATTATCGATTCTACCCTTGTGTAAGGAGCATCATTATATGATGCATTTAAGTAAGTTTTTCCAGCTTCAAGGTATTGCTTATCTTTTGCAATAAGTTCGTCAACCTTATCTAAACCTGTAAGTTTTTTAAGTGGGATAAAGACATAAACAAGCTGCTCAGCAGTATCAATCGCAATTGTTTTAAATACACCTATATGCTTTACCCCTGCTGCATGCATCGCCGGTATATAGGCATCTTTCAAGTATGCATCAATAACAGTTTCCTGCGCTTTAGTTTTTAAATGATAAATTTTAATCTGGTAATAATAAGATGGTTTGGCCGCAAAACTATTTGCTGTTAATGCGATTAAAACAACTAATGAAAGAAGTGATTTGGTTAGGAATGTTTTCACAATATATTTGATTTAAATTGAATTAACTATTTACGCCCATGGCGTATAAAATAATGTTGACACCAAATTTAGTATTATCTTCGGCTAAAAAACGTTTATTTCTAAAATCATAATCCCATTCACAACCATAATCTTTATTACTGTATAAAACGCCAATCCGGTTATTAATGGTAATAGCTTTTAAATAATCATGTACCAAATCATCTCCCCAACCATTAAGCTCGAAAGATGTTGTTGGTGGGCCTTTCTCAAACTTAAAAAACGAATTATAAATTGGATGGTTATTTGGAATTTTCTTCAATGCTGAAGCGCCAAATAAATTAGTCATCTGTGTTTCAAAAGAACGAGCAAATAAACCATCAATATCATGGTTGCAATCATCAACAAAAATAAAACCACCGTTTTTAACGTATGCTTTAAAATTTGCCGCTTCTTGCTGGTTAAACTGAACCAATTTATGCCCGCTCATATAGCAAAATGGATATTTAAATAAATCCATACTGCCCAGTTCAACAATTTTTTCTTCCTCTTCTAACGGAATTGTAGTATACTCTAATAATGAATTTAATATATTTGATGGCATACGCTGGTCAGTGTCCCAATCTCCGGAATTATATTTCAACCTCGCAAATGTAAATTTAGATCTTTGCATCGCCCTAAATTAGCTTCAATTTTCTTTAATTCAGGTTTTTGGGCAGATAATCTTGTAAATTTTTTGATATTCTTTTGGTAAGGATTAAAATTATGTGCCATAATGCGCTATATTGACGCTCATTATTCACGCAGACTAAAAAAAATCGTTTTGGACCGTTCAGAAACTAACTTAAAATTATTGATTGGCAAAATCTCTCAATTAAAAAGCGAAATACAAAAAATAATTGTTGGTCAGGATGTAATTATCGAAGAAATGCTTATTGCATTAATGGCCGGCGGACACTGCCTTTTAGAAGGCGTACCAGGCTTGGCTAAAACTTTAATGGTTAAAACCATGTCCCAAGCACTCGATTTATCCTTTAGAAGAATACAGTTTACACCCGATTTAATGCCCACAGATATTGTTGGAACTGAAATTTTAGAGGAAGACCATGTTACAGGGAAACGTTTTTTTAAGTTTAACAAGGGACCATTATTTGCCAATATTGTTTTAGCAGATGAAGTAAACAGAACACCACCAAAAACCCAATCGGCGCTTTTAGAAGCAATGCAAGAATTTGAAGTTACTTACGGCGGACAAACTTATCCTTTAGATAGACCATTTTTTATACTTGCAACGCAAAACCCTATCGAACAAGCGGGAACATACCCGCTTCCGGAGGCGCAATTGGATAGATTTTTACTTTACATTAAAATAGGCTACCCAACCGCAACAGAAGAAGCAAAAATTTTAAGCAGCACTACGGGTGCTAAAAAAGTAACCATTAACCCTATTATTGGTGCTGAAGAAATTAAAGAATTGCAGGCAATTACCCGAGAAGTAAGTATCAGCGATGATTTAATAACGTATGTGAGTGATATTATTCGTGCCACCAGACCAGATACAACTACAGTTCCTTTTGTTAAAGAATGGGTACGTTGGGGTGCCGGGCCACGTGCCGGGCAAGCATTAATTTTAACGGCAAAGGCCAGAGCCTTATTTTATGGTCGCTATGCGGTAATAACCGAAGATTTGCAAACCATGGCTTACCCGGTTTTACGCCACAGAATTTTAATGAATTTTAAAGCAGAAGCCGAAAATGTTTCATCAGATAAGGTAACAGACGAATTATTAAAAGCAATCTCTAAGCCGAAAGCAAATATTTAATGAGCAGACTTTTAAATCCGAAAGTATTAATGGCAATTAAGGACCTGAATTTGTCGGCAAAAATGACGATTGATGGTTTTATGAGCGGCATTAATAAAAGTACTGTGAAAGGTGCCGGACTAGAGTTTAGCCAATATAGAAGTTACCAACCGGGTGATGATTTACGCTCGTTGGATTGGAAAATGTTTGCCCGTTCGGATAGATATTACATTCGCGAATCGGAAGTTGAAACTAATATTTCTGTGAGAATATTGATTGATGCCAGCGCTTCGATGAACCATAGTGACGGCGACTTCACTAAAATTGAATATGCCCGATATCTTGGCGCTTCCTTGGCCTATCTGTCAAATCTGCAAGGCGATGCAATTGGCTTGTATGTTTTTAAAGACTCGGGAATTTATTCGATGACGCCAAAGCAGGATTATCAACATTTGGCAAGATTATTTTATCAGCTCGAAAGCATAAATCCGGCAGGGAATTTCACCAAGCCGATTCATTACAAGGAACTTTTTGCCGGCACACAAAAGCGTGAATTGTTAATTTTTGTAACCGATTTCTATCAGGCTGATGGTGAAATTTTAAACCTTTTAGAAACGCTGAATACACTTAGGCACGAAATTGTGGTTTTCCATCTTTTAGCAAAAAATGAAATTGACTTAGATTTTAAAGGTTATACAACTTTTGAAGATTTAGAAACCGGGCAAACCATACAAATTGATCAGGCAAAAGCCAGGCAGGAATATAAAACTAAACTTAATGCACACCTCGAAGACATCAGAATTAAAATGCTTGATAGAAGAATTTCTTACAGAACGTTATCTACTGAAGAACCCTTAGATGAAGCTTTGAGAGATTTTTTAAAACAAAGAAGTAAACTAAAAATTTAAGTGCAGTTATTTTATCCCATCGGTTTATTGGCGCTTGCAGGTTTAATTATCCCGCTTATTATTCATTTGTGGAATATTAAACAAGGTAAAACATTAAAAATCGGCAGCATTTCTCTCCTTGGAGAAAGCTCTCGGGCAAGTTCAAAAAGCTTTAAAATAACAGATTGGCTATTATTTTTACTTCGATGCTTGCTTATCATATTAATTAGCTTTTGCATTGCGCAACCTTACATCACCAGGAAAGTTAATACAAAAGAAAAAGGCGGTTGGATTTTGATAGATAAAGCAAATTTTAAATCTGTATATCAATC
Organism: Pedobacter sp. Leaf132; assembly: GCF_920984695.1. Lineage (NCBI taxonomy): Bacteria > Pseudomonadati > Bacteroidota > Sphingobacteriia > Sphingobacteriales > Sphingobacteriaceae > Pedobacter > Pedobacter sp. Leaf132. Next base: position 74,601 of record NZ_CAKLBO010000003.1, on the reverse strand, counting down.
CAATAGAAAAACTATAGATTCTTTATTAAAAATCAGATATGAGATTCACGATTTTAATTTTGGCTTTATACCTTTATCCGTAAAAGATACGGCTAATACCGAAAAAGCTAATGTAGAAAGCTTAAACTTTACAAGCCTTTTTAACCTGTTAACCACGATTTTACCTTCAGGTACAAATATCTATATCTATCAAAATACAAAGCAAAATAACTTCGGTGATAATTTACCAGAAACAAAATTTAACATTAACTGGAATGTTTTGAATGATGGAGATTCAGTTAAAACATGGATAACAGATTTTGCAGGCAAAAAACTTAGAGCTACTTCAACCCCAAAACAAACCATATACGAAGCTGTAAATAATCAAAATTTAGCACCTATATATGTTGCCATTTATGAGGATAAAAGCATTAACGACAGCAAATATTTAGTTGCAGCATTAAATGCAATTGCCCAATTTACTAAGCGGAAAATTATCATAAATACAGGCGAAAAAGCAAATCAGATTGGCTTTTGGCTCTCAGAAAAATCTGTTTCAAGTGATTTCAAATCATCAATAATAAAGGACGGAGTACTATTCAAATATGCTGCAAGCAAAGCTGTAAATCATCATTCTTTTATCAATATTGAAGGAAAACAAATTCCACTGTCAAAATATATCGACTCTAAAAATCAATTTGAAAACTTATGGACAGATGGTTTTGGCAATCCGATTTTGTCAAAAGAAGAACATAAAAATCTTAAGGTATTACATTTTTACAGTCGATTTAATCCGCAATGGAATGATTTGGTTTGGAATGAAGCCTATGTAAAAGCTTTAATGCCAATCGTTCTGCAAAATGAAAAACCCGAAAATTTTGGTTTTGAAGCTAATGCCAACGACCAAAGAACTCTGCAAGCAAATCAATTAAATACAAAAAATAATAATTTTAAAGCAAGCGAATCTTCACTTAACATAAACGAATCCGTTTTGAAATATTTTTGGATTGCAGCTTTATTGATTTTTATTGTAGAGAGAATTTTATCATTCAGAAATAAAACAGATTATGCAAAAAACTGAAGGATTAAATTGGCTTCATAACCTCAGAACAAAGTGGATAATGTACCGCCTGCTCCACATTATTGCAATTTCCCTGGCGATTACATTGGTACTAAGTGCCATTGCTGTAAATATTTTGAATTTTTCAATCTGGTCGGCAGCCTTAATATTTCTTTTGATAGGAACTGTGATTTTATTACTAAATCCCGTTTGGAAGAAAAGCGATGATGACATCGCTAGATTTGTAAATTATAAGTATCCAGAAGTTGAAGAAAGCGCAGAATTACTGCTATTAGATGCTAAAGAATTACCAATGCTTCAAAAATTCCAAAGAGATAAGATTGAAGCAATAATACCGTGCCTGGAAAACCCAAAAGAAATCCAGGGCAAAATTTATATTTCAGGCTTAATCCTATTCATCGCATTATTTATCAGCTATGGTATTAGCAAAATCCCGGCAATAAAACATAACAAAAACCAGCCTACTGAAGCGCAAAACCTAATACCAGCTATTAAAGAGAACATTTTACCAGAAATTGCCGATTTTAACTTAACCATCTTGCCTCCTGCTTACACGCAAAAAGCTTCGAGAAAACAGAAAATTTTTTCGATTAAATTAGAAGATGGCGCAAAAGTAAACTGGCAAATTGAAACCAATGTTGCGGCAAAAAAATTGAGTTTTATTTTTAATGATAAAGAAATCATCAATCTTAAACCTAAAAACAATGCAAAGAGGGATTGGGAATTTTCTAAAACAATCAATAAAGCAGGTTTTTACCAGGTAGTTGTGGATGGAAAAAAATCAGACCTATATCAGATAGAATTAATAGCCGATTTACCGGTTTCAATAAAAATTACCCAACCAAAACAACACACAACAATTGACATTGGCCAACCGCAAAAATTCACTTTAAAGGCAAATTTAAATGATGATTATGGCATAAAGGACGCATTTATTTCGGCAACAATGGCAAGTGGCAAGGGTGAAGGTGTAAGTTTTACGGAGAAAAGACTTTCGTTCGATACAAATTTTGGTAACCGGAAAAATGTTTCGCTAACTAAACTTTTTGATTTAAAATCTTTGGGTATGAAACCCGGTGATGAACTTTATTTTTTCATCAAAGCAATGGATAATCATGGTCAATCTAGCCGATCGGATGTTTATTTTGTTTCTATTGTGGATACCACAGAATTAATGAGCCTTTCTGGAATGACGAATGGCGTTAACCTTGTGCCAGAATATTTTAGAAGTCAGCGGCAGATTATTATTGACACCGAAAAGCTACTTAAAGAACAATCTTCTATTCCTGCTGAAGCGTTTAAAACCAGAGCAAATAATTTAGGTATCGACCAAAAACTATTGCGTTTACGATACGGGCAATTTTTAGGGGAAGAAAATGAAACCGAAATTGGTGGCGACCATGACGACCACGATGAGCATGTGGAACACAAAGGCGAAGAAGAAAAATTTGGCGATGTAACGGCCATAATGGACAAATATGCACATAAACATGATATTGCAGAAGATGCAACATTTTTCGAACCTGAAATGAAGGCACAACTAAAAGCCGTTTTAACCGAAATGTGGAATTCAGAATTGCGCTTGCGGACTTATAAACCTCAGGAAGCCTTGCCTTACGAATACAAAGCTTTAAGATTATTGAAAGATTTGCAACAAAAATCCAGAGCTTATGTTGCCAAAACAACCGTTAAAACAGCCTCATTAAAACCAGAAAAAAGATTAAGTGGCGAATTGGATAAAATCCTTCAACCTGTTCAAAAAATGAATTTTGAGCAAAAAGAATTGCGAATTAAACATTTAAAAAATGCACTCTCCATTTTAGAAAGTAAAAGAAATGGTGAAAAATTGAGTGAGGATGAAAGATTCAAACTAACGGAAACAGAAAAGTATATGATTGTAGCCGCAGCAGAGAATCCGGCCTCTTTTTTAAATGCCTTAACCAGTTTAAGAAGATTATCTGCGGCTAAAAAGGTTGTAGTAAGAGATATTGATGTTGCCCAATCAGCCATCCAAAAAATGATAAAAGCCGAACCTGCAAAACCGCAATACAAAACCACTTTGCCTGCATCAACATTGTATCAAAGCTATTTTAATAACCTAAATAAATCGGGCCGATAACATGGATTTTAAGCTAATAGCCATTATAATTTGCTCAATATTGCTTGTTTTTTTACTATTTAAAGAATTTAGCAGAAATGATAAGGCAAGATTAATATGGCGGATTTTAGCCAGCATATTTTCTGTAGCCTCGCTCCTATTTCTTCTTATTCCGCTACAATACAAAACTTCAGCGAAGCAAAATTTAAATGAGATAAACTTAATAACTGAAGGCACAGAACCTGATTCAGCCTTAAAAATTAAATCAGCTAAATACAGTTTAAAAAATACCGAAGCTACCGAGCTAAAACACGGCAAAACCATTCAAATACCAGATTTATTTTATTTTCTCAAAGAACATCCAGAGGTAAATAAGATAAATATTTATGGCTACGGCTTAAGTTTAAATGAATTAGAAAAGCTAAAGGATTTCCAGCTAAATTTTCACCCTTCAAATAATATTACTGGAATAATTGATGCAAACTGGCCTAACGAAATCAAAACAACAGCGCAGTTTTTGCTTCAGGGAATTTACAAAAACACAGAAAGCAATACAATTAAACTTTTACTTAATGGCTTAGGAAAGTCTATCGATTCGGTTAACATTAAACCAAATGAAACGGTTAATTTTTCTTTCAAAACGCAGCCGAAACAAATTGGAAAAGCCGTTTTTAAGTTAATTGCTTTAAACGGAAAAGATACCATTTCCAATGAGCCTGTTCCATTTATCGTAAATGAGCAGGCAGCAATGAAGGTTTTAATCCTTTCCTCATTCCCGGATTTTGAATATAAATTTCTCAAAAAATGGCTATTTGATAATCAATACCCGCTTGCTTACAGGAGCAAGATTAGCAAGGATAAATACACAACAGATTTTTTAAACTTAAGTAACGTAAACCTTAATAGCATAAACCAAGCAGCTTTAAAGCAATTTGATGTTTTAATTATTGATGAAGATGAAATCAGTTCGCTTTCAGGCGCTGAAAAATCAACTATGCAAACAGCTATGAATAATGGTTTGGGTGTAATTATCAGAATTGCAAATCCAAAATCTTCAGGTTTTATTAGTGATAAATTTTCGAGGTTTGAAGTGCCTTTGCAAAAAGATAAAGGCTTGATACCCATAATTAAAGATGATGCAAAAAAGTTTAACAAATTACCATACGACCAAAGGCTTTTCCTGAAAGCTTCGGAAAATAACCAAACCATAGTAATTGATAATAATGCAAAGATATTGGTGACAAGCAAATTAAATGGTTTAGGAAAATTGACGGCCAGTACATTGTCTTCTACCTACAACTGGATGCTTGCCGGAAATGAAGCAGATTATTCGGCCTATTGGTCGGCTTTGTTATCTAAAACTGCTCGTAAAAAGGCTAAGAATTTAGCTTTTAAGGTTTTGCCTAAAATTCCTGTAGTTAATCATCGTACAAATTTTGTTATTGATTTAGCCCAAAATAATAAAGTACCAACAATAAAGATGAATGGCTTAGTACTTGCACCACGCCAAAATATGGAATTACCTTTTCAATGGGATGTTACTAATTGGCCGAAAACACAAGGTTGGAATACATTAAATATTAATCAAACTACAGCATCTGTTTATATTTATGCTAAACAAAACTGGCAAACTTTAAGAAATTACTCCTTAATCAAACAAAATGAAAGATTTGTTCAGAACAACCTCAAACAATTATCTAAGGCGAAAATTTCTGAACAAATAACGGTTAATGAAGTATCCAAATGGTGGATTTTTATAACATTCATCCTGTCAACCGGGTTTTTATGGTTCGAATCGAGGGTTTTAAGAAAAAATTAGCGATTGAAACTAAAATGTTATACATAAAATAGTCAAAAAAGTGCATTAATGGCTATATTGGTATCGTAATCAACTAAACTGAACCAATTGAAAAGAAAAGATTTCCTCTATTTATCCGGAATGGGTATGGGTGCACTATTGCTTCCCGATCTTTCCGCATTTGGAACACCAATCGATCCGCTCCAGGCGCTTGATGGTGTTGATGTAAAGATTAAAAAAGAATTAGCCGATGTGGCCCTTAATGCCGCCAAATCCAAAGGCGCAACTTATGCTGATATTCGCATTGGCCGTTACTTAAACCAGTTTGTCGCCACCCGCGAAAAGCGTGTACAAGGTGTAGCCAACACCGAATCTTTCGGCGTTGGTATTCGCGTACTGGCAAATGGATGCTGGGGTTTTGCTGCAACAAACAATGTAACTAAAGATGCAATTGCTAAAGCCGCCGAACAAGCGGTTGCCGTAGCTAAAGCCAATGCAAAAATTCAAGGCGAACCTGTACAACTTGCACCTCAAAAAGGTTATGGCGAGGTGAGCTGGAAAACGCCAATAGAAATTAATGCCTTTGAAGTGCCCGTTAAAGAAAAAGTAGATCTACTTTTAAACGTTAACGATGTGGCCATGCAAAATGGTGCAAATTTTGTAAACTCTGTAATTTTTGCTGTAAATGAGCAAAAGTATTTTGCATCAACCGATGGTTCTTACATAGACCAGGATGTACACCGAATTTACCCGAACTTTAATGTGACTAGAATTGATAGAGCTTCCGGACAATTCAAAACCCGAAACTCTTTAAGTTCGCCAATGGGTAAAGGCTATGAGTATATGCATGCTCGCCCTGAAGATAAAGTTAGTGGCGTTGTAACCCGTTACAAAGGTCGTTACGATATGCTTGAAGATGTTAAAGAAGCGGCTCGTGTTGCTTCTGAGAAAATCAAAGCAAAATCTGTAGAACCAGGCAAATACGATTTGGTTTTAGACCCTTCTCACCTTTGGTTAACCATCCACGAATCTGTAGGGCACCCAACTGAATTAGATAGAGTTTTAGGTTATGAAGCAAACTACGCTGGCACGAGTTTCTTAACGCTTGATAAATGGGAATCTAAAAAATTCAAATTTGGTAGCGATAAGGTAAATATTGTGGCTGATAAAACACAGGTTGGCTCTTTAGGTGCCGTGGGTTATGATGATGAAGGTGTAAAATGCAAGAAATGGGATTTGATTAAAGACGGTACGCTGGTAAGTTACCAGGCTATTCGAGATCAGGCTCATATCATTGGTTTAACTGAATCAAATGGTTGTTGCTACTCTCAAGGTTGGGATGATGTTCAGTTTCAGCGTATGCCAAATGTTTCGCTTCAGCCAGGTAAAGAAAAACTTTCGGTTGATGACATGATTAAAAATGTTGAAAAAGGCATTTACATCATTGGCGATGGCAGTTTCTCTATAGACCAGCAACGGTATAACTTCCAGTTTGGCGGACAAATTTTCTACGAAATTAAAGAAGGAAAAATTGTTGGCATGTTAAACGATGTTGCTTACCAGGCAAATACTCAAGAGTTTTGGAACTCTTGTAACGCAATTTGCGATGAAAGTGATTATCGTTTAGGTGGTTCATTTAACGATGGAAAAGGACAACCGAGCCAGAGTAGTGCAGTTTCTCACGGAAGCTCAACCACAAGATTTAATGGAGTTAATGTTATCAATACAGCAAGAAAAATATAATTATGGCCATATTAAGTAAAGAAGAAGCCCAGGCGATATTAAAAAAAGTAATCGGTTTCTCTAAAGCCGAATTTTGCGAGGTAAGCTTAAGGGGCAATGATGGCGGAAACATTCGTTATGCCCGTAATGCAGTTTCAACCGCCGGACAAATCAGTACCATGAGTTTAGGCGTAAGCTCAACTTTTGGAAAGAAAACAGGCTCAGCATCTATAAATGAATTTGATGATGCATCCTTACAAAAAGTAGTTAAGCGAGCTGAAGAATTAGCAATGCTTGCGCCAGAAAACCCTGAGTTTATGCCACTTTTAGGTCCGCAAACATTTGCAGAATCTAAAACCTACAATGCCAATACGGCTGCAATTACGCCAGATACAAGAGCAGAAATGGTGGGCAAAAGCTTAAGCGTTTCAAAAGCCGCTGGCTTAGATGCTGCAGGTTTCTTAGAAAACTCTACCAGCTTCACTGCAATAATGAACTCTAAAGGTTTGTTTGCATATAACAAAGGTACAAGCGTTTCCTTCTCCGTTACAGTTAGAAATAAACAAGGAACGGGTTCGGGTTATGTTGAGCAGGAGTTTAACGACCTCGCTAAAATGGATACACTTGCATTAAGCAAAATTGCTGCAAGTAAAGCCAATGGTTCTGCTGGTGCTAAAGCCATTGAACCGGGAAAATATACTGTTATTTTAGAACCCCTTGCTGCAAGCGATATGCTTGGTAATATGTTTAGAGGTTTTGATGCCCGCAGTGCGGATGAAGGCAGAAGTTTTATGAGCAAAAAAGGTGGTGGTACGCGTTTAGGCGAACAACTTTTCTCAGAAAATGTAAATATTTATTCAGATCCATTAAATCCTGAGTTGCCATCTTCAACCTGGAGTGGCGATGGTATACCGTTAAAAAGAACACAATGGGTAGAAAAAGGTGTTGTTAAAAACCTTTCTTATTCAAGATATTGGGCTGCTCAAAAAAATGTACAACCTTTACCTTTCAGTCGTAGCATTGTTATGGAAGGTGGTACACAATCTCTCGAAGATTTAATTAAAAGCACTGAGAAAGGTATTTTAGTAACCCGATTCTGGTATATACGTTCTGTAGACCCACAAACGTTATTATTAACCGGTTTAACCCGTGATGGTACTTTTTACATTGAAAATGGCGAGATTAAATTCCCGATTAAGAACTTCAGATTTAATGAAAGCCCGGTAATTATGCTTAACAATGTTGAAGCATTAGGCAAACCAGTAAGAACTGGAAGTGGTTTAATCCCACCGATGAAAATCCGTGATTTTACTTTTACATCTTTATCTGATGCGGTTTAATCATATTATTTAATTCGTTGTTGCGAAGGAAATCAGTTTCCAACCAAAACCAATATTAAATTGGTCGTCATTGAGAGTCATGATTTGAGCGAGCCGAAGCAATCTGATTTGTGTAAGAAGAGATTGCTTCGTGCCTCGCAATGACGATAGTAAGAAAAGTATCAATTATCTCTCCATACTGCTGCGCTTCAGTCGAGATGACGTCTATAGCGAACGAATCAGAATTGCTCTGTACCTAGCAATGACGAGATTATAATCAGATATCAAAACCCATAAAAAACATTACAATTGAGAAGAAGAGATTTTTTATACATGACTGGTGTAGGTGTCGGCACAACCATACTACCCAATTTATCTGCCTTTGGTAAAATCATTTCTGTGGAGGAAGCCTTAACACCCGTTGATGTTGCCTTGAAAAAGAAAATGGCCGATGTTGCGTTAAATGCTGCCAAAAGCAAAGGCGCAACTTATGCCGATGTTCGCATTGGCAGATATTTAAACCAGGTTGTTGCAACTCGCGAAACCAGGGTAGAAAACATTTCAAATTCAGAATCTTATGGTTTGGGTGTTCGGGTTATCGCAAATGGAAGCTGGGGCTTTGCTGCCACAAATAATTTAGATAATACAAGCATTGCCAAAGCGGCCGAGGCTGCAGTGGCAATTGCAAAAGGCAATTCAAAGTTAATGGAAGAACCCGTGCAGTTGGCGGCTCAGCGAGGATTTGGAGAGGTAAGCTGGAAAACGCCAATCGAAATTAACGCTTTTGAAGTGCCTATAAAAGACAAGGTAGATTTACTTTTAAACGTTAACAACGAAGCTTTAAAAGGTGGTGCAAAATTCATCAACTCAAATCTTTTTATGATAAATGAGCAAAAGTATTTTGCTTCTACAGATGGCTCTTACATCGACCAGGATATTCATCGCATTTGGCCAACCTTTACCCTAACAAAAACAGATGCGGCAAGCGGAAAATTTGAAACCCGAAATGCTTTAAGCGCACCAATGGGAATGGGATTTGAATATCTCAAACCAAAAGATGAAGAGAAAATTAAAGGCGGCCCGGTAACGATGTACAAAAAACGTTACGATATTTTGGAAGATGTTCGCGAAGCTGCAGTGCATGTTGATGAAAAGCTTAAAGCAAAACCAGTTGCCCCCGGAAAATACGATTTGGTTTTAGACCCTTCTCACTTATTTTTAACCATACACGAATCCGTTGGACACCCGACTGAATTGGATCGCGTTTTAGGTTATGAAGCAAACTACGCTGGCACGAGTTTCCTTACGCTTGATAAATGGGAATCGAAAAAATTCAACTTTGGTAGTAAAGAGGTAAATATCCTGGCGGATAAAACTGAAACTGGCTCATTAGGTGCTGTTGGTTACGATGATGAAGGCGTAAAATGTGGTAATTGGGATATTATTAAGGATGGAATTTTGGTAAACTATCAAACCATTCGAGACCAGGCCCATATCCTTGGACTTAAAGAATCGCAAGGTTGTTGCTATGCAGATAGTTGGGATAGCATTCAGTTTCAAAGAATGCCAAATGTTTCATTAGCACCTGGAAATGCGGCATTAAGTGCGGCAGATATGGTCAAGAATGTGGAGAAAGGCATTTATATGTTCGGTAGAAACTCTTATTCTATTGACCAGCAACGTTATAACTTTCAGTTCAGTGCCCAGTTAGCTTACGAGATTAAAGAAGGTAAAATTGTTGGCATGCTAAAAGATGCCGCTTATCAGGCAAATACTCAGGAATTCTGGAATTCTTGTGTGCAACGTTGCGATAAAAATGATTACCGTTTAGGTGGAACTTTTTCTGATGGAAAAGGACAACCCGGACAAGCAAGTGCCGTTTCTCATGGCAGCCCTACAACTCGCTTTAATGGTGTTAACGTAATTAACACAGGCAGAAGATTGGGTTAAAAAAAATAATCAATCGTTATAAATTGGCGGTTGATTATTTTTTCTCAGAACAAAATATGCCCTTACAACTTCAATATGTATAAATACTTACATTTTCAATAATGTAATGCTTCATAATTCTCCAAGTTTTTAAAGGTTAACACCAATACTATTTGGAAATAAGGTTATTAGCGCCTACTTTCGTTAATCATACTAACATTTTTTTTATCATCTCACTACAATCATCCCAGAGTTAATGAGAAAATTTTTCGGATTTATTGGGTTTTCTCTGTCTATATGGTCAATGATATTGTCATGTAATTACACATCCAATTCTAACTCTGATAATGCAAAAACTGTAGATAAATTAATTGACTCTGCAAACGTTTTGGTGGAGAGAGATAGTTTATCACAAGCAGTTTTTTATCTTGATTCTGCATTTAATAAGATACCAAAACCCGGTATTGGCGATATCTGGAAAACTTATTACTTTAAATACAGACGATATTATTGGAAAGGTAGAGACGAAAAGGACAATGAAATAATTCAGAAATCTATGCTGTATGCGGATAGCATGCAGAATCTAATCATCGAAAATAATGCATCAGATAAATATCGAAACGAATTAAGCATTGCCTATTTCTCAAAAGGAGATATTTTATTAGAGCAAAAAAAATATAGAGAAGCCTATCAGTTTTATCATTCAGGCAAATTATTAACGAATGATAAAGGAAATACCTGTTCAAACGGGCGCATTAACAGCCGATTGGCAAATTTAAATTTCCTTCAGGAAAATTATCACGTTGCCGCAGCCTATTTTATGCAGGTTTACCGCAATAATTTAGATTGCGACCTTGATGAAAAAAAATTCGGCGAAATTCAAGGTGCTTTAAATAATGCTGGTGCGAGTTATTTAAAGGTTGAAATGACTGATAGTGCCATGTATTGCTTTAAAAATTCGCTAGCATTTGTAGAGCGGAATGAGCAACAATTTCCAAATCTTAAAAACTTTGTTGCATCAGCTAAAGGCGTAATCTATCAATCTATTGGAGAAGTATATTTAGATAGCGGAAATTATGACCAGGCTGCATTTAACTTTGAGAAAAGTTTTTATTTCAACAGCTTACATAAACAGGGTACTAGAAGCGCCCAAAGTACGGCAATTAAGCTCGCCAGATTAAATTTAGCTTTAGGAAATTATACTCAATACAACAACTACCTTGGCCAAGCCAAAGGTTTATTAAAATCAACACCCGATTTAGAAAACAATGCCGCGTTAACCAAATTAGAGATTAATTATTTTAATCAAATTAGAGATTATAAAAGTGCATCGACCTTACAAAAGCTATATTCAACCTTAAATAATAAAATAGTTGAACAGAAAAGAAACCTTAGTAAATTTGACGTTGGTCGGGAATTTTACAATCTGCAAAAAGACTATGAGTTAAGCTTATTAAAAAAGGAGAGCCAATTAAGGCAATTGTACCTAATCATAGCGGCAATCTTCACCATACTGCTTTTCTTTATTGTTTACCAACTGTGGCGAAATTGGTCGAAAAGTAAAAGCATTAATAAGCAATTATCAATGTTGAATAATCAGATTACGCAACAAAATCTTAATCTGCAGGAAACATTAATGGCTTTAGAAAAAAGCGATGGCGAAAATAAAAAAGTGATGAAAGTTATTGCCCATGATTTACGCAGCCCGATAGGTGCTATTGTGAGTTTGGCTGGGTTAATGGAAGATGACGATGAACTTGCCGAAAACGACAAATACAATATCGGTTTAATTAAAGCTTCGGCAACCAGCTCTGTAAAATTTATAAACGAACTATTAAATAAAAATAATGGCAAAAAAGAAATTGAGAAAGAATTGGTAGAATTGGATGCATTGTTAAAATATTGTATCAGTTTAATAAAGTTTAAAGCGGAAGAAAAAAAACAAAACATCACGTTAAGAAGTAGTCCTGTTGTTATTAGAATAAACCGCGAACAGATTTGGCGAGTGGTGAGCAATCTGATTACAAATGCAATAAAATTTAGTAAGCCCAATAGTGTAATTAGCCTAACTTTAAAGCAATTAAATGAAACCATACTCATATCTGTAACGGATAAAGGCATTGGCATACCAGAAGATATTAGAGAGAAAATTTTTGGCGGCACCAACGATATAAAACGCGAAGGCACAAGTGGCGAGCAATCTTATGGTTTAGGCTTATTCATCTCAAAACAAATAATAGAGGCACATAATGGCAAAATTTGGTTTGAAAATAACGAAGGAAGTGGAACAACTTTTTTTGTTGAGCTGCCTTTAAATTGACAACCGACTACCGTAAAATTTACTTAACATATAATTTAACTTGTTCTTTTACCTTCCAAAAGCATATCTAAAGCATCTGTTAAGGTACCGGCTTTTTGTACTTCGCCCTCATTTACAAAGTAAATCTCATCAGCATTTTCTATAGTATTAAGTCGGTGCGCAATAATCACTAACGTGGTTTCTTTCGATAATTTATTTAGAATATTACCCAAAAGCTGTTCGGTTATAGTATCGATGTTTGCCGTTGCCTCATCCAAAATAAGCAACTCAGGATTCCGTAAAACAGCCCTCATAAAGGCTATTAACTGTTTCTGACCTAAGCTTATACCATCTGATGCTGAAGAAATTGAAGTATTTAAACCTTCATCAAAAACTGCCAGTATCTCGTTCAAATTTGCATCCTGAATGATTTGTTTTAATGCTTCATCACTTAAATTCTGAAGTTTACTATTCCCGTATAAAATATTATCCTTAACAGTTCCGCTAAACAAAAATGGTTCCTGAAGGATAAAACCTATTTTTTGAGTCCGCTCCACATCCGAGAATGACCTGATATCTCTTCCATCCAACAAAATAGTTCCTTTTGTTGCATCATACAAACGAGAAATCAAAGATGCGGTTGTGGTTTTGCCGCCACCGGTTGGGCCGATTAATGCATAGGTTTTACCTTTATCAAAACGCAAATTCACATTATGCAAAATTTCCTTAGTGCCATCGTAAGAAAAATGAACATTTCTAAATTCTAATAACGCATCTGATGATGTAATGGCATCGCTTTCAATCTGTTTTAAATCACTTTCTAACAACAATATTTGCGAAATTCTATCCCAACTTGCCATAGCAACCTGAAAGCTAGTCCACAAAGCCGCAAGCTGGCGAAGTGGATTGTAAAAACTTGTAGTATAAGCAATATAACTTACGAGTAAACCAAGCGTAAAATTCCCTTTGGAAATTAAGTATATCCCAAAAAGTAAAACGATAAGTTGAGCTGCACTTGCAAACAACCCATAAACCGGAACAAAAATATTATTCGCTAAGCCTGCACCAATCGCAGTTTTGTAATTTTCTTTGTTGGCGTCATCAAACTTCCTTCTAAAATAATCGCGACGATTAAAAGCTATAATCACCTTAAAATTATTTAAACTTTCCTGTATTTCGGCACTTAACTCCCCAACACTTTTAAGGTTTACGGCATTCTTCTTTTTTACCCATGGAGAAAAAATCATTGTAAATGCAACAATTAAAACAGCAGGCAATAATGCAGCAATACCTAATTCGAGATGAATGGATAGCAGAAATATTCCGGCGCCAACCATGGTTACTAAACTGCCGATGAATTGTACAAGCGATTGAGAGAAAAACTGATTCAGTTTATCCGTATCGTTATTTACTCTTGAGATTAAATCACCAGCTTTATTTTGGTTGAAAAAGGAGACAGGCAATGTTTGGAGTTTATTAAAAATAGCATTGCGTAAAGTATAAAGCATTCTTTGCCCAACACTTCCCATCAATTTAGTTTGCAGGTAACCTGTTATCATGGCCACCAAATAAATCGCTAAAAGTATCCCGCCAAATATTAAAACACCATGAAACTGTTTGGTTCTGATGTAGGTATCAATGGTATGACCGATTAATAACGGACCGAGCAAAAGCAAACCAGAATTAAGCATAATGATAACAATGGCCAGCCAAAGATTTCTCTTTTCAGCAGAGATTAAGTTCAGCAATCTTTTTAAAGCCTTAATGGTAGATTGCTTCTCCTGCTTTTTGCTAAGCTGATTAAGATTGTATTTCATAATTGCTGGTGCTCTGTTGTGAATTAAAAATCTGTACGTACTCAGGGCTGGTTTTTAACAAATCCTGGTGGGTGCCTTCGGCAATAATTTCGCCTTGCATAATCAAAATAACTTTATCGTAATGCGTAACAGAGGCAATTTTCTGGGTTACAGAAATTAAAGTTAATGATGGATAATTTTGCTGAATGTTGTTTAAAATACGGGTTTCGGTATTTGTATCAACCCTTGCAGTAAAATCATCAAGTAATAAAATTTTTGGATTGATGGCTAATGCCCTTGCGAGCATAATTCTTTGTTTTTGTCCGCCAGATAAACTGCTACCGCGTTCAGAAACGATGGTGTTTAATTTTTCTGGTAAAGCATCAACAAAATCTTTTAATTCGGCCGTTTGAATTGCTTTTGCTAAAGATTCATCGGTTACGGTATCGCTAAAAGCAATATTTTCCCGAATGCTCATGTTAAAAATAATGCTATCCTGAAATACGAAACCAACCTGCTTGTAAAAATTTTCCTGATTGTAATCGTTAATGATTTTACCATCATAAAATGCATCGCCGTTGCTTGGCGCAATTAAGCCAGTTAAAATGTGTAGCAGTTGAGATTTACCTGCAGCTGTGGGACCAATTATGGCTACTTTAGAACCTGGTCCAACTTTAAATGAAACGTTTTTTAAAACCGGTTTTTGTCCAAAGTTTAGCGAAATATTTTTTGCTTCAACTTCGCCAATTAAATTTTGCGCAATTAAACCCGGATGTTTAATTAATGGAGCATTTAAAACACTTTCAATTCTTTGATAAGAAGCTGTAGCCTGAGCAATCACATTACTCATGAAACCAATAACTAAAATCGGGAAAATTATCATGGTTAAATAACTGCTAAATGCAGCAAATTCACCTAAAGTCATCGAATCCGTTATCACAAAATGACCACCCAATACCAAAATGCTTAAGCCTGATAAATTAGCTGTAAAAACAATAATTGGAATTAATCCTGCAAATAACTTCAATATCGATAAGCCTAAATCGCGGGCTTTGGTATTGGCATCTAAAAACTTATTGTACTCTAACTGCTGTGAATTAATAACACGAATAAGCGCAGAGCCTAAAATACTTTCGCTAATTACTTTGTTTAGCCAATCTATAACCTCCCGACTTTTGGTAAATAAAACTTTAACCTTACTTAAAACAAAGAAAAATGCACCACCAATTATCGGTACTATCACAATAACACATAAAGCAAGTTTCCAATTAATCATTAAAAGTAAAATGCTTGCACCAACAATTAAAAATATTGATGAAGCAATAGAGACGATTGCCTGCGATACAAACATTTTTATAGAATCAGCATCAGCCGTTAAGTTGGTTAATAACCTGGCGGGATTTGCCTCTAAAACGTAAGCGTGATTTTGCCTTGAAATCTGAGCCGAAAGTTTTGTTCTTAAATCTCGGGCAACACGCTCTGATGCATAGGTTTGTACAATGCTTTGTAAATAAGTAAAAATAAAAACCAGCACAATTGCAATCGAAAAATGCGTTAAAATGGTTTCTACATTAAAGGTTTTATTTGAATAAGAATCTATTCCATTTGCAATAATTTTTGGTATTAATAAATTGATGCCATTGCTTAGTAAAGCAAAAAAAATGAGCAAAAAAATTAAACCTTTATAATCTGCCAGAAGACTAAAAACACTCGGTTTTTTAGCTTTTTTGGGTTTGTCCATATAGTTGAATATTGCTCAAATTTAAATCAATTATCTTAATAGGTTGATGTTTAATTTTTTTTTAGCATTTGATTTTACTAACTAACCATTTACAGATTTTTGGTAATACTAAACATGGCAGCTAAAACTTTAGTTTTAAATGAATTTACTGCTAATATGGTCAGATTATCTTTGCCATTTATTTTTTGTTCTTTTTTAAACAAAATCTGATAATCTGCGGCTTATATTTTTTACTGTGACCTTCTTTTGCAAATACTTTGTAATTAAAGGGGATGGCAGCGGTATCTCCCGATTTTTTACCGAACAATCGGCACAAAAATAGCATCGGGGATTTATTGCCCGCCTGCCGGACGGGTAGGAACAGCCCGACTGAATTATCCGATGGGTTTTGACTTACCTTTCCAAATCATTTTTGAGGCAATTACAAATAAAACATTGTTAACTTTGCGCATAATCCATTGAAGAAAATGGTGTAACCCAAAATGAAATGATTGAAATAGGTAAATACAACGAACTAAGAATTTTAAGTAAAACAGAAGCCGGTTTAAACCTAACAGATGGCGATAAATTGGTGCTCCTTCCCTACCAATATGTTCCGCAAAAGGCAGAAATTGGCGATAACTTAAACGTTTTTGTTTACATACAGAAAGATGGACGTTTAACCGGAACAACTCAAAAAGCTTATGCTGAAGTCGGCGATTTTGCTTTCTTAAAAGTTGTTTCTGATGGTGAAGATGGTGTCTTTATGGATTTAGGTATTGATAAAGATGTTTACGTGCCGCAGCGAGAGCAAAAAAGACCAATGCAAAAAGGCTACAAATACGTTGTATATGTTTATCTGGATGAGAATAACGACAGACTGTTGGCATCATCTAAACTTTACGATTATGTAGAAGAGGAAGATTTTGATTTTGAAGAGGGCGATGAAGTAAGTTTATTAATTACTGAAGAAACTGATTTAGGTTTTAACGCAATTATTAACAATACTTACATCGGTTTACTTTATCATAATGAGGTTTTTGATAATTTACAAGTAGGCGAACAACGTAAAGGCTGGATTAAAAAAATACGTGTTGAGGGTAAAATTGATTTAACCTTACAACCAAGTGGTTACGGCCATATTCTCGACTCGAAAGAGTTGGTTTTACGAGAATTAAAAAAGAGTGGTGGTGTAATTGAGTTAGGCGACAAAAGCACGCCCGAAGAAATTTATCATCGTTTTCAAATAAGCAAAAGCGCTTTCAAAAAAACCATCGGTTCACTTTATAAAGAACGTTTAATTGTACTTTCTGATGATTCTATTCGGTTAATTACCGATGAAGACGCTGATTAATATATTTTTTTAGCCACAGATTTACAGATTATTATCTTTAAATCTGTGGCTAATTTTAACCGAAAAAGCTAGTTCAAATTATACTTTTCCTGCTGAACTTTTACAGCGTTTGATGCTGAAACAATCCCCACAATCAGCGCACCGATGGCTATTGCAAGGATAACCTGAAACGTTGAATAAACTTTTGTACCAGAAACAAATATTTTTGAATCATTTATAAGCTCATCACCAACTTCAGTCTGGATTTTAATTAGCGATGATAGTTTATTTAAAGATTGATTAAAACTGTTTCTTCCAGTGGCAGTATAAAGCGCTAATCCTTCTGCTGGCTGAGCAAGGCAAATTTTACTTTCAACATTATTTTGAACCATTAAAGCTTTTTTTAGCTCGGTTAAGAAACTTTTCTCTTGCTTTACCAATACCGTTAATTCATATTTATTAATAACAGAATCGATGTTAGAATTGAGCTGTCGTATTTGCGTTAAACCAGAATTTAGTTGACTATCATTATTCAAAATATTCTGTAACAATGCATTTTTTTGATGAAGCTGTTCTGCTATAAAATATAAATCTGTAGCCGGAACCAACCTGTCTTTATACATTGAGATGAAAGATTCGTTTATTTTTTTTACACTCTTATCTTCTAAAAACCGGATAAGCAAAGTGCAACACATAATACAGAATAACAAAAAAGCTATTTTTATCTTATTCTTGAGTGAAAATGCAAATTTCATAACACTATTTGGTTAAAATATTAAGGTAAGAGTTTTTTAATTAACTTTTCACCACGTAAATCACCAAAGAAAATCTAAGTTTTAAGTTTTAAAATAAAAGCAAAAAATCTGTTAATCTGTGGCTTTATAATTTCACTACCTAAGGCACCTAAAAAAATATAAGTTTTAAAATAAAAGCTAAAAATCTGTTAATCTGTGGCTATATAATTTCACTACCTAAGGCATCTAAGAAAATATAAGTTTTAAAATAAAAGCAAAAAATCTGTTAATCTGTGGCTTTATAATTTCATCACCTAAGGCACCTAAAAAAATATAAGTTTTAAAATAAAAGCAAAAAAATCTGTTAATCTGTGGTTTTACAATTTCACTACCTAAGGCACCTAAGAAAATATAAGTTTTAAAATAAAAGCTAAAAAATCTGTTAATCTGTGGCTTTATAATTTCACTAACTAAGGCACCTAAGAAAATATAAGTTTTAAAATAAAAGCAAAAAATCTGTTAATCTGTGGCTTTACAATTTCATCACCTAAGGCACCTAAGAAAATATAAGTTTTAAAATAAAAGCCAAAAAATCTGTTAATCTGTGGCTTTATAATTTCATCACCTAAGGCACCAAAAAAAATATAAGTTTTACAATAAAAGCTAAAAAATCTGTTAATCTGTGGCTTCACAATTTCACTACCTAAGGCACCTAAAAAAATATAAGTTTTAAAATAAAAGCCAAAAAATCTGTTAATCTGTGGCTATATAATTTCATTACCTAAGGCACCTAAAAAAATATAAGTTTTAAAAATAAAGCAAAAAAATCTGTTAATCTGTGGCTTTATAATTTCATCATACAAAGAAATATAAGCTTAGATAACCTTAAGTGGTAAAAAGAAAATTCAAATTAATCTGTGGCTACCTAAACTAAAAATAATCCTCTTGTGCAGTTTTAGCGAAAAGCAATGGCGAAAAGTTAACTAAGTATAACTCTTGTTTTGCCCTGGTAACGGCCGTGTAAAGCCATCGAAGAAAATCCAAATCAATCATTTCATCGGTTAAATAACCTTGGTCGGCAAAAACAGCTTCCCATTGTCCGCCTTGCGCTTTGTGGCAGGTAACCGCATAAGCAAATTTAATCTGCAAAGCATTATAAAACGGGTCTTGCTTTATCGCAAGCATGCGTTGCCTCTTATTTGCAATGTGCTCGTAATCTTCATTTAAACCATCAAAAAGCTTTTTATTTTGCTCATAGGGTAAATTGGCAGTTTCTATATTTAGTGTATCCAACATCACTTTACAACTAACCTGTCCTGCAGCAGGGAAATCCATAAACTCAAGTGTCGCATCAGCAAAGCGGAAACCATACCGCTCCTCTTCGCCCCTAACGCGTATTACTTTAGCCATATCGCCATTGGCAATAAAAGCAGTTTCATCATTATCCGGAAGCCAAAAATAATTATTACGCACCACCATTATTTGGTCGCCCCCGGTAAGTTCCTCTTCGCGGTAAAGCAATCTCGAACGTATTTGCTGGTTGTAAACATTTGCCGATTTATTCGATCTGCATACCACCAGGGTATTTTCCATACCAAACTTCCGGTAGGCATACTCCAAACCCTCAACCAACCTGGCACCAGCCATATTGTAAATATCCTTATAGTTCTTAGTTAAAAATTTTGGCAGCGGATTTTCAGGATTCTTACTAATTTGATTCCGAAGCATGGTTGCATTAGCCAAAATGCCCGATTTTTTACCTTGCCTAACTACTTCTCTTAATTCGACAGAACTTATGGTTAGGGCAAATTTATCTTTTAAATATTGTTCGTTTAAAGCCGGGCTATCCAAGCTGCCCACTGGCGGTAGCTGCGCTGTATCGCCAACAAAAAGCAAAAAACAGTTCTTAGAATTATAAACAAATTCCAGCAAATCCCTTAAAATAGAAGAGCCGGTTTCATTAAATTCGTCAGCTATCATCGAAGCCTCATCAATAATAAAAATGGTATTTTCTGATAGATTTGGAGCAAGCTGAAACTGCATCTCGGGCGATGCCGCAGAACGTTTTCGGTATATTCTTTTGTGAATGGTTAAAGCCTTTCTGTACGAATATTGGCTCATCACTTTCGCCGCACGGCCAGTTGGCGCCAAAAGTTCGCTACGCAGGTTAAATTTTGCCAAAACCTTAACCAAAGCGGCAACCGATGTAGTTTTACCCGTACCGGCATAACCCTTCAACACAAAACACTTATACTCATCATCTTCTTGCAAAAACACCGACATCCGCTCGCAAAAAAGTAGTTGTTCTTTAGTTGGTGGGTGTTGGTAAGCTTCGGCAATAAGTTGACTTTTATCTATGTACATCGATTTTGTTTAATTGTTTAACTGGCAAATTTTGTAATAGTTTTTAGAAAAATTTTATGAAAAGCAATTGCATTGCTAATCGGTTCCGATAGCCCGTCTTTCCGCTAAATCCCCGATGTAAAATCGGGGGATGCCGCTACAATACGGTTTAGATTGCAAAGATAGAATCTCTTTTTAAGGTTAGCTCCTGCAAAATGTATAAGCTAACACAAAACTATATAATAAATTATGCACTAAGATTGCTTCGTACCTCGCAATAACGACTTTCAATTACAACAACAGCGTTTCAATACGATGTGCCATTACAATACTTTGTTTTTCGCTCCAGCTAAATATAGTAAAATGCCCATCCTGCGAAGCTACTAAACCAATAGATTGAGGTTGGTCGTTAATAAACTGCGCTACCGAAAAATGCCTTGTACCACCCAATTGTCCGGGAAAAAGAATTTTATCCTCACCACCAATAATAGGCTCCGAAAATGCAATTTGCTCTACCGTGGGTTTACCTTTCGCCCTACCTATTTTAGCGCCAAAAGCAATTAAATCAAAATCTTCATCAATTATAGTAGCACCATCAACGGCCGTTAAACCGGCTAAGTGCTCCACCTCTCGCCTTAAGGCACCCTGAGAAAATATTTCAGTCTGATTTCCACCTTGCTTGGCAAGGTTTGCTAAACCCGAAAAAGGTGTTTGTATTAAATATTGAATGGGATGTATAATTGATTCCGCCCACTTTTTATCGCCTTTTGGCACAATTAACAATGCGCCACCCCTTCCATGAGAACGCATTGAAACGGCAAACTGAATTAAGATGTTTGTCGGGTCGTTCCAGCTGGCTAAAACTGTCAAATCCAGCAACGCTTTTAAAATCGGCGGACAATCTCTGTTCATACAGCTCGTATCATCAACAATTCTAATTTGTTCACCTTTTAAAACTGCAACATTGGTAAATTTGCCAATACCGTAAATTCTTCTGTGTTTTATCACAATCAATCCAGGCTCAGAAACATCAACCACAAAGCAAAAGTTCGGAATGTTTAGTGTGGTTCCCCAAATGTAGAGCTCACCATCTTCCATCCAAACGCCTAAATGTATTCCCGAACGTTCTATACCCGGAGCAATTTTGGTTAAAGTATTTGCATTTAAAGTTAGCTTTTTGGCAAAAAGCAATGGATTAGAGGTTTGCTCTGGAGGCAAAAATGCAATAGAAATTCTAGGAGAATGCCCTTCTTCCTTCCTTAAACTACTCCAGAAAGCGACATCAATTAAAGCTTCAATGGTAAATTTATCTGGTTGCGATGCTAAATCTTCCTCACCCTGTTCAATTGCATTTTTATGTAAGCGAATAAAATGTTGCTCAATTGTGCCTGCAATTGTATTTGCCGCTTTATAGGTAGGTTGGTAGCTCATGTTTCGAATTTAAGCTGAATTTTTTAAATTTTCATCCACCCAAAAGTTTGAATTTGGTAAAAAGATTTTGTTAATTTTTAACTGCAGGTATACACAGATTTTAAATATAACATTAACAATGCTTCTATAAAAAATTTGCTACAGAAACACAGAAATCAACGAATATAAAACATCAACTTTCATGTTAATCCGTGTGTTACGTGGTAAAAATCTGAATAGGCCTTGAAAAAAAGAGTTGCCACGGAAACACAGAAATTACGGAATATAAAATATCAATTTCCGTGTCAATCCGTGTTTCCGTGGCAAAAATCTGAATAAGCCTTGCAAAAAAAAAGTTGCCACATTAACACAGAAATCAACGAATATAACTTAAACTTCAGTGTTAATCCGCATTGCAGTGGCATATTTTATAACTTACACACCCAACTTCATTTCCTTTGCGAAAAAACTTTGCGCTCTTTGCGGTTAATCTCTAAAAAACTCTATTTTTGTTTCAATGAGTAAAAACAGTCTTTTATTGGTCAATCCTAATTTTAAAGCTGAAGCATCTGCAAACTGTCACTTATTATTAAAAATAACCAACGACAGTTTTTCTTATGCCTTGGTTGATAAAAATTCCGGTGCGATAAATGCGATATTTGATAAACAAGGCTGTAAATCAATTGAAGAGGAGCTTAAGGCTGCATTTGCAAATGATACCAATCTGAGCCTAAATTATGCTGCTGTAAAGGCTGCAATCCATACTTCACATTTTATTTTTATTCCCGATGAATGGTTTGATGGTGAAAATCTGGCCGTTTATGCTAAATACCTGGGTTCTGAGGATAAAGTGTATTCAACTCAGAACGCATTAGGCTTTAATACAATTTTTTGCCTGGATGAAAAGGTCAAGCAAAGCTTGCCAGAAAAATCTTTAATTTTTCCGCAATCAGAACCTTTAATTGCTTTGTTTAAGCATTTGGCTGATGAATCTTTATTAATTGATTTTACTGCGCTTTCTTTTAACGTTCTGTACGTAAAGGATAAAAAAGTGGTCTTCCAAAACCATTATCAATCAGAAACTGCAGATGAGTTTAATTATTTTCTGCTATTAATAATTGAGCAATTAAATTTAGATGACAATGTTCCGGTTTACCTTCAAGGTATTATCAATGAGGATGATGAACACTATAATTGTCTGCTCAAATATTTCAATAATTTATACTTCTTTTTACCAGCAGCAAAGCAAAATAACGAATTGCTTGCTGATATGCCGCAGCATTATTTCAGCGGTCTTCTTGCTTTAGATTTATGCGAATAATTGGTGGAATGTTAAAGGGAATCCGCTTGCAGCCGCCTGCTAATTTGCCGGTTAGGCCAACAACCGATATGGCAAAGGAAGCGCTGTTTAACATCTTAAACAATAGATTTGATTTTGAAACCTGCAGCGTTTTAGACCTTTTTTGTGGAACAGGAAACTTAACTTTCGAATTTGCTTCACGTGAGGCAGAAAGAATTTTAGCCATTGATATGGATTACGGCTGCGTGAATTGGGTTAAAACAACCGCAACAAAATATGATTTTAAGCAAATTGAGGTGCGTAAAGGGGATGTATTCAAGCTTCTGAAACAAATGACTGGCAGTTATGATTTAATTTTTGCCGACCCACCTTACAACATGCCAAACATTCCACAAATTCCGGTAATGGTAGAAGACCAAAAACTGCTTAAACCAGGTGGATTGCTTGTGGTGGAACACCAAAGTAACATGAAATTAAACAGCCAGCCAGGTTACAAAGAAACGCGTAAGTACGGAAACTCTTCTTTTAGTTTTTTCGAATTTATTTAACTGAAAAGTTAGCAGAGTTTTTCGCAATAAAACTAAGGTTTAAGGTTTACACCTAAGGGCCGTCATTTAATTAGTAGGCAAGCTTTGCGCTTTAACCTTTCTGCTTTCCACCTAAAAATATATATTTGAATTATGAAAATAGCGCTGTTTCCAGGTTCATTTGATCCAATTACCATTGCTCATGTAAATATTTTACAACGTGCTACACCTCTCTTTGATAAAATTGTAATTGGTATTGGTTTAAATAGCTCAAAGCAAAATTTTCTTACTGCCGAGCAACGCTTAAAAATTCTGGAAACCGTTTTTACCGGCTACAAAAACATAGAAATTAGAACCTACGAAGGTTTAACTGTTGATTTTTGTCGCAAAATAAACGCTACTTACATGGTTCGCGGTATTCGCTCCGCATCAGATTTTGAATACGAAAGAGCTATAGCTCAAATCAATCAAACGATGATGCCTGAAGTAGAAACCATATTATTATTAAGCAAACCTGAATATTCTGCAATTAGTTCTACAATTGTAAGAGATATTCTAAGAAACCATGGCGATGTAAGCCCATTTGTACCTAAAGAAGCTCTAGGTTTTTTATAGTAGATATTTTTTTCTGCGTAAATGTAACGTTTTCGGAAATCGATTACTTATAGAGTATATTTTACATAAATCTATGAATACTCTAATCTCAAATATTTTTACCGAAGCAAATTTCTTTCTGAGTAAGATTAGTTCAATTCTTTAAGCCAAATAAACGACTTAGATGAAGGAAACTGAAAGCACATTTTTAGCTCTGATAAATCAGCACAAGGCGATTATACATAAAATTTCAAAGATGTATATGAAAGATTTGGAAGAGCAGCGTGACTTATTTCAGGAAATAATAATGCAACTATGGAAAGCTTACCCATCCTTTAAAGGCAAAAGTAAATTCTCTACCTGGATGTATCGTGTTGCCTTAAACACGGCTTTAATATACTTTAAAAAGGATAATCGAAAAGTGGATAAATCGCCTTTGGATGAAAATATTGATATAATAGACACCGATGAAAGCGAATTAAAGGAGGAAAAGTTAGCCTACTTATACAAAGCGGTTAATGAATTAAATTCTGTAGAAAAAGCACTGATTTTTTTGTTTTTGGAAAATCAATCGCACAAAGAAATTGCTGAGAACTTAGGCATTAGCGAAGT
This sequence comes from Pedobacter sp. Leaf132, assembly GCF_920984695.1. Taxonomy (NCBI): domain Bacteria; kingdom Pseudomonadati; phylum Bacteroidota; class Sphingobacteriia; order Sphingobacteriales; family Sphingobacteriaceae; genus Pedobacter; species Pedobacter sp. Leaf132. The sequence continues at coordinate 50,007 of NZ_CAKLBO010000003.1, read as the reverse complement.
AAATGCTAGAGTGAAACTTAATAGGACAAAAGAAAAATTACAATTCATTATAAAGAAAAATGGTTATGAATTTTGACGATTTAAAAAAAGAATGGAGTGCCGATAGTGGTCAGGAAATAAACATTTCGGGAAACATGCTTAAAATAAAACAAGCCCGTACACCAATCGATATCATTAGAAGAAAAATGAAACACGAATTTAATTACCAAATTGCTGCAATAATTATTTTAGCGCTATTCCCGTATCTATTTGGTTTATCTGATGAAATGAAAATGATATACTTCGTATTTTACACCATTATTTGTGGTTTTACGGCTTACTATTTTGTTAAGTTTTTTAAGTTCTATAAAAACGCTTATGACATGAGCATGGACAGCCGAAAAAATATTTTGTGGTTTTATTATGAAATGAAAATGAATATTGAACTCTACAAAGCTTTAACCTACATAATCACTTTTATAAGCGTATCCTTTTTCGCTGTCTATCTGGTTATGGAAAAAACATCCATTTATTCAAAAATCATGACTAATATTTCACCCATATACTTGCTTATAAATTGCTTTGTTTCCATTTTAATTATTGGTGTTATTACCGAACTTTGGGCGTGGCGCTACTATGGTAGATATTTAAAAAGACTTAAAAAGGTGGTTGATGAGTTAGATTACGAGGATTAAGACTGTTTTATCACAAACAGATTATTCATGGCCAAACGATTGAAATGGTAGGTCAAAAAAACTGACATAAAATTTAAAACTTCACAATATGTCGCTTAACCCACGATTGAAATCGTGGGTTATAAAACTGGCATAAAATTTAAAACTTCACAATATGTCGCTTAACCCAAAATTTCAATCATGGGCACAACCTATCTTATAAAATCCCACCGGCACGTAAAACATCCATAATTGATGGAAAAGTATTTTTTACAATTGGTGAAAGGTGTTTTTTGTCGAGCCAAACTGCATCATCAATCCCCTCTTCTTTTTGAGGTATTAATTTAGGTTCGCCTTTTACCCTCATTTTATACCAATTGGTTTTTTTAATTACCATTTTGGAGCCACTTGGATATACGTGGTACGTTCTGCATAGTTTTTCTTCACGTTTTAAAATTTTTACACCACACTCTTCCTCAACTTCCCTAACGGCAGTTTCTTTCATATTTTCGCCATCTTCTAATTTACCTTTTGGCAAATCCCACTTCTTATTTCTAAAAATAAAAAGGTAGTTTCCATTGGCGCTTTCTACCAAGCCACCAGCAGCTTTAATTATCTCACAGTTCTTTTTAAGCTTTTTAAAAGTTTCTTTAGGGTTTTTAGTTAAGAAAATGTAGCTTTTTTTAGACCCATTTTTTAATTTTTTGTAAAATATTTCTAGATCAAAATCCTGAATTTCAAGCTGTTGAATCTTTTCCTTTTGTTCAGGTAAAACATCTGATATAAACAAAGTGTTATCGTTAATATAAATTCTGTAATTTTGGGCCATGTATAATAAAAGTGATATTGAATTAAAGGTAGCGGAATTTTTATTACAAATAAAGGCAATTAAATTACAACCTAATAATCCTTTTACTTGGGCATCGGGTTGGAAATCGCCAATTTATTGCGATAACAGAATTACCCTCTCTCACCCACAGGTAAGAACTTATATTCGCCAGAAGTTAGCACAAGCTATACAAGAAGAATTTGGAGCAGTTGATGTTATTGCGGGTGTTGCTACAGCCGGAATTCCACAAGGTGTTTTAGTGGCTCAGGAATTAGGTTTACCATTTATTTACGTACGTGCAAAAGCTAAAGAACACGGCACCGGAAGCTTAATTGAAGGCGAAGTTGTAGAAGGACAGCGTGTAGTTGTTATCGAAGATTTAATTTCGACAGGAAAAAGCAGTTTACAGGCTGTTGAAGCATTAAGAAACGCTGGTTTATCTGTTGCTGGCCTGGCTGCAATTTTTACTTATGGTTTTGAGCAAGCTAATGAAAATTTTAAAGCAGCTAAATGTCGTTACTTAACATTATCGAATTATGGCGCATTAATTGAGTATGCTGCAGAGCATAGCATTATTGCAAAAAGCGATATGGAATTATTAGGCAAATGGCGTTTAAATCCATCTGAATGGGGTCAAAGCAAAATTGTAAATTCAGAGTCATAGTATAAAAATCCCTAACCTAAATATTTATTAAATGACAATTATTGAAAGCGCTGTAGAAGTTAACAAGCCTGTAAATGAGGTTTATGCTTTTCTCTCAAACATGAACAACCACCAACAGTTAATGCCCGAAAACATTTACAATTGGGAATCTACTGAAGATGATGCTCGTTTTACAATTCAAAACATGGCAAAATTAGCCATCAAAATTTCGAGCCGTATTGAAAACCAAGAGCTTACCGCAATTCCTTCAGAAAAAGCACCTTTTGATGTGGAATTAAAGTGGACAGTTAGTGATAACGGTAATGGAACAACAACTGCTAAACATATTATTTCTGCTGATTTAAATATGATGATGAAAATGTTAGCTTCTGGTCCGTTGCAGAAATTAGCCGACCACCAGACAGAAAAACTAAAAGAAATTTTAAAATAGAATATTGTTTGAATTGAATAATTGGTTAATTGTTTTAATTGGTTAACCGAACAGACAACCAACAACCTAAAAAAGCATCTGCAAATAAAGCGCAGATGCTTTTTTTTATGCGTTATGGTTTTTTCTTCAATAGATTGTAGAAGCCTGGCCACCTAAACCCAATTGAAGCGGCATCTTTTTGTTGTGAACCTGAGTGTAGCGAAGGACAACAAAAAATATAGCGGAAAGCGGGACCGCAGAATCTAATGAATACTGAACTCGCTTTTCAAATTTTAAAAAACAAGACAAAACTTCATAATAAGTTACACATTATCAGTAATTTAGACAGTAACATATAATTTGTAGCGACAAAATTTCCGATTTAATAATCAAAGTTGCTGTGGCATTTGTTTTGATTAAAACGGTTATATGAACTTCAACAATTATACAATAAAAGCCCAGGAAGCAATTCAACAGGCTTCTGAAATAGCCCAAGGCAACCAGCAGCAGGCTATTGAAACGGCACACCTTTTAAAAGGTTTGCTTACTGTTGATGAAAACGTGGTTTCTTATGTTTTAAAGAAATTAAACGTAAATCTTAGTGTTTTAAATCAAAATTTAGATGCAGAAATTTCGAGGTTTCCAAAAGTTAGCGGAAGCAACGTTTATCTGTCATCAAATACAAATAATGTTTTACAAAAAGCGCAATCATTTTTAAAAGAATTTAAAGATGAATTTGTTTCTGTAGAACATCTTTTACTTGGCATATTAGCCGTTAATGATAGCACAGCTAAATTGCTAAAAGAGCAAGGTGTAAACGAAAAAGACTTAAAAAAAGCAATTACAGAGTTGCGTGGCGACAATCGCGTAACCGACCAAAATGCGGAGGCTACTTACCAGGCTTTAGGGAAATATGCCCGTAATTTAAACGAATATGCAGAAAGCGGAAAGTTAGATCCGGTTATTGGTCGCGATGAGGAAATACGCAGAGTGATTCAGATTTTATCTCGCAGAACGAAAAATAACCCTATTTTAATTGGTGAACCCGGTGTTGGTAAAACGGCAATTGCCGAAGGTATTGCTTTTAGAATTATTAAAGGTGATGTGCCCGAAAACCTGAAAAGTAAAACCGTTTACTCGTTAGATATGGGTGCTTTAATTGCCGGCGCTAAATACAAAGGTGAATTTGAGGAGCGTTTAAAAGCGGTAGTTAAAGAGGTTACGCAGAGCGATGGTGACATCATTTTATTTATTGATGAGATACATACTTTGGTTGGCGCCGGTGGCGGAGAAGGCGCAATGGATGCCGCAAACATACTTAAACCGGCTTTAGCTCGTGGCGAATTACGTGCTATTGGGGCAACTACTTTAGATGAATATCAAAAATATCTGGAAAAAGATAAAGCGCTTGAACGTCGTTTTCAGAAAGTTATGGTTGAAGAGCCGGATACGCAGGATGCAATTTCGATTTTGCGTGGCTTAAAAGAACGTTACGAAACCCACCACAAAGTGAGGATTAAAGATGAGGCCATTATTGCTGCCGTAGAAATGAGTCAGCGGTATATTGCCGACCGCTTTTTACCAGATAAAGCAATTGATTTGATGGATGAGGCGGCTTCGAAACTTCGCCTGGAAATGGATAGCGTACCTGAAAACGTTGATGCTCTGGACCGCGAAATTATGCGTATGGAAATTGAGCGTGAAGCCATTAAGCGTGAAAAAGATGATAAAAAGGTTAAAGAACTTACAGAAGATATTGCAAATTTATCAGCAGAGCGGGATGAATTAAAAGCAAAGTGGCAAGGTGAAAAAAATCTGGTTGATAATATTAACAATCAGGTTGAGCTTATTGAGCAATATAAACTGGAAGCCGAACAAGCCGAACGTGCCGGAGATTACGGAAAAGTAGCAGAAATTCGCTATGGTAAAATTAAGGAAGCACAAGACACCTTTGAAAAGCTTAAAGCAGATTTAGAAAGCCAGCAGAGCGATAGCCGAATGCTTAAAGAAGAAGTTACGGCTGATGATATCGCTGGCGTAGTTGGCCGCTGGACAGGTATTCCGGTTACAAAACTAATTGCCAGTGAACGCGAAAAATTACTGAATCTTGAGGCTGAATTGCACCAACGTGTTGCCGGACAAGATGAAGCAATTGAAGCGATTTCTGACGCTATACGACGCTCTCGTGCGGGTTTACAAGATAAACGCAAACCAATTGGCTCATTCATATTTTTGGGTACAACAGGTGTTGGTAAAACAGAATTGGCAAAAGCATTAGCAGAATTTTTATTTAATGATGAAAATGCGCTAACTCGTATTGATATGAGTGAGTACCAGGAGCGCCACGCTGTTTCGAGGTTAATTGGTGCGCCTCCGGGCTATGTGGGTTACGATGAAGGTGGGCAATTAACGGAAGCTGTTAGACGTAAACCTTATTCTGTTGTTTTATTGGATGAGATTGAAAAAGCGCATCCGGATGTATTTAACATTTTACTACAGGTTTTGGATGATGGCCGTTTAACGGATAACAAAGGCAGAACGGTAAATTTCAAAAATACCATCATCATTATGACCTCAAACATCGGAGCACATTTAATTCAGGATAACTTTAAAAACCTGGATGATGAAAACCGTGATGAAGTTATAGCAAAAACTAAAAATGAATTGTTTGAGGTTTTGAAGCAAACGATTCGGCCGGAGTTTTTAAATAGAATTGATGAACTGATAATGTTTACGCCATTAAATCGAAGCGAAATTAGAAATATTGTTTCACTGCAATTTAAACATGTTCAGCAAACTTTAGCCGAAATGGGCATAGAAATGGATGCCTCGGCAGAAGCTTTAGATTGGTTAGCACAATTGGGTTACGACCCTCAATTTGGTGCAAGACCGCTTAAACGAGTAATACAGAAGCGAATTTTGAACGAACTTTCTAAAGAAATATTAGCTGGAAAAGTTGATAAGGATAGCAAAATCAAACTCGACATGTTCGACCACAATTTTGTATTCTTGAATCAGAAGGCATAATTAAAAATAAATTATAATTGTAAAGAGGCTGTTAATTAACAGCCTCTTTTTTTTTCATGATATATGTCTAGTCATCTCATGTGAAAAAATATTTAATTCGCTTCTTTAACAGAATCTTTTAATCAAAACCAGTTACAACCATAAGTTGTGAGAAATTATTAGCTTTGCGGCTTAAATATTTATCATGAGAAAAATGAAAAAGATTATTACAAGTTTATTTTTATTGGTACTGGGTTATACGCAAGTAAATGCACAGATTGATGCATACACAGGTAAAGACGATTTAAGATATCAGATTGGTGCAAGCTTCCAAAAATGGGGAACCGGAATTGTTACCTCATTAGATTATGGTTTAGGGCCAAGTTTTTCTATCGGGGCACAAGCTGGTTATAGTTTAGGTGTAAAAAAGTTTGTTGGTATTGATAAACCTGGTTTTGGCGATAGATTTGATTTGAAAGCAAGATTTAATGCAGATTTAGGTAGTGTAATTGGCTTACCAGCAAATGTAGATGTTTATCCTGGTTTAAACCTTGGTTTAAAAAACTTTGGCGGTCATGTTGGCGGTAGAGTATTTTTTTCTAAAGGTTTTGGCCTTTTTGCCGAAGCTCAATTTCCAATTGCAAAATATAATGCCGATACCATTGGTTACGAAAGATTGAACAACCAATTTACGGTAAACGCCGGTGTAGCTTTCGATTTAGGTAAATAACCATTAAAAATCATCCCTATTTATTATTTCTTCGTTTCTATATTTGGAAGAAAGCCTGTTAATAAACCAATTAACGGCAAAAATGCACAAATATTAAAAACGTATTCGATGCTTGTTCTATCGGCCAATTTACCCAATAAGGCCGAACCTATACCACCCATCCCAAAGGCAAAACCGAAAAATAAGCCTGCAACCAAACCTACCTTTCCGGGAATTAATTCTTGAGCATAAACTAAAATTACAGAGAAAGCTGAGGCTAAAATCATCCCGATAGGAACAATTAAAACACCAACCCAAAATAAATTTGCATGAGGCAATAAAAGCGTAAATGGTGCCGTACCTAATATTGATGCCCATATTACGTATTTCCTTTTCCTATTTTATCCCCTATTGGCCCGCCCAACAAAGAACCTGCTGCTACAGAAAACAAAAATATGAACAAATAAAGTTGCGAGGTTTTAACCGATACATCAAACTTATCTATCAAATAGAAAGTAAAATAGTTAGTTAGTCTGGCCATGTAAAAGTATTTCGAGAAGATTAAAAACAACAAAATACTCACAGAAAAAATAATTTTTTCCCTCGAAAACTGATTTACAACCGTTTGGATGGTGGATTTTTTACTTCGTGATAAAACAAAGCCTTGGTACCAATTACCAACGTAAGTTAAAATTACAATCGCTAATAAAGCAATTGCCGAGAACCAGATAATGCTCATTTGTCCGTGTGGTACAATTATCCAGGCGGCTAACAAAGGCCCAAGCGAGCTACCGGCATTGCCACCCAATTAAAAAACAGACTGCGCTAAACCTCTTTTTCCGCCAGATGCGGCTTGTGCCATTCGGGAAGCTTCGGGATGGAAAATAGAGGAACCGATACCGATAAACGAAACCGAAATCAGCATCGTGTAAAAATGCGTAGACTGAGATAAGGTAACTAAACCAATTAGGGTGAAACCCATACCAGTAGCCAATGAATATGGTTGCGGCTTTTTGTCGGTATATAAACCAACAAAAGGCTGTAATAGCGATGCTGCTAATTGAAACGTTAACTTAATTAATCCAATCTGCGAAAAACTTAAGTGATAATTTGTTTTTATTACAGGATAAATTGCTGGAATTAAAGATTGTATTGTATCATTTAGTAGATGCGAAAAGCTTAAGGCGAAAAGAATTGGGAAAACTGTTTTTTCTATACTTGCTTTTGTGGGGGATGAATCTATCATAAAATGAGCGCTTGTTGCAAATATAGGCAATTACGCTTTTTAGTTGTTAGATTGCAATAAACTTTTAATTGCTTTAATTAGTTTAAGAAATATGGAAAAGAAAAGAAAAATTGTTGGCTTATGTGGTAGCCTTAGGAAAGAATCATACAATGCAAAGTTGTTAAAAGTAGCTAGCAGTTTTATTCCTGAAGATATTGATTTTGAAATTGTAGGCTTTAATGATGTTCCGGTTTATAACGGCGATATTGATATTCCTGAAGTTGCCGAGCGACCAGAATCGGTTAATAAGTTTAGAGATGCACTTGCCACTGCTGATGCTTTTATAATTTCCTCGCCAGAGTATAACTTCTCTATTCCCGGAGGATTAAAAAATGCTATAGATTGGGCCAGCCGAGGAAAAGATGCTCCTTTGATGTATAAACCTGTAGCCTTAATTGGAGCAACGCAAGGCATGTGGGGAACAGTTAGAATGCAAACTGCTTTCTTACCGGTTTTTACTTTTTTGAACATGAACCCGGTTTTACAGCCAGAGGTTTTGATTGCCCAAGCTCAAAATAAATTTGATGAAAACGGAAACCTTACGGATGAGAAAACGTTAAGTCTTATCAAAAGAAAAGTTGAAAATTTAATTTCAGCCTCTAAAGTGTAATTAGCTATCCCAAAAAAACCTGCCACAATAGACCTGTAACAACCTGACATTTATACAAAAAAAGTCAGATTGTCAATAGCTGTCATGACCGAAAATTAATCAATTGATTAATTTTCGGTCATGCTAAAATAATATTGATTTTACATCAAATTTATATCTGTTTACTAATAAACATGTTAGCTATAACCTGATTTTTTAATGACTTAAAGCAACAATTTTGGCACAAGTGTTGACTTTTAGCCAGATATAGTCAGAAGTTAAAAAAGTAAAAATATGGCTATTCTTTAAACAAATAAATAACAAAAAAGATGAAAAAACTATTATTATCATTAGTAGCAGTTGCGGGTTTAGTGTACAGTGCTAATGCACAAACAGAAAAAGGTAAAGTAATTTTAGGCGGTAGTGTTGGTTTCAACTCAACTAAAGTAGAAGGTGCTGCAAAATCAGACGTTAGTTTTAATATTATACCAAGTGTTGGTTATTTTGTAGATAACAATTTCGCAATTGGTACAGGTGTAGGTTATCAATCAAATAAAGAAGTTAGCCGGTTAACGCAAAATGAAGCGTTTGTAGTTGCTCCTTTCGGTCGCTATTACGTTGGCTTATCAGATCAGTTTAAATTTTTCGGACAATTATCTGTGCCAATGGCTTTCGGTTCAAACAAAGTTGTAGCTGCAAATGGCGATACAGGCGCTAAAGTTGCCTCAACCACATCAATCGGTGTAAACGTTGCACCAGGTTTTGCGTTTTTCCCAACTAAAAGAATCGGCATCGAAGTTTCAGTTAATGGTTTAGGATACCAAAATTTCCAGGCTAAAAATGAAGCGAGTGGTGCTAAAGTAACTACAAACTCTTTTGGTTTAGAAGCTGATACATTTGCGCCTAAATTAGGTGTAATGTTCCACTTTTAGTATTTAAAAAAATAAATTCAACAAAGAAACCACAGGTTTTCAGGTGATATAAACATCTTCGAATCTGTGGTTTTTTATTTCAAAGTTAAGCCACAGATTAACAGATTAATTGTGTTACTATTTCTGGCTTTGTCCAAACTAATAATTAAGACAAAATATTAGCACCTTCTCATCGTTACCGGAGTCGAAGGAAATCTGAGCATCTGTGGCTAAAATTAGTTGCCATGGAAGCACAGAATACACGGAAATCAAGCTACCTCTTATATATCTGTTCATCCTGAGCAGAGGCCAGGGAATTCTGAGGATCTGTGGCTTGAAAAAAGCGAGAAACTATTTCTTTTCCCTGATTGCTTTAAATTCAGAGCCTTCCTTCCATTTCGGATAATGGCTTTCATTGCTCAGCTTATAACCTAAATCAAACACCAATCTAACATCTTCCACAATACCTGATAAATCCCAGGTATTTGCATCAAAATTATCTTGCGGCGAATGGTAACGGTTTTTTGTAAAATCGGCAACTTGCTTCAAACCCCATTCCCTTCCTTTTTTAATATTATCTACACCAGAACCTGTAAATAGAGATGGTACACCAACTTTCGCCAGATTAAAGTGATCGGAACGATAATATAATCCCGATGAAGGAACCGGATCTGGTACAATTACCCGATTTTGTTTCTTTGCCGATACTGCTGCATAATCTTCCAGTTCAGATTGACCAAAACCGTAAACCACAATATCTTTGGTTTTGCCGGCAAGCCCCATCATATCCATATTTATATTTGCAATTGTTTTATTAAGCGGAAACGTTGGGTGTTTTGCATAATATTCAGAACCTAATAAACCTTGTTCCTCTGCGGTATATGAAATAAATACAATACTTCTTTCTTGAGTTTTAGGAAGTTTTTTAAACGCTGTTGCAATTTCAAATAAAGATGCCACACCGGTAGCATTATCTACAGCGCCATTATAAATAGAATCGCCCTGAACCTTTTCGCCCACACCCAAATGATCCCAATGTGCCGAATAGATAATGGCTTCATCTTTACGCTTATTGCCCGGAATTGTCGCAATAACATTGTAGGTTACAGATTTTTTAATCTTATTTTTGACAGTTAGCGAGGTTGTAGACTTTAAATCAACGGCTTTGAAATCTTTTTTTCGGGCCATGCCCGCTAAAGTTTCGAACGACTGTCCCCCTAAAGCAAATAATTTCCTAGCTATATCCAAACCAATCCAGCCCTCAACAACAGTTCTGTTCATACCATTATCTGGCGATTGTAGCTGGAGCTTCGATTTCGACCAGCCACTTCTAACAACTGTCCAAGGGTAAGCTGCAGGCTCTGTATCATGTATAATTAAAATGCCTGCTGCACCCTGTCTGGATGCTTCCTCAAATTTATAGGTCCAGCGGCCGTAATAAGTCATGTTTTTGCCTTTAAACAAAGTCGAATCTGCAAAGCCAGGGTCATTAATCATAACCACAACGGTTTTGCCTTTTACATCAAGGTTTTTATAATCATTCCATCCGTATTCTGGCGCTACAATTCCGTAACCTGCAAATACCAGAGGCGAATTTTTAATGTTTACCTGTTCCTGCACCCGGCGAGAGCCAGCTACAAATTCAGTTAAATAATTCGCGGTTAAGGTTTTTCCTTCCGCCTGGAAAACCATTTTATCTTCCGGAACAGACTTTATTTCTACCATTGGCACTTCCTGAAAATAACTATCGCCATTTCCGGGTTTCAATCCCAATTTTTCAAATTCACGTTTTAAATAATTAATAGTTTTCGTTTCGCCCATGGTAAAAGGCTTTCTACCTTCCAGACTATCTGCCGCAATAACCGATAAATATCGTGTTAAACTTGTATCGTTAATGGCTTTTATTGCTAAAGAATCTGGAGCATCTGCACTGGTTTCAGAACTTTGTTTACAAGCCGAAAAACCAATAGCCAAAGCCGAAAAGTAAATCAAGGTTTTCTTCATAAAAAATAATTTGAAGGTAATTTATAAAATTTTGGGCATTCTATCTTGCAAATTTGTTTTGAAGCGCATGTTCAGATGCCTTTGTCGATGGTTAGTCCTGCTATTCATTAAAAGTCCTCTCCCGAAGAAAAATCGGGATGCGGGCTTTTCATTACTATCAGGGCTATTTAACTAGAGTTTGGTTATATTAGTAAAGGTTTTCAGAATTTAGACAAAGCTGTGCAAAAGAAACTGAATACTGATGTTTCGAAAGCTTTATTATAAAATGCAATAGATGGCAGAGATTTTCAATCAGTTCAAAACAAAACTCCAATGTATAAGCTGATTCTAATATAAGTAGTAAAAATCAAATGAATTGATATGATAGATAATTTACCTATATACATCTCTGTAGTATTCGGGCTAACTACAATCGCTACGTTACTGCTTTTTACGTGGACAATAAGAAAATCAAATTCTGAATTGACGAGAAAAAAAGCAAGGCCAATTTTTATCGGCTTATCAATTTGGTTGGCACTTCAGGCGTTTTTAACTTTAATAAATATTTATAATGCTGATACAAACACATTTCCACCAAAAATTATGTTGATAGGGATTCTGCCCACAATTTTAACTATCATTTTATTATTTGTAACAACAAAAGGAAAACAATTTATTGACAGTTTGCCACTCAAAAACCTCACTTACCTAAACATTGTGAGAATACCAGTTGAAATAGTTTTGTATTGGCTTTTTATCAATAAAGCAATTCCAGAATTAATGACTTTTGAAGGCAGAAATTTTGATATTATTGCTGGTATTACTGCACCAATAGTTGCATATTTCGGCTTTGCAAAAGTAAAACTGAATAGGCGAATAATTTTATTATGGAATTTTATTTGCCTTGGCCTCCTATTAAATATTGTTTTAAATGCACTTTTATCAGCACCCTCACCTATTCAAAAATTTGCTTTCGACCAGCCAAATATTGCAATTCTAAATTTTCCTTTTAGTTGGTTACCCACATTCATAGTCCCAATTGTTTTATTTGGGCATTTAACATCAATCAGGCAACTTATTAGAAATGTTAAATAAGATTAATTGTATTACTCGTATTATACCAAAACCCAACAACAAAATTTGCTGCGTTCGGGGATGGAAATTGAGCCAATTGAAGTATTAAACAGCAAAAAAATATAATTCACAAAAAAACGATTAATGCAGAGTAATTTTTATAATAAATTAAAAATGTTTAGAATTTCAAAACCCATTAAGCGAATTTTAAATTTTGCTGGAGGAGTTTTTTTAGCCGGCATTCTATTATTTGTCGCCTTTTTGCAGTATCAAAACGGTTGGCGAGATATAAATAAAGCCGATAAATTCGATGGAATAATTGAAACGAAAGGCATTACGTCCTATTTAACATCAACTAGTGGGCGTTATAGGTCATCATTAACTAAAAAAGCCTTTTACCTAAAACTTACTGGACTTAATGAAACACTTGCAGTATACAATCCAGAACAGAACTACACATCCTTAGATAATAGCCTTTACGTTGGCGATAAGATTAAAATCTTTTACAATCGTTCAAAATCCACAAATAATCTAAACCTGGAGATTTTTCAAATAGAAAAAAACAATAAATTAGTATTAAATCCTAAAGATTTTATAAAAAGAGAGCGAACGATATTTTTTCTAACACTAATTGGCGGAATTGCATTGATGCTCTTAACATATTACCAAAATAAAAAATTAAACTCCAAAATTAAGTAAGATATAGTAGTACTAGGCATGCTAATAAATGTCTAATGTCAGAAAGATATATTATAACAAATGAAAAAGATTAAGTTCTATATAGTTGCCCTAGCAATTTGCTTAACATCAGTTGTGAATGCCCAAAAGACCTACAATAATCTACTGAAAGATTTTGAAAGTCTTTCAGGAGATTGGAATGGCTCTTTAACTTACTTAGATTATTCAACTGGAAAACCTTATACTATGCCGGCAAACATTGTGGTTAAAAGGATTGGGAAAACCAACAAATTTAGTTTCGCTAACATTTATCCTAATGAAATGAATGCAAATTCAGTAGACACAATCATGATCTCTACAGACGGGAAACTACTGAATGATGAGCTGGTAATATCACACAAGAGAATGTTAACAGGCAACACTGAAATCATTACTGAAACAATGGGAACAGATGGAAATGAAAATAAACCTGCTACCATAAAGCACATATATACTGTTGGCAATAAGGTTTACAAAAAACAAAAGTATGTGAAATTTAATCCTGAAGATGAATGGATTAAAAGACACGAGTACGCTTATACTAGATAATATTACAATTTCGAGGGAAGCATGAAAGAATTATTAAGCATTAAGTAAAAAATTTAAATGAATGAAAATAATATGGAGATAAATAAAAATCAAAACTGCCCCACGCCTTTTATCCAAACTTATTTTCATGGCACAAAAGCTGATTTAACAATAGGTGAATTTATAACACCTGGCTTTAACTCTAACTTCGGCAAAAGAATAAATGCCAAATATATTTTTCTATCGGCTAATTTGGATGCCGCCATTTGGGGAGCAGAATTATCGATTGGAGATGGAAACGAAAGAATTTACCTTGTAGAACCAACCGGACCAATTGAAGATGATCCTGATTTAACGGACAAGAAATTTCCAGGCAATCCTACCAAATCTTATCGTTCAGAACATCCTTTTAAAGTAGTTGGGGAAGTGAGCAGTTGGCAAGGACATCCTGTTGAGCAAGTAGAAACCATGAAAGAACATTTGCAAAAGTTGAAAGAACAAGGCATCGACTCGTTAAATGATTTATAAAGTTCAGTAATTTAAAATAATGAAAGTAATGATAACTGGCGTAACCGGAATGGTTGGCGAAGGAATTTTATTAGAATGTTTAGAAAATATAGCGGTTGCCGAAATATTGGTGATTGGTAGAAAAAATACAAATCAACACATCCGAAGCTAAGGGAATTGATTGTTAAGGATTTTGCTGAAATCAAAAACTATTTAGATATTCTGAAAGATTATGATGCTTGTTTTTTCTGTGCGGGCGTTAGTTCCGTAGGCGAAAATGAAGAAAGTTTTACCAAAAAGACTTACGATTTTGTAGTGCCTTTTGCCGAAACGCTTTCTGCAGTAAAACCTGATATAACTTTTATTTACGTATCTGGAAGTGGGACAGATAGTTCCGAAAAAGGAAAAGTAATGTGGGCAAGATTAAAAGGTAGAACTGAAAATGCCCTGCTTAAGCTGCCTTTTAAAAATCAATATAATTTTCGCCCTGCGATTATGAAAGGTACAAAAGGACAAAAAAATGTAAAGACAATTTACAAAATTTTGGGTCCATTAGTTTCGCCTTTTATCTCAGCAAAAACGCTAAAACTTGCTGAAGTTGGCAAAGCCATGATTAATGTGGTATCAAAAGGATATTCTAAAAATAATTTTGGAAGTTGATGATATTTTAAAATTGACACAATAAAATGGCTGACAGCAATATTGATACTTTTTACCCAACAAATAAAGCCGCCTGGCGAAAATGGTTAGTTAAGAATCACATTTCTTCTCAATCTGTTTGGTTAATTTGTTATAAAAAAAGTTCGGGCAAACCCACAATTGCCTGGGAAGAAGCTGTAGAAGAGGCTTTGTGTTTTGGCTGGATAGATAGCATCAGAAAAACGATTGACGAAGAAAAGTTTATTCAGTTTTTTAGTAAGAGGAAGCCCAATGGTACATGGTCTAAAATAAATAAGGATAAAGTAGTTCAGTTAATTGAAAAAAAATTAATGACCGAAGCCGGTTTTGCAAGTATTCAGAAAGCAAAACAAAACGGTTCTTGGACAATTTTAGATGAAGTTGAACAATTAATTATCCCAAATGATTTGGAGGAAGCTTTCGCAAAATATCCAAACTCAAAAGCGTTTTATTTGAGCTTAAGTAAATCTACACGGAAAGCAATTTTACAGTGGATAGTTATGGCTAAACAATCTGAAACAAGACAAAAAAGAATTAACGAAATTGCTGAACGAGCAAGCCAGAATCTCAAACCCAAACATTTGTAATTTAATATTTTGATTCCCGAACCTTGGTCTGTGTCTCCACAGACCGAAACATTATATAAATGGTCTCTGAGCACACAGACCAAAGGGTAAAGTTCAGCATGACACGCGAAGTGAAATTTAAAATCAATGAAAAAGAAGCTGTCTTAACTATATCATAATTTACAAGAAAACTTTATTTCGTTTTATCGTCATTCCCACGAAGGCCGGAATCCTAAAGCGCTTTACATATCGCTTTAGGATTCCTAATTAAATTGGGAATGACGGCTATTCGAAATATAATTAGCCTGATAAAAACAATTTTTTTTTGAGACAGCCTCTTCTTTATTATTAAAAACTCGTCAATTACTTTCCGGTTTTCTCAATATCTCTATCCATTTCTGTTAAATCAACATCTTCAGGATTTGAAAAATCTCCGATAAGGTATTTATTAAAATGATCTGCCAATTTCCAGAAAGCATATTCCGTCATATCACCAAAGCCATGTCGCTGACCAGGAATAATTAAGAAATCAAAACGCTTTCCAGCCTTCATTAAAGCATTTGCAACACGAATACTATTAGCCGGATGAACATTATTATCAACATCGCCATGCATCAGCAATAAATGGCCTTTAAGGTTTTTAGCCAAATCGGGGTTTTTATCAATGCTATATTTAAAAGAAGTATCACCCTTTAAAGAAACAATTTCTTTTACGCCGTGATGCTTTTCACTCCACCAGCGATTGTAAATGCTGTTATCGTGATTCCCTGCGTTTGAAACCGCAACTTTAAAAAAATCCGGATAAACCAACATTGCCGCGGTGGACATAAAACCACCACCCGAGTGCCCGGTGATGCCTACTTTGGTTTCATCTATATAAGAATATTTTGAAGCCAACTGCTCAATTGCAGTTTTCTTATCTGCCAAACCGTAATCGCGAAGGTTTCCGTAACCATAAGTATGATACCATTTAGAACGAGATGGATTGCCACCACGGTTACCAACGGTAATTACAATGTATCCAAATTGAGCCAAACGCTCGGTACGATCCATACTTTTACTAAAGGCTTTGTTAACTGCCTCCGTTTGCGGACCTGGATATACATACTCGATAATTGGATATTTTTTCGTTGGGTCGAAATCAAATGGCTTGTACATTACACCATATAAATCGGTTATTCCATCATCGGCTTTTACTTTAAATGGTTCAGGAAATTTGTAACCGGCAGCCATTAATAAAGATAAATCTGTGGTTTCCAAATCCATTACTTTTCTACCGTTTTTATCGTAAACGCTGGATTTTGGCGCAGTATTAACCCTCGAGTAGTTATCAACAAAGAATGTATTGTTGTCATTCATGCTCGATGCATGATCAAAATCACCCGGGTTTAGCAATTTAAGATTTGAACCATCAAAATTGATACTGTATAAGTGTAAATAGTATGGATCTTCTTTAGCCTCTCTTCCATTTGCCGTAAAATATAAAACACGATTTTTCTCATCAATGTTTACGATGCTTTCGCAATGAAAAGAGCCCTTTGTAATTTGATTTTTTAGCTTTCCGCTTTCGTCAAAAAGGTAAAAATGTGCCCAGCCATCACGCTCACTCCAATGTATCAGTTCTTTTCCATTGTTTACTAAACCCGGACGGTTAACTTCAACATAAGTGTTAAAACGTTCATCAATTAAAGGGGTAACTTTTCCTGTTGCAATTTCTACCGTACCGATATCAATACGCTTTAAATCGCGACTTGTGCGAGAGAAGTACAACCTGCTATCGTTACCTAACCAAACCGATGGACGGAACTCATTATCGCGATCTTTAACTAAACTTGGTTTGCCCCAAACACCAATGGTTTGATCTTTAAAAGCCGAAAGATTTAGCTTTTTTGAAGTTTTCGCCGCAAAATCAAATAACAAGGTTTCATCCTTTGGTGCTTCAGCCTCGCCCGGCATTTGATATTTATAGGTTTCTAAAGTTGGGCGACCAGGTGTTACACTGTTAATTACCCATAAATCTTTAACCTTACGCGAATCGGTTCTATCTAAAACAAAATATTTAGAATTTGGCGACCAAAGCACATAAGCACCACGACGCTTTTTATTATTTTTTTCGTTCTCTACGTTATTTTCCCCATCGCCATCACTACCATAAGAATAAAATTTTACACCATCTTTAGTTAGCTGATGTTCTACAATAGTGCTGTCGTCTTCATTTTTAACTGCCTTTTTGTAATTCTCTTTATCCATCCAATACAAATTATAATTGCGAGAGAAGATAATTGCTGATGAATCTGGTGCCACCGAACCCCATTTGGGTTTGGGTTTTGGCTTAGTATAATTCGGTATTTCAGTTAATTTAGCTGTCGCTAAATCATATCTGAAAGAGAATATTTTCTTCTGCATCGAATCAGCAGCTTTTTTGTCTTTTCTATCCTGCTTCAATTCTTCGATGGTACTTTTAACCTCGAATGTGATGCTTTTTTCATCCGGAGAAAACTTAAACTCATCTAAAGGCAAGTGCTCAGCATCAAAAGGGTCGCGAACAATCAAAGTTATATCTGCAGCCAGCTTTGCATTATCAAAAATTTGTTTTTTAGTTTTTGCTGCCGGATCTACCAAATACCAGAATTTTCCTTTCGGATTTTCGAACGTGTACCAAAAACGATTACTTAATTTAAGCCAATGCGGATCTACTGATGTAGAATAAACCATCTTCTTTAATTTATTTGGCGAAAATCGCGATGCTAACTGATAATTTGCCTTTGGTTGTGGGGCAACATTTTCAGAAATAGTAAACGTTTTTGTTTGCGCAGCTACCGAAAAGGAAATTATTTGCGCAAAAAAAACTAGTTTGTAAAGTTTATTCATTAATTAGTTGATTTTTAGTGGCCAAAAATATTTATTAATAATAGAAAACTTAAAATTGATGTGTAATAAATGCGATAGTTACGCTCCTCTTGCATCAAATATTTATCAACACTGCAGGTTTTGATGTTAAATAGTTTGCAGTTTTTTTAGTTTTGTGATAAAAATCTAAAACATGAAATTCAAAATACTAACCATTATAACTGCCAGTGCAATTTTAATGAGTAGCTGCCAATCAAAATCTCAAACAGAAGCTGATAAAAAAGCTGATTCTACAAATTTAACTGCTCAAACCGATAATGCTCCAGCCTCGACGATTGATGTCTCAAAAATTAAAGTTGCAGATGCAAAAACCATTTTAGCAAGAAAACAAGTGCCAATTCTTTGCTATCATCAGGTAAGAAACTGGAAAGCTACTGACGGGAAAGTTGGTAAAGACTACATTGTGGAAATACAAAATTTTAAAGACCAGATGAAAATGTTAGCCGATAGTGGCTACCATACCATTTTGCCCGATCAGCTTTATGCCTATTTAAACACTGGCGCTGCCTTACCAAGCAAGCCAATTATGCTAACTTTTGATGATACAGATTTAGATCAGTTTACCATCGTAAATCCAACTCTTAAAAAACTTGGCTATAAAGCCGTTTATTTCATTATGACCGTCTCTATCGGTAAAAAAGGAAAATTTGTAGATTACATGAGTAGCGATCAGATAAAACAGCTTTCTGATGAAGGTAATGTTATCGGCTCGCATACCTACGACCATAAAAACTTTAAAAAATATGCTGGTAAAGATTGGGAAGAACAATTGGATAAGCCAACAAAAAGATTAGAAGAAATAACTGGTAAAAAAATGACGGAGTTTGCCTATCCGTTTGGTTTATGGAATGCAGAAGGAATTCCTGAATTAAAGAAACGCGGCTTTAGAATGGCTTATCAACTTTCTACCAAGCGTGACGAAAAAGACCCGTTATTTACCATCCGCAGAATTATTGCTAGTGGTTATTGGAGTCCAAAAACACTTAGCAACAGCATTAAAAATAGTTTTTAGGTATGGGTTTATTTTCAGCATTGCTTGGTAACGCAGGCGCAGTTAATCAAGAACAATTAATAAAAGATTATAGTGGCTTGTTAATTGATGGTGAACAAATTGAACTTGGCTTCAAATTGATTAGAGATACTTTTATTTTCACCAATAAGCGCTTAATTTTAATTGATAAACAGGGTATAACAGGGAATAAGACCGAGTATAAAAGCATAATTTATAAAGCCATAAGCCGGTTTAGTATAGAAACTGCCGGAACTTTTGATTTAGATGCTGAATTGAAAATATGGATATCTAGCGAAACGCTGCCCAGCATAAAAAAGCAATTTAATAAATCTGTAAATGTATATGATGTACAAAAAATACTTGCTCACCATGTACTTAAATAAAAGTTTTCAATTATTCATCTTTGCTTCTTTGATAGTTTTGGCATCATGCAATGCAGATTCTAAAAGTAAAGGTACAAACCAAAATGCAGCAGCCGTTAGCAGCAATAAAACAGATACAGCAAAGCAAGAACCTGCTGACGCCAAAACTATTTTAGCCAGAAGAGAGGTTCCCGTTTTATGCTATCATCAAATTAGAAATAATATCGCCAGCGATAGCAAAAGAGCGCATGATGATATTATTGCACCTAATAAATTTAGAGAACATATAAAAATGTTAGCAGATAGCGGCTATCATTCAGTTTTACCAGATCAGCTTTACGATTATCTTGTTTATGGAAAAAAACTGCCTGAAAAGCCAATCATGATAACATTTGATGATACTGACGAAGACCAATTTACAGTTGGTAACTCCACCTTAAAAAAACATGGTTTTAAAGGTGTTTATTTTATTATGACGGTTTCTATTGGCAGAAAAGGGCGCATTAATTACATGACGAAAGAACAAATTAAGCAATTATCTGATGAAGGAAATACAATAGCAAGTCATACTTACGACCATAAAAATTTCGCCCAGTTTAACGATGAAGATTGGAAAACCCAAATTGATGAGCCAACTAAAAAATTAGCACAAATTACAGGTAAAAAGGTAGAGTATTTTGCGTATCCGTATGGAGTTTACAAAGTTGCCAACTTACCAAAATTAAGAGAGCATGGCTTTAAAGCCGCTTTTATTTTATCTACAGCGAGAGATGAAAATTATCCCTTATACACCATCAGAAGAATAATTGACCCGGGAAGATACACCGCTAAAAATTTATATTACAGCATCAATAAAAGTTTTAATAAAACAAAAGCTAAATCATAACTGTAGCTTTAATAGAAAAACATCATCCACTATCCTTTTTATATGAAAAACATAATTTACCTAAGCCTTTTTGGTCTTTTGCTCATTTCTGCTTGTAACAACACTAAAAGTGATGGAAAAAGCGGAGGAAAAGATTCAATTGAGGCTACTAATAAAGAACTAAGTGCAACATTTTATAAAAGATTAGAAGGTACAATTGATGGAAAACCGGTTGTAATGCATTTACAAAAAGTGGATGATGATTACAGTGGTGTATATTCTTTTAAAAGTTCGTGGTTAAATCTTTCTACCGATACGCTGATTGGTAAGGATAGTGTGGTTTTATTTGAAAATGGATTTTACGATTACTACTTTGATAAGGATGCTCAGCAAACTACCTTAAGTTTAAAATGGACTGGGAATGGCTTTAATGGAACCTGGAAAAATGACAAGGGCAATAAAAGTTTCCCGGTTACTTTAATTGAAAAATATCCGGAAGGTAGTTATCAGTTTACTGCCGACATTTATCAGGATTCGATAAAGGCAATGGTAAATGATGAAAAATCTCCTTATGCAAAAATCAGTTTTGAATATCTAAAACCTGTAAATAAGGATGTTGAAAGCACGTGGTTAGATAGTCAATTAAAGAAAATTTTCGGAAACGAAATGGCGCAAAGTGATAGATCAATCGGATTTAAAAAAATAACGAGTGCCTATTTTGAAGATTACAAAACACAAATAAAAGACCAGCAACAAAGTAGCAAAGACAGAGGTTTTCTGCAGTGGATGAACTATACAAACAACAGCCAGCAATCTATTTCATATAACGATAATCATTTTGTAGTGATTGATTTTTTAGCAGATGCGTATACAGGCGGTGCACATGGAAACTATGGTAGCACGATGTTTTGCTTTGATGTAAAGAATAAAAAGCAAATGGTTTTGAGTGATATTGTTAAGATTGATTCGAATACCTTGCAAAAAATAGTCGAGAAAAATATGCGTAAAAACTATAACATAAAAACTGGCGAACAATTGAACAGCGTATTATTTGATAATTTTATAAAGCCTAATAAAAACTTCTACTTTAACGCTAATGGATTGGCATTTATGTATAATCCATACGAAGTTGCAAGTTACGCACAAGGACAAATTGTAGTTTTCATTCCTTATTCGGATTTAAAAGGTTATTTAACTCCGTCATTTGCCGAGCGGATGAAAATTCAGTAATTTTTAATTACAATACTGATGCCGGGCTCGTTCCTAAATCTGAACCACCATAGGCATGTAAGCTCAATTTCGTTTTGATGAACTTGTTTCAGCATCTTAATACAAAATAAATTCCATGGTCTTGTCTTCACAAACCATTTGTATATTGAGGTATTTGTGTTTCGACAGGCTCAACATGACAACTGAACAGATTGTTGCGCAAATCGAATTCCATGGTCTGTGTCCTCACAAACCATTTGTAGAATGCGGTGTTTCAATATATAGGTAAAAGAAAACATTCAGCTACTTGTGTTTCGACAGGCTCAACATGACAACTGAACGGAGTGTTGCGCAAATCGAATTCCATGGTTTGTGTCTTCACAAACCATTTGTAGAATGCGATATTTCAATATTCAGGTAAAAGAAAACACTCAGCTACTTGTGTTTCGACAGGCTCAACATGACAACTGAACGGAGTGTTGCGCAAATCTTAAAAAATATCCTTAATCAAATACTTTTTCCCGTTGAAGTTTAGTTCCTCACCTACTTTTTTGCCAATAAATAGTTTTCCAATTGGTGCGGCCTGAGATACGGCAAAAAAGGTCTGTTCGTTGGCTTTTAATTCTCCTGCACTAATGCTGATGTAGAAATTACCTGCAGTTGTCATCACCAAGCTGCCATTCTTTACTTCTTTAGCAGCATCTACATTTTCAATTTGTTGCAAAGCTATTTTTTGTTGTCCGGCTTCGTAGAGTAGTTTACTGTTTCTATCCATTTCCTGCTGCATCATTTCGCGGGTGGTTTCATATTTATCTCCGGCACTACTTTTAGTATCATCATTTGATGCCTGCCGAGCTTGCTGCATAGAATATTCAATATTTTCTATTCTATTTTGAATAAAAGTTAAGCAGAGTTGATACAATTGAGATTTTAATGCAGACATGGTTTTGATGGAAAATTTAAGATGGAAAATGGATAAGGAAATAGACAAGTCGTCAATGGGAGGCACAGCCTGCCTCGACAATTCGGGGAAGCAATCTTAATGCTTTTTAAAACTAACCTAATATTTCATAATTAAGCTGCTTTGCTCACAATGACAAAGAATAAAATTACTCTTCAATCCAATTTACTTTTTCTTCAATGGATGTACGATTAGGCGCCCAGGGTTTTTCATTATGATAACCCATATAGAATAAACCAATACACTTTTCATTTTCTTTCAAACCTAAGAAATCGCCTAAATCATGAATTAACGGTGGCGAACTCCAGTAAGCCCCCACTTTTAAACTTTCGGCGGTTAAAGCCATGTTTTGTACTGCACAAGAAACTGCAGCAAGCTCTTCCCATTCAGGTATTTTACCACTAACAGCCATATTTATTGCAATTACACAATCTGCCTGACTGGTTTTTTCGGCAAAACTATCATATTTCTTTTGTAGAAAATTTTGAGGAGAAACTAAATCTTTATATAATCTTCCAAGCTCTGCTCCTAGCTTTGCCAAACCAGCCTTTCTGATAACTGTAAATCGCCATGGCTGCGTTAATTTGTGTGTAGGTGCATAATTTGCAGTTTCTAAAATCTGATTAATAACCTCAACAGTGATTTCTTTTTTAATATAACTAGCCGGAAAAATACTGCGACGTTCTTTTATAACTTGTGATACAATATCGTAATTACTCATGCGGTAAATATAAGGTAAAAGGCGAAAGGATTAACGTGTAAGGCTATTAGGTCGTAAATATTTGACTTTTTAATGTCTTCACACTTTTAACTTTCAACTTTTTACTTTTAACTTTTAACTTTAAGCCTTCTAAAGCTGAGGAAATCAAAACAAACGCGGTTCCTAAAATTTAGTTATTAAATATCCACAATGTGAACTTAGAACATCCATTTCTAAAATTTATTTGGATGTATCGAATTTTCTTGAAGGTATGTTTGCCTCAACAAGACATCAAAAAAAAGAAAACAATATAAATTTATTGAGGTTGCTTAACTATAGATGAGTGTAACGCTCATTTATTTTTAGATGCTTAATTATCCCCGCGAAATCAAAATTTTATGAATACAAACCCTACTCAAGTTTCCATTTTGCTTGAAAGTTTTAAAAAAAATCTCGATTTAAGACTCGAAAAGCTCAAACTTCTGACTATATCCAAAGCATCCAGACTTGTTGCAGATTTGATAACTAATACACTATTATTTGTTTTTGCATTGCTTGCATTTTTCTTTGCTTCCTTAACTTTTGGATTTTTAATATCAGAACTTACATCGAATTATGTTATTGGTTTTGGTAGTTTAACTGGTTTTTACATTTTAATTGCGCTTTTGGTTGGCATTTTTAAAAGCCGATTTATTGAACCGCAACTCATCAATTTCACCATCCGTAAATATTTAAGAAAACATTATGAGCGTTCAGCAAATTAACCGCCGTATTATGGATATTGACAAGCTGGAGGCTGAAATAGATGTACTGAACCGCAGCATTGAAGCCAGCAATTTGGAAATTATTATCCAGGCTAAAAACCTACTAAATAACATACCGGGTGGTTTAAGCGATGCTATTTCTAAAAGCCCGGTTGAAAGTAAGCTCGATTCGACTTCAGATATAGGAGGTAAATTTGTTCCTGAAATTGTATCTGAATTACTAGGTAAAACAGCATTCAAAAAAACTGGATTTATAAAACGTTTTCTATTGAAAAAAGCTTCAAAACTTGCCATGGCGAAGTTAACGAA
Source organism: Pedobacter sp. Leaf132 (assembly GCF_920984695.1). Lineage (NCBI taxonomy): Bacteria > Pseudomonadati > Bacteroidota > Sphingobacteriia > Sphingobacteriales > Sphingobacteriaceae > Pedobacter > Pedobacter sp. Leaf132. Next base: position 25,807 of record NZ_CAKLBO010000003.1, on the reverse strand, counting down.
GCCAGGAAAAACGATTAAAAAACATAAAAATCTCAACGCTTTAATGCAACCTTTAAAAATTGAACAAACGCAATCTGATAGTTGGATTGGAGATTTTGAGCAGGAAGAAAAGGCTGAAGAATCCGTACATCAGAAACTAAATTTTAAAGGTATTTTAGGTGTATTGAAGGCTGCCTTCGGCGGATTTTCAGACCATAAAGTGACTAAACTTAGTGGTTCACTTGCTTATTACACCGTATTTTCGATGGCACCTTTAATGGTTGTAGTTATTGCCTTAATGAGTATATTTCTAAGTCGCGAAGCAGCTGAAGGTCAGGTATATTTGCAATTAAAGGGGTTTTTAGGTGCCGCAGCGGCTAAGCAGGTACAAGATTTAATAAAAAATGCTGCCATAAGTGGAAATGGAACTATTGCTTTCACTATCGGTATAATTACGCTTTTGCTTGGGGCAACATCCGTTTTTGCCGACATTCAGGATTCCATCAATTCTATTTGGGGCATTAAACCAAAACCTAAACGCGGCTGGTTAAAACTACTACAAAATCGTTTCCTTTCCTTTTCCGTTATCATTAGTTTAGGATTTTTATTACTGGTTTCCTTAGGTATTTCAGCTTTGCTGGATGGATTTAGTTCGAGATTACAGGCACAATTTTCTCAGATTTCTGTAGTTGTATTTTACATTTTAAATCTGGCACTAAATTTTGTGGTTATCTCTTCAATTTTTGCAGTTATTTTCAAAGTATTGCCTGATGCAAATATTCGCTGGCGTGACGTTATGTGGGGAGCAATAGTTACTGCCATGCTATTTATGCTCGGTAAAGTTGGTATTTCTGTTTACATTTCTAAAACAGATGTGGGTGGCGCATTTGGTGCAACCGGTTCTTTAGTTGTACTTTTGGTTTGGACATATTACTCTTCTATCATACTTTATTTTGGTGCAGAGTTTACTAAAGCATACGCACTAGTGTATGGTGCAGAGATACATCCGGATTCGCACGCAGTATCCATAAAAGAAATAGAAGTAGAACAAGGGCAGCAATCTTTGCAAGCTGTTCATGGGCACAAGTCCGCTAAGAAAAAGTAAAATTAGATATGGGAAAAAAGTTCATGTTAAAATTGTTGTTTGCGCTAATATGTTCGTTTATATCTTTAAATAGTTTCGCCTGGCAGAATGATAAAAATGGCTTAGCTGAAACTGATTCTGTTAAAGCAATGCCCGATACGCTGCTTTTCCGCATACAAGCTGCACAAGCTGCTATAACAGAAATTAATGCAGCCAACAAAAGAGGTTACGATTTACAAAGTTTTCAAAAACGAATTGAAGCCATAAAAGGCGATATTTCACCATTGAAAGCAGCATTTGCAGCCAAGGGCGAGCAACCCGATGCGAAAAGCCTAATGAGCTATGAATTAATTTTAAAAGATGCTGATTTAAAGCTGAAAGCAATTAATAGCGCATTGGTAAAAGGTAGCAACGAGCTGCAAAAAATGACCGATCAGGTGCTTCAATTAAGTGAAGATTCTTTATTAAAAACCGGAGTATCAGCACAAGACGAAAAGATTTTATATGCCTCGCAAATTAACGATATACGCAGGCGGTTACAGGAATCTGGCAAACTAACGGGATTAAATCTCGATTCGGTAAACAGATTACTAGCCAGTAGTTCTGAGCTAGGTATTTTAGTTAATGATTTACGCACACAGGCAGATGATCGGTTAACACAATCTGGAAAATTAGCCTGGAGCAAGCAAGAGCCATACCTTTGGGAAGCCCCGTTTTTTAACCCAAGTGTGGCTCCAACCGGTAATTTAATAATAGCCGCCTATCAAGGTCAACAGCAAATTCTTAAATATTTTATTAACAGTACATGGGATAACCGTTTTCTTGCAATCCTTATCGCAACAGCCTTTTTTATATGGGTACATCGTAATTTCCGGAGTTCAAAGCGTGTTTCGGTTAAGCGTAAAATTGGCGAACTGCATTTCGAATACCTTCGCCCCTATCCAATATTGGCTACTTTTATTGTGCTTTTTAGCATCACGCCATTATTTGAGCCAGCATCTCCCTCACTATACATGGAGCTGATTTCTTTGCTTTTGCTGCTTACCATTACCCTACACTTATGGAAAATACTGGAACCAAGGCAACTGCGTTTCTGGCTGATAATTATTGCTTTGTATATCCTACTGATATTAGGCAACGGAGCAGTTGATGAAGCTTGGCCATTAAGGCTGGTTATGGTTTGCATTAATACTTTTTTTATTTGGATTGGTTTGCGAATGATGAAAAAAACCACTTTTCGCGAATTTTCTAAACGTCACGTTCGTTTTGCTTTGTGGACATTGGTACTGTTAAATATTTTTTCGGTTTTTGCCAATCTTTTTGGTCGGGTAGATATGGCCAAAATACTTGGTGTTACAGGTGTTATCGGACTTATTCAATTGATAGGATTAGCCGTTTTTATGCAAATAATGCTTGATGCTTTTGAATTGCAAATGAAAATCAGCGCTTGCAATAAAGGTTTCTTTTCACGCATCAACCCAATAAAATCAAAAGCCAAAGTCAAAAAGTTGCTGGCCTTTTTATGTCTGATTATCTGGTTGATGGTTTTATTTATCAACCTGAGTATTTTTGGAGGACTTTGGGATTGGGTTGCTACAGTATTAGCCCAACCCAGAGCATTTGGTAGTATCCATTTTACACTGGGGAATATTGTGTTTTTTGTGGCTATTGTTTATGGCGCAGCCAAACTTCAAAAATCTGTTCCAATGTTATTTGGAGAAGAAAAAATAACTTTCGATGAATCCAGCGGACATAAAAGCTCAAAAGTTGCGCTGGTTCGCCTGGTCATAATCATCATCGGCGTGCTATTGGCCGTTACAGCTTCAGGTTTACCTATGGATAAACTAACGGTTGTGCTTGGGGCATTTGGTGTTGGTATAGGTTTGGGTATGCAGAATATTGTGAACAATTTTGTTTCAGGCATCATCTTGATTTTTGAAAAGCCTTTCCGTATTGGCGATTATGTTGAGCTAGCCGATAAAAAAGGTAAGGTTAGGGATATTGGCATTCGTTCTAGTAAACTACTTACGCCGCAAGGCTCAGAAGTGATTATTCCAAATGGAGATTTGCTTTCTGGCAGATTGGTAAATTGGACACTCAGCAATGATTACATCAAAACCGAACTCCTTTTCAAGGTTTCTGCTGAGGTGGATTTAAAACAGTTGGAGAAAATTATTGGCGATATTGTATCCGAAAATGATTCAGCAATAAAAAAATTGCCTCCGGAGGTTTTGCTCAATAGCGTTGCAGCCGATGTGATGGAAATTAAAGTATTGGCCTGGATAAGCAGCATTTATGTTGAAGCCGATTTTAAAAGCGTATTCTTTCAGCAATTACTGATAAAAATGCGTGATGATGGAATAAAGCTAATGTAAATTACATGTGTTTAGAATCAGTTACCAAATTTCCGTAATCCAAATCATCAAAAGATAAGTATTAGAACACAAAAAACCACTTCACTTGTAGAATGAGTGCATAAGCATCGTTAATTAAAAAGTTAATCAGGCTTTGCATTAAATTATGCATTAATCTTAAAGTTCCATACCTAAAGATAAAATATTTGGAAAGTGACAACACAGTTTATCACATATAAAAGCTGATTTAAGACCCTTAAACCAATGTTTCGGTTAAAAAGCGTGACAAATATCACTTTCAATTTGTGTTATTTGACTTCGTTTCTCGTGGCTCCTTCTGCCCACCTTTGTTCAAGGCACTTCGCTGTGTAGGTGCCGCTTTTTTTGAACCCTAAGAAACGTTATTAATATGAAAACACAAATTAGTAAAACAGATCCTATTTATTATCAGGATGCAAGCTCGTTGGCAGAATTAATCCGCAGCCGTGAGCTATCTCCGGTAGAAGTTGTTAAAGCACACCTAGAACGTATTGAGGCTTTAAATCCAGACATCAATGCAATTGTTACTGTTGCGGGTACTGCTTTACAGGTTGCTAAAGATGCAGAAGTAGCCATTATGAGAGGAGATAAAATTGGCCCTTTACATGGTGTGCCTTTCACGGTAAAAGATTCAATAGATACCGCAAATGTACTAACCCAACGCGGTTCGCCAATTTTTAAAGGACGCACACCAGAACAAGATGCAACCAGCGTTGCCCGTATGAAAAGCGCTGGCGGAATATTGCTTGCTAAAACCAATCTGCCAGAATTTTCTTATTGGATAGAAAGCGACAACTTACTTAGTGGCAGGTCGAACAACCCCTGGGATTTAAGCCGTACGCCTGGTGGCTCAAGTGGTGGTGAATCAGCTGCAATCGCAGCGGGAATGTCGCCTTTGGGTTTAGGTACTGACCTCGCCATTTCCGTGCGTGGACCTGCAGCTCAAACGGGTATTGTATCACTTAAAGCTTCGCATGGCAGTGTACCTATGACAGGTATTTGGCCAAGAGAACCACGACGTTTCTGGCATGTTGGACCTATGGCTCGCAGTATACGCGATTTGAAACTTGCTTTTTCTATACTTTCAGGACCTGATGGACATGATGCTTTTGCTAGCAGTACAGTTCGATATGATGCTGGCACAAGTGACTCAGACACTCGCAAACTTCGTATAGGATGGATGGTTGGACCAGGTTTTGGCCCGGTTGACCCTGAGGTAGTGAATACGGTGAAAGCAGCAGCTGATGCTTTAAAAAACCTTGGTCTTTCCGTTGAGCAAGTAAACATTCCTGCGCTCGAACGAGATTTTGCACTTGATGTTTTCAATAAACTACATGTAATGGAAATGAAAGAAGCATTTAGGATAGCTACTGCAGGTCGTAGCGAAGATGAACTTTATAAAATGGCAAAAACTATGCTTTCTCTACCCGACACCTCAATGAAAGACTATATTGAAGCTGAACAGGCTACTGAACGGATTAGAGATGGCTTTGCAGAATACTTTCAAAAATATGATGTGTTGCTTACCCACGTGTTGCCTATTCCAGCACACGAGCATGGCGTAAGCGAGTTTGTTATTGATGGACAACAGGTTGACGCCACCTATCTTCAAGGTGCTACCGTGCCGCTAAACATCGCCGGTTTACCTGGAATTGCTATGCGTTTTGGCACCAGTAAGCAAGGATTACCAATAGCTGTACAACTTGTTGGAAGTTGGTTGGCAGAATCTACCATTCTAAACGTTGCCTCTTTACTGGAAAGCGTTAGTCAGGTTTCTAATCTTCATCCAATAGCATAAGTAAAAGTGGGTGAATCATACATCATGATCACCCACTTTTATTTCTTCTTGGTAAACTCTTTTCTAATACGGCTTAACGTTTCTCTTGAGATGCCTAAATAAGAAGCTACCATGTGCAAAGGAACTTTGTTAAATACACTTGGATAGGTTTTTTGAAATTCAAGGTATTTTTCTTCCGCTGAACCACTGATAAGAGCGTAAATGCGATGCTGGCTTGTTTCATAACTACGAGCCAAAAGTTTCTCATAAAAAAGCCTTAGCGATGGTATGGAGACCAATAATTCGTTCCAGTTTTCTTTCGTCCAGATAATTACTGAACTGGCCGCTAAGGCTTCAATGTTGTTTAGAGAAGGGGTTCCATTATTATAGCTTTCCTGGTCACTTATCCACCAGTTTTCTACCCCAAATCGTAACGTATGGTCGGTTCCATCTTTGCCAAATCTATAAAGCCGGAAACAGCCTGAGGCAATAAAACAGTTTATCTTCCATACCTCTCCATCATGCAAAATCGATTGCCATTTGCGTAAATTTTTCTCTGTACTCGCTGCCCGGATAATGTTCAATTCTTCATCAGATATTTCTACCCATCCACGTAAATAATTTTCAAAAACTTCAAACATGCTTAAAGGTAAGTAACTAAGAATAAAAATTTATGTAATTGATTGTAATGAAAGTTTTCTTATTTCACCAGAACGATAAATATTATGATAAGTTTGATGTGACCTCTACTAATTCTTCCCTTTCAAAATCAAGAAATAATCAAGGGGTTCCAAAAAGCAATATGATTATAAAACAAATAGGGACCCTGTTGGGGATCCCTATTAAAAAAATGTACCCCCGGACGTACTGAAGTCGAACCAGTTTATCGAAGAATTGAATGTAATTGTTTCAATACCAATAAGTTAATTAGTTGCGTTTATTTTTGCATGCAGAATTGATTTTACTCATCTATTTCAAAATCAGGAGAGCTATAAACCTTTTTTTAACAAAACCATCGTAATAATACGATTTAATTTTGCGGTTTAAGATAACTATCGTAATATTGCAATATAAATTATGGGACTTACAAGATCAGAAATATTTACGGATGAGCAGAACAGGCTCTCTACATTGCTAAAAGCAATTGCACACCCTGCTCGTATCGCTATCCTACAAAGGATTATTATCTCGAACACCTGTATATGTGGTGATCTGGTTGGTGAACTTGGACTGGCGCAAGCTACCATTTCACAACATTTGAAAGAGTTGAAAACAGTTGGAATTATACAGGGTACGATAGAAGGCGTTAGCGTGTGCTATTGCATCAACCCAAAGACTTGGAAATTATTAGAGGATCAGCTTGGAGCGTTTCTAGGCTCTTACAAAGGTGAGACTGGCTGTTGCTAACCCTTTTTTATCTTAATCAATCGTTAAATTGCAATAATACTTTAAATATATACATTATGAAATTATCAGAAATAAAAGAAATCTTAGCCTCTGCCGAGGCGGTGAATTTTCAATTGGAAAATGGTAGTGCCGTACCTGAACATTTCCATGTTACAGAGGTCGGTGTTATCACAAAAGACTTCATCGATTGCGGTGGCAAAGTCCGCCATGAGAAAGTTGCGAATTTCCAACTATGGGATGCTGATGATTATGAGCATCGCTTAAAAGCAGGAAAGCTATTGAATATCATCTCTCTGTCTGAAAAGGTACTAGGTATGGAAGATCTTGAAATTGAAGTAGAATACCAATCCGACACTATCGGAAAGTATGACCTTAGCTTTGATGGCACAAACTTTCTGTTGCTTGCAAAACAGACTGCCTGTCTCGCAAAAGACGCCTGTGGAGTTGAAGATGCGCCAAAAAAAGGAATAGTCAATCTAGCTGGTGCAGTTAATAACTGTACTCCTGGTGGAGGTTGCTGCTAATATGACCATAAGAAATTTATTGGCCTCCGATTGGGACGATGTAAAATCAATTTATGAAAAGGGTATTGCTACTGGCAATGCCACTTTCCAGACAAGCGCACCCTCATGGAATGAATGGGACAGCTCACATCTTGCCACTTGCCGTATTGTTGCCGAGGAAGTGGGGAAAGTAATTGCTTGGGCGGCGCTAACACCAGTTTCTTCTCGTTGCGTGTATGCGGGAGTTGCGGAAGTGAGCGTGTACGTAGATCCTGCATTTTCGGGAAATGGATATGGTCTTAAGCTTTTGAATGAACTTGTGGGTTTTAGCGAAGTTGAAGGTATATGGACATTACAGGCAGGAATCTTTCCAGAAAATTTTGGCAGTCTTCGTATCCATGAAAAAGCAGGATTTAGAACCCTTGGTATCAGGGAGAAGATAGGCAAGCAAAACGGCGTTTGGAGGGATACAGTACTACTTGAAAGAAGAAGTAAAATTATTGATTGATTGTTAGACGGGGTTATGAAAAAAATATTAGTGCTATGCACTGGAAACAGCTGTAGGAGCCAAATTGCAGAAGGTTATTTGAGACATTTTGGCGGAAATCGGGCGGAGATTTATAGCGCAGGAATTGAAACACATGGGGTAAATCCAAAAGCCATACAGGTAATGGCAGAAGACCATATTGATATTTCTAAACACACCTCAAACCATGTGGATGAGTTTGCAGGAATTGATTTTGATGCGATAATTACTGTTTGCGATAATGCAAATGAAGCCTGCCCTTTCTTTCCCGGTAAGGTAGATCGTTTTCACCAAAATTTCCCCGATCCTGCCAAGGCAACTGGCTCTATCGACGAAGTGATGGATGAGTTCAGAAGAGTGCGTGACCTGATCAAGACCTATTCAGCTGATTTTATGAATCAATATTTAACCAAATAACGATGAGTGCAAACAATTGTGCCCCTGCGGCAGAACAAAAAAAACTTGGCTTTTTAGACCGTTACCTTACCCTTTGGATTTTTATAGCGATGGCTATTGGAGTTGGGATTGGCTATTTTATTCCGTCTTCTTCAAACTTTATCAATTCCTTTTCCTCTGGGACTACCAATATACCTCTAGCAATCGGGCTCATCCTGATGATGTATCCACCACTTGCAAAAGTGAAATACGAAAAAATGGGAGAAGTATTCAAGGATACCAAAGTGCTGAGCGTTTCATTGGTGCTCAACTGGGTGATTGGCCCACTTTTAATGTTCTTCTTGGCCATTACTTTTCTAAGGGACTATCCAGAATACATGGTTGGACTAATATTGATTGGTCTTGCACGTTGTATTGCAATGGTAGTTGTATGGAATGAATTGGCTGAGGGCAACCGCGAATATGCCGCTGGCCTGATTGCATTGAACAGTATTTTTCAAGTTTTGCTGTACAGTGTATTTGCCTATGTATTTATCACCGTTCTGCCACCTTTCTTTGGTTTAAAAAGTCTTGAAGTCAATATTACAATCGGAGAGATTGCCAAAAGTGTGGGTATCTATCTGGGACTGCCTTTTGCGATGGGTATTATCAGCAGATATTCCCTGATCAAGCTCAAAGGAGAGGATTGGTTCCAAAACAAGTTTGTGCCTTTCATATCTCCTATTACCTTAATTGCATTGTTATTTACCATTGTCATTATGTTCAGCTTAAAGGGTAACCTGATTGTGCAGATCCCAATGGATGTAGTTCGTATTGCTATACCTCTGGTAATTTATTTCTCTATCATGTTCATAGTGAGCTTTTTTGCGGGGAAATACTTCGGTGCAGACTATTCTAGAAGTACCTCCATTGCCTTTACCGCTACGGGGAATAATTTTGAACTTGCCATCGCAGTTGCCATTGGGGTATTTGGTATTAACTCCGGGCAAGCTTTTGCAGGGGTAATAGGCCCATTGGTTGAAGTACCAGCACTGATCGCACTAGTCAACCTTGCATTCTGGTTCAGAAAAAAATATTACAGCACAGCAGAAATCACCAATTAAGAAAACCAACAACTATATTATGAAAATTGCTTTATTCTCTGATATCCATGCCAATCTTCCGGCACTGGAAGCATTCTTTAAAGACGTTGAAGCTAGAAATACCGATGCAATTTATTGTTTGGGCGACCTTGTCGGCTATAACATCTGGCCGAATGAAGTGATTGATGAAATCCGCAGACGCGGTATTCCCACCATAGCGGGAAATTATGATTGGGGCATTGGCCGTTCGAGCGACGACTGTGGTTGTGCCTACAAGACCGATGAAGAAAAAGCAATGGGAAAGGTCTCCATTTCCTATACGAATGAAGTAGTAAAAGACGAGCAGAGAGCCTATTTAAGAACCTTGCCGGCTCATATAAGGCTAGAATACCAGTTGAACCACGATAAGCGGAATATTCTTTTTGTCCATGGCAGTCCGAGGAAGGTAAATGAGTACCTTTTTGAGGATCGTGATGAAAAAAGCATGCTCAGGATTATGGAACAGGCCGATGCGGATATTATGTGCTTTGGGCACACCCATCAACCATACCACCGTATTTTAAATTCTGGTACAGACGGAAATGATCATTTTAGGCATGCGATAAATATTGGTTCAGTGGGAAAACCGAAGGATAAAGACCCAAGAGGTGGTTATGTGATTCTGACCATCAATCCCGATAGTACCGTAACTAATAAGGAGAGCATTATAGTAGAGTTCATCCGCTTTGAATATGATGTTGAAAAAGCAGCAAAGGCAGTTGAGGATAGTCCATTGCCAAATGAATATGCAGATATGTTACGTAACGGATAGACCATGAAGATAGCACTTTTTTCAGATATACATGCCAATCTTCCTGCCTTTGAAGCAATGTTGAGGGATATGGATAGCCAAAAACCTGATGCTGTATATTGCCTTGGGGATTTAGTAGGCTACCACATCTACCCCAATGAAATAATTGATGAAATAAGGAGACGGGGCATACCAACGCTTAAGGGCAATCACGATGAGAAGGTTGAAAACATAATCACGACATCTGAAAGCCTTAATGAAGCTGGCAGGAAACATGCTTATCATTTAATCCGAGACGATAACAGAGCGTATCTAAATACTCTCCCTGCACACATCCGATTGGAATATAAAATGAATGGCGAAAAATTGAATCTTGTTTTCGCACATGGTAGTACAAGGAAGATTGACGAATATATACTTATCGACACCGATGAAAAATATGTGTTAGACTTATTAGAAGAAGCGGATGCCGATTTTTTATTTGTTGGCCATTCCCATAAGCCCTACCATCGGATATTGAAGGTATATGATGGAACTTTCAAACATATTGTAAATCTTGGTTCCGTTGGAAAACCGAAAGATGGTGATCCAAGAGGTTGTTATGTTTTGTTAACTCTAAACAAAGACACATCAGCCACCGACTGTTATAGCCTTAAGATTGAATTTAGAAGAGTGGAGTATGATGTTGAAGCATCGGCGCAGAGTATTGAAAAAAGTATGCTCCCACATGAATTGGCTCAAGCCCTTAGGGATGCAAAATAATAACTTTGGCTCAACGGTTCGACCTTAATCCGGCTGGGGTGATTCACATAACCTAACCGGAGATCGAACCGCTAAAATCTTTGTTTCTGAAGAATTAGGCAAGTTTTTAAAAGAAAAACCCCTCTTTACTTGCGTAAAAAGGGGCTGTACCCCCGGGCGTACTGAAATCGAACCAGTTCATGGATGATTTGAACATAATTGCTTCAATACTAATGTGATAATTAAGATGAGTTATTTTTGCATGCGGAATTGTTTTTTGCAACAATTCTTTGGTAATTTGTATTTGATCTGCTTGGGAATACAATTGTAACTCCCACTAAAATATAAATATGCATACAACTGATAGTACAAATGCTTCAATATTGCTACAGGTTACAAATAAGTTTTCTTTGAGCCTAGCATAACGGAAATCTTGTCTTGGCTGCGCAGAAAATCGGACTTAAAATTGGATTGCTAACCGAAGAGCTTGAACTTTAAATGATTATAGCTTGGTTTCACTACACAAGATATACAGGCCATGAACATAAGCTATCTCAAATGATTTTGCTAATATTATCATTAGAATTTTAGATACATTTAATCCTTCGTTTTTGATATAGCGCAAATTATCAAAAACTCATCATCAAAAACTAAAATTCTGATTTGAATAATGGAATGGGTTTATGATAATCAGCAAAAAGAAAAAGAGATATTTAATGATTGTCTGGAACGTTATACTTTGCTTAAATGCATCAGCATTTGCTTAGAGTCGCTTATCAAAAAAGGAGGGAATAATGAAAATAAAATGAATGGAATAAATTTGCCTATTTATAAAAATGAAAGGGCAACTAGAATGCTGCCCTTAATCAATTAATGCTCACGGTGATTGGCATCTTAAGCAGCTACTCCTGTCATTCTTCTGCATTCTTCCGCACAAGCCTTACAAGCATCTGCACATTCCTGACAATGCTGGGTATGATGATTACTACACTCATCTCCGCATTGCTGGCAAATATCTGCGCAAATACGGCAAATGTCTTGAGCAAAAGAGCTACCCATACTCATCAATTGAGCGGCAGAGTAGCAGATGGCTGCACATTGCATATCAAGCTCAATACACCGCGCCATCATTTTCACGTCTTCTTCCTGAGTGCATGAACTTGCACAATGATTGCAAATTGAAGCACACTTTAAGCATGCATCAATACAGTTTTTCCATTCATGGTATCCCATAACTTTAATTTTTTAGGGTTATAAAAAAAATTCCTATATAGATAACATGGTTATTTCCAGGCGGTTTCATTTTGTTTAAGAAAAGCTTTAATCCCGTGATATGATGCTTGTTTAAACGGTAGAAGAATAAGAAACTGGTTCTCGTATTCAAATAAGGAGGAATAGTGATAAATTAAATTCTCAACACCTACTTTAAGATTTTGCACATCATTTTATTAGTATTATATTTGCAATACGGAAATGGTGTCCTTCCGATTCAACCGCTTTTTTCAAAAGCTGATGGCGCCTACAATAGAAATTCCAGCAGGTAATAAAATCTGCCGGTCAAAGTATTGTAGGTGAAAAAATTAAAAATAAATTCTCAACTCTTATTGCTGGCAGCTATCTTAATTGCGCTTGTCTTACTTTGTCTGTCTGCCAAAGTGAGATCAGTGTTAGCAATGGTCCTGCCGGTTGAAACTGAATGGTTCTTGTGGATAAATCAGCACCATAATGCATTCTGGGATACGATCATGTACTGGGCCAGTGATAAGCGTTTTTGGCTTCCTTTTTATGCCTTCATTATTTATTGCCTCTTCCAGAATTTCTGCAAAAAAATTTGGCAGGTTCTTATTACCATTGCGCTACTAGTTGCTAGTGCAGATCAGATTGCTTCAGGACTGATTAAAAACACCGTTAAGCGTCTACGCCCTTCCCATGAACCGAATCTAACTACGATCATTCATTTAAGTAAAGCAGGTGCGGGTGGGATGTATGGATGGCCATCCGCTCTTTCATCACCTATCTTCAAAAGCATTCTTTCCGCTGGTTCGGCATTTACCGGATCATTGCCGGAGCAACGGTTCTTGTACTCATTTACTTTGGAATTATTCAATAACGGAAAATTAACATAAAACTATGTGGTGGATCTACGCGCTATTATCAGCTTTCTTTGCTTCCCTTACGGCCATCTTTGCAAAAGTCGGCGTAACCAATGTCAATTCTGATTTGGCTACTGCCATACGAACGGTGGTAATACTGATTGTAGCCTGGGGGATCGTAATGGCCAGAGGCGAACTTAAAGGAATTACGGAACTGTCAAAGCATAACCTGCTATTTCTTTTTTTATCTGGCCTTGCCACCGGCTTGTCCTGGATATTCTACTACAAGGCTTTGCAGATCGGGAAAGTGTCCCAGGTCGCCCCTGTTGATAAGTTGAGTGTTGCCCTAACTATTATACTTGCAATGGTGTTCCTGAAAGAAGCTCTTACCCTGAAAGTATTCTTTGGTGCCCTGCTGATCATTGGGGGAACACTGGTTTTGATCTTTTGAGAAACTCAATTATTTGTAAGCAACCGAAATACTAAAAATCAATATAAAACAAAAAACTATGAAATTAACTAAAATTCATGCCCGTGAAATTTTGGATTCCAGGGGCAATCCGACAGTAGAAGTAGAAGTCACTCTTAACGGAACAACAGCAAGGGGTATTTCTCCATCCGGGGCAAGTACGGGTGAAAAAGAAGCCGTAGAGCTTAGAGATGGTGATCCAGAGCGCTATAATGGTAAAGGCGTGGAAAAAGCAGTAAAAGGGATTAACGTCGAAGTCGGCAAATCAGTCACCGGCTTATCCTTTGAGGGTCAGCAGGCCTTCGATGATCATATAATTGGTCTGGATGGAACCGAGAATAAATCAAGGCTCGGCGCAAATGCGATGCTTGCGGCCTCAATCGCCTTCGCCCGGGCTTCGGCCGTTGCAAAAGGGATTCCCTTGTATAGGCAGCTAGTGGAAAGGGAAGGTTACGTAATGCCCGTACCGTGCATGAATGTCATTAATGGGGGAAGGCATTCTGATAACAACATCGATTTTCAGGAATTTATGATTGCCCCTCATAACGCCCCCTCGTTTAAGGAAAGTATCCGTATGGGCGAAGCTGTTTTTCATTCCCTGAGAAGTCTGCTAAAAGCGAAAGGCTATTATACCGGAGTTGGTGACGAAGGTGGGTTTGCGCCAAATCTGAGTTCTAATGAGGAAGCCGTCCAAATCATCATGGAAGCGATACATATTGCCGGTTTTGCTCCAGGCAAGGATATTTCCCTTTGTCTTGACCCAGCGACCAGCGAAATGTGGAATAATGGAAAATATGAATTTTATAAAAGTTCTAAAGAACGGATCACAACAGATGAAATGATTGGCTTTTGGGAAGGATGGTTAAAAGAGTACCCAATTATCCTGTTGGAAGACGGGTTGGGCGAAAACGATTGGGAGGGATGGAAAAAGCTGACCAGCCTTTTGGGAGACAAAGTGGAATTGGTTGGAGATGATATATTCTGCACCAACCCGAGTATTATCCAGCAGGGAATCGACCAGGGCATTGCAAACAGCGTACTGATTAAATTGAACCAGATCGGTACAGTTTCCGAAACGCTAAAGGCCGTAGAACTAGCCCAAAAAAACGGTTACAATTGCTTTATTTCTCACCGCAGTGGTGAAACTGAAGACACGACAATTGCGGATCTGGTTGTCGCTACCGGTGCGGGGCACATCAAAACAGGAAGTGGCTGCCGCTCTGAAAGGGTATCTAAATTTAACCAGTTGCTTCGGATAGAAGAAGAACTTGGTGATAGGGCATCATTTGCAGGAATCAATACTTTTTATAAAAAATTATAAATCAGCCGCTAACCTACAATGAAACATAATAAATTTTTATTTGAACACCTTTCGGTTTTTAAATATGCGGTTCGATGGACGCTGCTTATACTTCCTGTTGCCATTGCAATAGGAAGTATGGTTGCCTTGTTCCTTTGGCTGCTAGGCTGGGCCATTCACTTTCGCTTTCAGCATACCTGTCTCATTTTTCTGCTACCTTTAGCAGGTATTGTGATCCACCTGATTTATCAGTCAGTTGGTAGGTCCTCAGAAAAAGGAAATAACCTGATCATGGATGAAATCCATAGGCCGGGTGGTGGAGTGCCCAGGCAGATGGCGCCAGTAATCTTAATAACTACAGTGATTACCCATTTGTTTGGCGGATCGGCTGGAAGAGAGGGAACCGCGGTACAAATCGGAGGAAGCATCGCAGGAATGTTTAGCCGCTGGTTTAAGCTAAATGAGGTAGACACCAAGATGCTCCTTACCGCGGGAATTGCAGCCGGGTTTGGGGCGGTGTTCGGAACACCGCTCACCGGTGCCATATTTGCAATGGAAGTTCTGGCCATTGGAAGAATAGAGTACAAGGCTTTACTTCCCGCATTAATTGCCAGCGTGCTTGGTGATCTTACTGTCTCTGCCTGGGGCATCCATCATACCGCTTATCACATCGATCTCATAGAGAAAAGTGCCTACTTTCTATCTGAATACCTGCCGGTAAACCTACTCCTGCTTAGTAAGGTTATTCTAGCATCCACATTGTTTGGTCTGGCCAGCTACCTGTTTGCTGTAATGGTGCATGAGATCAAGGCCTTTTTTTCTAAAGTATGTAAGATCCAGTGGCTTATTCCTGTTATCGGTGGTCTGATTATTATAGGCTTGACTTACGCCATCGGGAAACCGGATTACTTAAGTTTGGGCGTGGATAGCGAATACCAAGGAGCCGTTACAATTCCCTCTGCTTTTCAGCCTGGTGGAGCAGATACTTGGAGCTGGTTATGGAAGACCATTTACACAACTTTAACATTAGGAACTGGATTTAAAGGTGGTGAGGTAACGCCTTTGTTTTATATTGGCGCAACATTAGGCAATGCACTTTCGACCTTATTAAATGCTCCAGTTAGTTTGTTTGCTGCCCTTGGATTTATTGCTGTTTTTGCTGGTGCAACGAATACACCCCTTGCCTGTACGATTATGGGTATAGAACTTTTTGGTAGTGAATACACCATGTTTTTTGCGGTAGCCTGTTTTACAGCCTATTTTTTCAGTGGCCATTCAGGTATATATTCTTCACAGCGTATTGCGGTACCCAAAATATTTACGGGAACATAAAATATTGACTTATCCTGTTCCTGTGGATTATCATAAAGAGGTGAAATTTTTATAAGATCCTTGACCAATGCAATCAGCAATTTATATCAAAAAACAACGCTATATCGACCGCTTTCCTTCCTCTCTTTTCTAAAGCATCAAGTACAGATGATTTAACTGCCTATGTTGTTTTAATAAGGTAGAGCAGTAAAAGTATACTAGCTATGAAAACTAAAGCGGTTAAAACTTTAACAAAAAGTGTTGAATGGTAATACACCCCCTGATTCAATTGTTCTTTCGTTGAATTATATCTTAAGTAAGAACAAATGATAGTAATTGCTCCCAGGGCAACTAGAAAAATCCCGATAATGCGGGAATCTCCGGTTTGGTGCAGGGGCACTTTACTCCCCAGTGCGGCACTGATCTGCTTGATAAATAGCGAGAATTTCATCACCACGAAGCCAAATCCCATGATACCAATACTGGTTCTGATCCAGGCCAAAAATGTTCTTTCATTAGCCAAATGGTCTCCTGCATGCTGTTTGGTGTTTTCCTGATCTTGAATTTTCATCTTGTTCTGTATCGGTATATTACAGCAATATATTTGCATGTTATGTCAATATCGATGCCAGTTTGGAGATGATAACCCTGGTATCCCGGATGCAAGTAAGCCTGTTTGATTCAGTGCCGGCAGGATAGCAGGTAACTGCAATTTCTTCGATAAACGATAAGCCTGATAGGTCAATAGATTCTTTAACCTCTTGTTCAATGCTTTTCATTAGGATCATGATTAATCGGGGTTGATATGTTCTGATTTTATGAGCTAATTGCTCTATTCCCCCCTGCCTCTGGTTTTTTCTGATTTTAACTGACGATTTATCAATAGGTGTACAAGTTAGATGTTCCAAAAAGCATCCCGTGCCTTTAAAGAACTGCAAAAAATCTTCTACAGATTTAAAATCGCCAAATACCTCACTAAATGCAAGATAAATTGTTCGAAACAGATTAGTATTTCCCAGGTAAAAATGTTTATCGTCACCTCCAGGAGCTTCAGAAACAAAGAGCAGCAGCACTTTAGCTGGCTGATATTGCCTCGAAATTTCGGTAACACTATACATTATAGTTGTAGCTTTTAGCGAAGCGCATAAATAGTTCCGCCAGAGCGTCCTGCTGACCATGAAGCTGAATGAAATGAAACGGCCTTTCGATAACCATATCCTTGATATCTATGATGCGGCATTCATTATTCTTGAGCTCTTTCAATATGGAGTGGATAGATAAAAAAGCCAGGCATTTGCTGTGAATCAAATAGGATTTAATGCTTTCGGTACTACCTAACTGCATTTCTATATTTAAGTCCCCCACCTTTATCTGGTGTGCTTTTAAAGCATATGCAATAACATCTAGTGTACCAGAACCAGGTTCACGAAGTAATAAATCATAATCCTTCAACTCATTCGGTTTGATCATTTCCTTTTTCATGGCATAATTGTGACCAGAACACACCAGCACCAGCTCGTCTTTTAGATATTGTTCGTATTTAATCTGTGGGTTCCGGGAGATGCCTTCAATGATTCCAAAATCTATTTCCTTAGCAATCAAACGCTGCTCTACATCTTCTGTGTTTCCGGTAACCAGTTGAATTTGTATATCCTTAAACTTATTGTGAAACTGTGCCAATACAGGTGGAATGATATATTGTGCCACAGTACTGCTGGCACCAATCCTCAATATTCCTTTATGCTGTTTAGTAAGTAGATTCATATCATATTCCAGTTCCCGGTAAGTTCCAAAAATCTGTTCTGCGTAATGCAACAATAATTCGCCGGCTGGGGTGAGGCTGATTTTTTTGTTTCCACTGCGTTCAAATAATGACATTTTGAACTCCTGCTCTAATTCTTTAATGTGTTTGGTTACAGCAGGCTGACTGATAAATAACTCTGCCGAGGCCTTTGTAAAATTCAGCCTTTTAGCGACAGCATAAAATACTTGCAAACGGAAATCTATCATACACGGTTTTAGTAGATAACCTAAGATACAAACAATTTGTTTCAACGGGTACTGACATCATAACCTTACGTTATCATCAATAACTTTTTATGCTTTTTCTGATGAGTAGAATAAATGCACATTTGTAACAGAAAAATATTGGTTATGAATAAGGAATCAACAGAAAAAGAAATCAGACAAGCACTTATATATACAGCCAGGACAACGGCTATCATTGCGTTTCTATTTGTTGCTTGTGGAACCATTTTCATCTGCACTTTATTTTTTAATGGGCAGCCAGATGTAGTGACAGCAAAAACCAAACAGGATGTGGAAACCGGTATAGCTGCTGTTAACGTCAAAAGCCAGGTTGTACCTGCTGATGCCTGGAAAGCGCCTGATGAAAATACGATTCCGGCGGACACCAAGTACGGCCAGATGATCAGGTATGGCAAAGAATTAATAGCACATACGAGCAAATATTTTGGGCCAAATGGATCCATAGCCCGTATTACAAATGGTATGAATTGTCAGAATTGTCACCTCGAGGGTGGAACCAAACTGTTCGGAAATAATTATGCTGGTTTTATTTCCAGTTTTCCTAAAATGAGTGGCAGATCAGGAAAGGTTGAACCTGCATCGGCACGTATTGCAGAGTGCTTCAATCGAAGTCTTGCAGGCAAAGTACCAGACGAATCTAGTAAAGAGATACAGGCAATGCTGGCTTATATGAAATGGCTTGGAACAGGTGTAAAAAAAGGGGAGAAAGTGTTTGGAACGGGAACCGAAAAATTAAAATTCCTGGATAGGGCAGCGAATGTCAAACATGGAGCGATTTTATATACCAGTAAATGTCAAAGTTGTCATGGTGCAAATGGTGAGGGAATACTTGATGAAGACAAACTAACTTATGTTTATCCGCCATTATGGGGCAAACACAGCTACAATGATGGCGCAGGGATGTATAGACTCAGTAACTTTGCGGGGTTCGTAAAGAACAATATGCCATATGGTGCCAGATATGGAGATGCGCAGTTAAGTGATGAGGAGGCCTGGGATCTCGCTGCTTTTGTGAACTCACAGCCAAGACCACATAAAGATCAGGGAAAAGATTACCCTGATTTGTTAAAAAAACCTTTTGATGCGCCATACGGACCATATGCCGACAAATTTTCTGAAAATCAACATAAGTATGGTCCATTTGCACCAATTGTAACCTCCGAAAAACAAGTAAAACTAACAACTAAATAAATCATCAAAATCTAAAATCATGAAAAAAATAACCTTAATCTGTACATTATTTTTGCTGATCGCAGCAACCTCGGCCACTTTTGCCCAAGCTACACCTGCTAATTTTACAGGGGCAAAAGCCACCCTGAAAAATTATAAGGCACTGTATGTAATCAATAACGGTGATGAGAAAAAGATTGCAGGAACACTTCGAAACCTAAAAAATGCACTCGACGATCCCAGGTTAAAAGGGAAAATCAATGCAGAACTTATTGCCTTTGGAGATGGCGTAGCTGTTTACCAGAAGAACGGATCTTTTGAAAAAACATTGTTAGAACTGCAATCCAGAGGAGTAATTCTTGCACAATGTGAAAATACCGTCAGAGAAAGGAAAATCGAAAAAAATACCTTATTTGATTTTATCAGTTATGTACCCAGCGGCAATGGTGAAATCATCATCCGTCACTATCAGGGATGGGCAGTTGTACATCCTTAAACCAAATAATTAGAAAATCATGAAATATATAAATCACACCTTTTTAGCCACAGTTGCATTTTTATTGCTTTGTGGAAATGTTAAGGCCCAGGATCATCGCTTTGATCCGCCCTGGAATACTCCACCTGAAAGTAAAGTTCAGTTCACAGTACCTGGAGTAGACAATGTGCCTGATCTTTTTGGAGACATTAATGATCCCCAACTGGTGGTTTTCTTTGCCGGTAACCAGTTTATGTGCATTGACGAATTAATTGCAGCCTTTAAAAAGTCATATCCACATTATCAGCGGGTATTTGCCGAAACGCTTCCCCCAGGCATTTTAGCCCAACAAATAAAAACCGGTAGCATTGTGGTGGGCAACATGAGAATTACCTTAAAGCCGGATGTTTATACAGCTGGTAAGAACCGGATAGACATGACCCCTGAATGGTTTAGCAAAACGACTTTATATGCTAGAAACAGGTTGGCAATCATGGTCCAAAAGGGAAATCCGAAGGCATTGAAGTCACTCAAAGATTTAGCAAATAAAGAGCTGAGGATCAGTATGCCCAATCCAGAGAATGAAGGGATCGGTAAACGTATTGAAGAAGCCTATGTGAAAGCTGGAGGGGAAACATTAAAATCTACCATCATGGAAGATAAAGTTAAAGATAAGACTACTTATCTTACCATGATCCATCATCGCCAATCACCAATGAGGATCCTATACAACGAAAGTGACGCCGCTCCAGTATGGTATACTGAGGCCTACTATCAGAAAATGATTGGCCATCCTGTTGAGCTCATTGAAATTCCTGAAAAAGAGAATATCCATGCGCAATATATAGCGGGACAGTTAAAAGATGCGCCACATCCGGCCGCTGCAAAAGATTTTATGGATTTTTTGATCAGTCCGCAGGCTGCTGCCATCTACAAAAAGTTTGGTTTTGATTTACCTTAAACATAAACACAATGAAAAATATATTTTTAACCATATTGTCAGTCGTTGCTGTAGTGACCATTGGGAATGCACAAATCCCAAACGATACTTTATATGTCTATGGTCCCGGTGGGCCGCTCGGACCGATCAATGAATGTGCGAAGGTTTTTGGAAAGCAGCATGATATCGTAATTAAAGTCACTGCCGGGCCAGATAATGAATGGATGCCGGATGCAATGAAACATGCAGATCTGTTCTTTGGAGGAGCAGAATACATGCTTTCAAAATTCATGTCTGACCACCCAAACATGATAGTGGCGAACTCTCGGACAGAGTTATATAAACGTGCGGCAGCGATCCTGGTACGGCCCGGCAATCCTAAAAACATCAAAAATCTGGGCGATCTCTGTAAACCAGGTGTGAAAATTCTTGATGTGAATGGGGCTGGGCAAATGGGGCTTTGGGAAGATTTGGCAGGTCGACAAGATCTGATTGCAAACATACAGCAGCGTATAGCAGGTACATTTGCAAATTCGGCATTGGGTATTGCTGCATGGAAAAATGATCCTCAATATGATGCCTGGATAACATTTGGCTCCTGGCATAACCGTTTACCAGACCTCACCTCAATGGTTAGGATTCCTATTACACAAACAGTCTATAGAGGTACACCTGTAGTGAGGGGTAGCACTGGTACGCATAAGTCGGAAACTGAGGATTTTATCAAGTTTATGCAATCCGATAAAGGACATCTCATTTTCAAAAAATGGGGTTGGGAATAAATAATGTCTAAAAACTTATCTTCTATAACATGAAGTTATGGAAGATAAGTTTTAATGATTTGATCGGGGTTTATTAGTTATGGATCTTTGAATTAGAAAATAAAGACAATCAAAATTATGACACAAATCAAAGACAATTCAAATTCTTCTAAAATAAAGGCGGGTAACCTGCTAAACTTAAATTTAAACACCCGTAAAATTATCTTCATCCTGGCAGTTTTGCTGTGCCTCTTTCCATTTATGTCGCCTCCTTTAGCCTTATTGCTAGGATTAGTATTGGCGCAACTAATGGAACATCCCTATCTGCATTTAAATCACAAGGCCACAAACCTGCTGCTAAAAATTTCTGTTGTCGGGCTAGGATTTGGAATGAATGTATTCAGTGCAATGAAAGCAGGAAAAGAAGGCGTACTGTTTACCGTAGTTTCTATTTTCGGAGTGCTTATCATTGGTTTTATCCTGGGAAAAGTATTTAAAATAGAACGTAAAACATCTTTTTTGATATCAGCTGGAACGGCGATCTGTGGTGGAAGTGCTATTGCTGCATTGTCGCCTGTAATGAACGCAGAAGAAAAACAGATCTCCGTTGCAATGGGTACTGTTTTTATACTCAACTCGGTGGCCTTATTTCTTTTCCCCGCTATCGGACATGCGCTTAACTTGTCACAGTCACAATTTGGTATGTGGTGTGCCATTGCTATTCACGATACCAGTTCTGTTGTTGGGGCAGCCAGTAAATATGGTGAACAAGCACTACAGATAGCCACAACTGTTAAGTTAGCCAGAGCACTATGGATTGTTCCCGTAGCGTTTGGTACATCTTTCCTGTTCAAAAGCAACAATAGCAAAGTTAGTATACCCTATTTTATAGGGCTATTTATCCTGGCAATGATCGCCAACACCTACTTACCTTTTATTAAGCCTTTTGCGCCCTACTTTGTAGCATTAGCAAAAGCAGGCTTAACTTTAACCTTGTTCCTGATAGGAAGCGGACTCTCATTTACTATCTTGAAAGCAGTGGGGATAATGCCACTGTTACAAGGCGTAATTTTATGGATAGTAATTTCAAGTGCTGCATTATGGGCAGTTATATCTTTGGTTTAAAATACATTAGTTACTGATCATCACCAGCTTTTTTGAAAGATCATCAATAAGAACCACATGTTTATAATCGGCGCCACCTGTTCCTACACTCTTAATTATCCCCGAGGATTGACCGCTAAAAGCTCCTTTTTCATCGGTCTTAAAAGAATTGATGACATAATCTGCGTTAAACGTATCATTTGAGGAGTTGGTTAACGCTAAAGTATACGAAGTATTTGGCTCGAGTTTTTTAAAGTCCTGTTGGACAAGATCAGTCAAGCCTACGCTTCTTACGTTTAGCATGCCTGATGACATTGAATTATCCTTATTCATCAATTTAATCACCTGACTTTTGTCTGCAAGATTAAGCGGGGTTAAATTTTCTTTTGAGGCATTTGCAGGGCTGGCATTAGCGGCGTACAACAATGCTTGCGGACATTGTCCAATAGCAATGGTTTTTACAACGGCCATTTTTACCAGATCAACCACTTGTACCTGGTCATCATTTTCTAATCCGACATATGCAAATTTACCATCTGCCGAAGTCCAGACGCCATGTGGCAATGATCCTGTCGCAACGCTATCAGTAAGCTTGAAATCTTGTGAAACACTAAATACTTTTAAGCTGTTTTCTCCGCCAATGGTTGCCAGCATCACAGGTGAATCATTAACTAAAGTAAAAGTGACATGGTTGGTAATTGGACCTGTATTTAGTACTGTATGTATCGTATTTGTCTCCGTGCTGATGACAGTGATCTTCCCTACATCCTTATGTGTCAATGCAATCCATTTCCCATCAGGACTACAGAATATATTTGGAGAAAATGGACTAACTACTGGAATACGCTTTACAATAGCATAAGAAGTTGCATTCACTACATCCACTTCTGCAGTAAAGCTGGAACAAATATAAGCCCATTTTCCATCTGGAGTAAAAGCAACCATTCCCGGGCCGTCGGCTACTGGAATTTGCTTGATTTCAATCAGTTTATTTGCATCAATTACGCTGATATACGATTCTCCTCTTACCGATATCCATGCCTGTGATCCTGAAGGGTTAAAGGTTGCCTCATGCGGTGAACGTCCGATATAAACAGTTTTTAAAACTTTATTTTTTGCTGTTGAAATAAAGGTTACTGAATTTGATCCAATGGAAACCGCTGCTAGTAATTGCCTTTTAGGGGAATAACCCAGGCCATGAACCAGGGCCTGTCCCTTATATAGAGGACTTAAGATATCAGGTTGGGGTTTACCAAGAACAATATTTCCTAATAGCGTTTGTGTTGAGGGATCTAAGACAGAAACCGTATTAGATATCTGATTGCCTGTATAAACCCTGTCTTGGGCATAGATTGATTGTGCTTTTGATTGTAGGGCAAAACTGAATATTAATAGCGTAAACAAGGATATCTTTTTCATATGTTAATGGGAGTTTGTAAATGTCTTCATTTGTTGGATTTCTATCTGTTCATCTGAGATAATATTCTCGGCCAGTCTTTTTACATTTTTATTTTTTCCATACCGCAACTCAACTTTAGCCATGTCGATGGCAGCCTGATGGTGAGGAAGCATTATCCTTGCAAAGGACAGATCAGTATCAGACAATTGTTTTTCTTCAGGCATTTGTTCCATCATCACTTTCATCATCTTCTGGTTGGCGTTTTGATGTTGGTTGCCTGTAGCGATAAATCCTTCAGGATGGCTGAGCAGGAGTCGCATTTGCTGAATCTGGGTTTGTTGCTCAGCTTTGATACTTTTAGCTAGCTGAATCATTTCTTTATTTTTTCCGGTCTTAATCTCTTCTTCTGCCATATCAATAGCACCCTGGTGATGTGGGATCATCATTTGTATGAAATCTCTGTCTGCAGATGTGGTAGCTGATATTTCATCCATCTTCATCATCATATGAGCCATTTGCCCAAGGAAGACATTTTTTTTAGTTGCCATTTGCATGTGTTCATGTTGTGCTCGTGCAGAGAAACTAGCAAATAGTAGAAGTATAGACGTGAATCTGATCATGGTTTGATGTAGAATATTAATTGTGATAAACTGTTTATGCCAAACAAGCCTTATGCGATAACCGCAAGATACTGAAATTTGTTCTTATTGAGCTATATTACATCTACATCAATTGGCGAGATAAAATTAACCATGTAAGTTCTTCTGTCTAAATCATGCTCCATGGGTTGCGTTTTGCCATTTTGATCTGTCGCTCTAGCCATTAAACTATATCTTCCAGTCTTAGCAGGAACCACCCATTCAAATTCAAATAGCTGCCAGGCGAAAGGGATAGCAGGACCAATTAATTTTGCTGGTTGCCATGAATTTCCTTTATCCGTGCTTATTTCTACTTTCGATAGGTTACTATCACCTGACCATCCTGCACCCCTTACTTGATAAGGTTTTCCAGCCGGCACCGCTTCAAACAATACCGGCCTTGATATTTCAGACTTAACCAATGTAGTGGTTACGGGCGTCAAGGTAGGTAGTCCTTCAACACGCTTCCAGTAAGCATATTCAATCGTCTGCCAATAGCCATCAAACGGCTTTTCAGATGCAGTAATTTTCATCAGCCATTTCACAGATGCCATACCATACCATCCTGGAATAATTGCCCTTGCCGGGAAACCATGTTCAGCACTCAATGGTTTTCCATTCATTTCATAGGCGATGATGATGTGATCCTGCATTGCTATATTTAACGGAATGCTTCGGGCGAATTTGATTTTTCCTGGTGATTTCGGCTCTTCTGTAATCATCCCCTCATCATTCCCTTCCAAAATAATGTCTACCGTACCCACCTTTATGCCAGCCTTCTTTAACAATACGGATAAAGGTACTCCTGTCCATTCAGCATTGCTGATCCCACCTTGTTCCCATCCTAAACCCTTCACTTTTGGGGCGAGGTTAGCACGTCCGTTTCCGGCACATTCTATAGTAGCCATTACCTTTTTTGCAGGAAGCTTTTTAAGTTCGCTCAGATTGATCTTTATGACATGATTGGTGTTGCCGCCAATCTCTAATTCCCAATTTGTAGCATCAATATTGGGAATATTAAAATGACTCCTGATGAAGAACTGGTTATTTGGAGTAATCCTGTTTTTTAACGTAGGAAATGGAAACTCCATATTTAATGGCTTTTTCTCTCGCGTAATAAGTCCTGGAAAGTCATTGTCTTCTCTGGTTTGTTGAATCTCCTTCGCCGAAGCCCAGGATGGTATTGTTGCGCCAGCTATCACCGGGATAATTCCAGTAACAAAATTACGTCTGTTTAACGTGTAGTTTTGTGATGTTTTGTCGTTTTTCATTTCAATAAATGTAGGTGATTACTGGAGTTGCTACATTTGACTGGAGGAATTTAGTCGTCAGATTTAGAAAGAAACTTTTAAATTTGATTATATGAGCAGACGAATGTTTGATGAATCCTTCAGGAAGATGGCAGTAGAGCTTTCTTACA